>NZ_SLVT01000008.1:162411-292828 GCF_004345505.1 Micromonospora sp. CNZ303 | reverse complement strand
CCCCGGATCATCCAAACGACAGGGGCAGGAAGTCATACCGGGCCGGGCGACCGAGGAGTCCCCGGCTGGGGACGATCAAAAAGGTAACGGGGCCGCAGCTGCATGATCGACGCCGTGCCTTGAAGCGGGCACGCCCGCCTGGGGCGCGGTCGCCCGCCTCGGGCACGGTCGCCCGCCCCTTGGGGTGGGCGGGTCTGGTGGGACCGGGCGGGGAGGGTGGGTGAGGGGAAGAGGGCGGTGGGTGAGGGGAGGAGGGCGGGTGGGTGGGTGGGGGTCAGCGGCGGGCTTCGGCGGGCTCGTCGGGGCCGACGAAGGCCTCGCTGCGGGCGTCGCCGTCGTCGCTTCCGCCGAAGACCCGCGCGTCGTCGGGCATCTCGGCGTCGTTGAGCCGGCGCACCGGCCGGCGGGGGCGTACCCACTGCCACGCCAGGTTGCTCTCCGCGTCCCCGATCTCGGTACGCATCCGGGGCATGGCGGTCGGCCGGTGGTCCCGGATCCAGGCGACCAGGTGCTCGCGAACCAGGCAGCGCAGGTCCCAGAGGCTGCCGGCGTCGGCGGCGCTCACCAGGGCACGCACCTTGATCGTCCCGCCGGTCGCGTCGGTCACCTGGAGTACGCAGACCCGGCCGTCCCACAGCTCGGTGCCCTCGACGAGGCGGCGCAGCTCCTCCCGCATGGCCTGCACCGGCACCGCCCAGTCGACGTCGAACTCGGCGGTGCCCAGCACCGCCGCCTCGGTGCGGGTCCAGTTCTGGAACGGCTTGCTGGTGAAGTACGAGGTGGGCAGGATCAGCCGCCGGTCGTCCCAGATCTGCACGACCACGTAGCTGAGCGTCAGCTCCTCGATGCGGCCCCACTCCCCCTCGACCACCACCACGTCGTCGAGGCGGACCGCGTCGCTGAAGGCGAGCTGGAGACCGGCGAAGACGTTGCCCAGCAGGCTCTGCGCGGCCAGCGCGGCGACCACACCGACCACACCGGCGCTGGTCAGCACGCCGGCGCCGATGCCGCGTACGGCCGGGAAGGTCATCAGCATCACGCCCACCGCCAGTACGACGATCACCGCGATCGTCAACCGGCGCAGCATGACCACCTGGGTCCGCACCCGCCGCGCGTGCCGGTTGTCCGGCACGTCCACCCGGAACCGGGCCAGTGCGGTGTCCTCCGCCACGACGAGCAGCGAGGCGACCAGCCAGGCGACGCTGGCGATCACGCCGAGCACCAGCAGGTGCAGCAGCACCTGCCGCCACTGGTCGCCGACCGCGTAGCCGGTGCTGAACCGCACGGCGAACTGGACGGCGACGACGGTGGCGGCGACCTGGATCGACCGGTGCGCGTGGTCGGTGAGCTCGGTCAGCAGCAGCGAGCGCCTACCGACCCGCCGGATCACGCGGTGCGCGACCTCGACCGCGAACAAGGCGATCGCCGCCGCGGCGAGCGCGGCGACGATCGTCCCGAGGTAGCTCTGCACAGGTTTTTTCCTCCTCCTGTCGCCGGGCACGTGCTTCGGGCAAAGGCCCAATAGTGCCCGGCGACGCCGGAATCGACCAGGTTCAGACCTTGCGATACCGGGACTGCAGGAAGCAGAAGACGCCGAAGGCGGCGATACCGAGCGCCACCAGGGTGAGCAGGATCTGGCCGTACGCCTGGTCGCGCAGCGTGCGCAGTGCCGCGTCCAGACCGCGGGCCTTCTCGGGGTCGTAGTTGACGGCGGCCAGGATGATCAGCAAACCGGAGATGCCGTACGCGACGCCCTTGGCGATGTAGCCGGCCATGCCCAGCCGGCGGGTGAGCTGGCGCGTCCTGGCGTCCATCTCACCGGTCTTGAGGTGCTTCTCGAAGCGCTTGATCAGCCCGTAGATCACCAGGCCGACGCCGATCGCGGCGAGGCCGAGCCCGGCCAGGCCGACCAGCCAGCGGCCACCTGAGGACTCCATCAGCTTGCCGGTCAGCGCCTCCTGCTGGTCGGCGCTGTTGGAACCGGCGTCCTTGAAGACCTTGAAGGCCGTCCAGGCGAAGTAGAGGTAGACGACGGTGCGTCCCGCCGAGGCGATCCGCTCCCAGACACGCTCCTTGCCGCGCTCGGCGCGGTGCCCGACGGCCGCCTCCAGCGCCTGCCAGATCGCCATGGCGAGCAGGCCGACCGCGATGGCGATGACGAGGAACTTGCCCAGCGGCTGGGCGGCGAGGGTGCGCAGCGCGCCGGACTGGTCGCCGTCGTCGCCGGCCTTGCCGAACGCGATCTGCAACGCCAGCCAGGCGAACAGGAGGTGCACGATGCCGTAGCCGATGAAACCGACTCTGGCCAACAACTCGAGCCACCTGCTGTTCGCCGTACGGGAGGCGGTGGCTTCGGCATTCCGGGTGAGTGACATGGCGCCACAATCACCGAATACGAAGATTTCCAAACGTCGGCCACCGCCGCCCCGACGGGTCAGTTGCCGGGATTCCTCGACACCCGGATCTTGACCTCCTGGTCGGTGACGCTGTCGAGCGTCACCGCGAAGCCGCCGACCTCGGTGGCCTGCTGGCCGGTCGTCAGCGACAGCTGCTCGCCGGCGACCTCGACGGTGACCTGGTCGCCCTGCGCGCCGATCAGCTTGGCCTCCACCCCGAGGATGGTGGTGCTCGCGTTCACGCCCCGGTCGAAGGTGACGGTGCAGGCGTCCAGGCCACAGTCGGTGCTGGTGCCCTCGGAGCTGCAACCGGCGAGCACGGCCACGCCGAGCGCCAGGCCGGCCAACAGGCCGGCGGCCCGGCGGGTGGGGGTCAGCGGGAAGGCAACACGTCGATTCGTCACCCCGCCAAGGGTACGAGACGCGGGCCACTCCGGCAGGACGTGATCATCCGCGCAGGTGGGGCGCCGGAGGCGGGGCGTTAGGGTCCCGGGCATGCCGTTCGACATCGCCCGCACCCGGGCCGCCTACCCCGCCCTCGCCGAGGGCTTCGTCCACCTCGACGGCGCCGGGGGCACCCAGACCGCCGCCGGAGTCGTCGACGCGGTCACCGCCGCCATGCGCGCGGCGGTGGGCAACCGCAGCGCCGCCTTCGCGCCCGGCCGGCGCTCGCTGGAGATGGTGGGCGCCGCCCGCTCGGCCGTGGCCGACCTGCTCGGCGCCGAACCCGACGGGGTGGTGCTGGGGCCGAGCGCCACGGCGCTGACGTACACCCTGGCCCGGACCCTGGGTGCCGGCTGGCGGCCCGGCGACGAGGTCGTGGTCTCCCGGCTCGACCACGACGCGAACGTACGCCCCTGGGTGCAGGCCGCCGAGGCCGCCGGCGCGACGGTGCGCTGGGCCGAGTTCGACCGGGACACCGCGGAGCTGCCGGCGGAGCGCTACGCGGAACTGGTCGGCGAGCGGACCCGGCTGGTCGCGGTGACCGCGGGCAGCAACGCGACCGGCACCGTCCCGGACGTGGCGGCGATCGCCGCGACCGCACACGCCGCCGGGGCGCTGGTCTGCGTCGACGGCGTGCACTCGGTGCCGCACGGGCCCACCGACGTCGCCGCGCTGGGCGCCGACTTCCTGGTCACCAGCGCCTACAAGTGGTCGGGGCCCCACCTGGCCGCGATGGTGGCCGCCCCGGCGACGTGGGAGCGGCTGCGTCCGGCGAAGCTGCTGCCGTCGTCCGACGCGGTGCCGGACCGCTTCGAGTACGGCACGCCGAGCTTCCCCCTGCTGGCCGGCGTGGCCGCCGCCGTCGACCATCTGGCCGGGCTGGACCCGACGGCCACCGGGAGCCGCCGCGAGCGGCTGGTCGCCGGGCTGAGCGCCGCGCGGGCGTACGAGGAGTCGCTGCTGGACCGGCTGCTCGCCGGGTTGGCCGCGTTGCCCGGCGTCACGGTGCTCGGCTCCCCCGCCCGGCGCTGCCCGACGGTGTCCTTCCGGCTGGCCGGGCTCTCCCCGCAGCGGGCCCAGGAGGAGCTGGGCGCGGCCGGCTTCTGCCTCTCCGCCGGCGACTACTACGCGTACGAGTACTTCCAGGCGATGGGGCTGCGCGACAGCGGCGGGGCGGTGCGCGCCAGCCTCTACCACTACAACACGTCCGACGAGGTGGACCGGTTGCTCGGCGAACTGGACCGGCTCGCCGGTCGCGGGGGCAGAATGGCCGGGTGAGCACCCTGGTCGAGGACAATCCCGCCAAGCACCGGTTCGAGATCCTGGTCGACGACGCGCTGGCCGGGTTCACCGCGTACCTGCCGCGCGGCGAGGTGCTGGTCTTCACCCACACCGAGGTCGACCCGAGGTTCCAGAACATGGGCGTCGGCGCGGCCCTGGTCCGGGGCACCCTCGACCAGCTGCGCGAGCGCGGCACGACGGTGGTGCCGCGTTGCCCGTTCATGGCGGCCTTCATCGGCCGCCACCCCGAGTACGCCGACCTGGTCACCCCCGAGCCGTAGCCCGGGGGCACCGGTCGGGATACGGGGGCGGTCAGCGACCCGTCAGCAGCCCGACGGCGGCGTGGGCGGCGGCCCGGGTGGCGCCGTGGGTGGCGACGTGGACCGCGCCGGTGACCAGCTCGGGCACGCCCAGCTCGACCACGACCGCGTCCGGGCGGGCTGCCAGCGCGCGGCCCACCGACGCCCGCATCCAGTCGTGGCGGTGCAGGTCGCGCACCACCAGCACCACGCATCGGCCGGCCGCCCCGGCGGTCGGGTCGGCGGGCACGTCGGCCTCGGCGTAGCGGACGGTGGTGGTGCCGGCGAGCAGGTCGGCCAGCGGGGCGGCGAGCCCCCACGGGGTCTCCGGACCGATCGCGATGTTGCGCGGCGGCTCGAACTCGACCACGTGGGCGGGGCCGGTCAGCGGCAACGCGCCGACGCCGGCGGGCGCGGTGGTGACCCGCAGCGCCCGGCGGGCGGCGGCCAGCCCGACGGCCGAACCGGCGGCGCTCGGGCGGGACCGGGACGGCCGCTCGGCCCGGGCGGCCACCGTCCAGGCGGCGAGCTGTCCCACCCGCTTGGCCGCCTCGGCGAGGCGCTCCTCGGGCAGGTCGCCGTCGACGACCGCGGCGACGATGGCGTCCCGCAGCAGCCGGGCCGTCCCCTCGTCGGCGCGCTCCCCGCCGATGCAGATCGCGTCGGCGCCGGCGGCGAGGGCGCGCACGGCCGTGGCCGCGAAGCCGTACCGGTCGGCGACCGCCCGCATCTCCACCGCGTCGGTGACCACGACGCCGGAGAAGCCCAGCTCGTCGCGGAGCAGCCCGCCCAGGATCCGGTTGCTGAGGGTGGCGGGCAGTTCCGGGTCCAGCGCCGGCACCAGCAGGTGGCCGGTCATCACGGCCTGCACCCCGGCGGCCACGGCGGCCCGGAACGGGGCCAGCTCCACCGCGTCGAGGCGGGCCCGGTCGGCGCCGATCCGGGGCAGGTCGTGGTGCGAGTCGACCTGGGTGTCGCCGTGCCCCGGGAAGTGCTTGGCGCAGGCGGCGACCCCGCCCGACTGGAGGCCGCGTACCCAGGCGGCGGTGTGCCGGGCGACCAGCGCCGGCTCGGCGCCGAAGGCGCGTACGCCGATGACCGGGTTGGCCGGGTTGGAGTTGACGTCGGCGTCGGGGGCGTAGTCGAGGGTGATGCCCAGCGCGGCGAGGTCGGCGCCCAGGTCGCGGGCCACCTCCTCGGTCAGCGCCGGGTCGTCCACCGCGCCGAGGGCGAAGTTGCCGGGCCGGGAGCTGCCCCGGGCGGACTCGATCCGGGTGACGTCGCCAGCCTCCTCGTCGATGGCGACGACGACGTCGGGGCGCTCGGCGCGCAGGGTGGCGGTGAGGGCGGCCACCTGCTCCGGGTCGACCACGTTGCGGGCGAAGAGCACCACGGAGCCGAGGCCCTCGCCGAGCCAGCGGCAGATCCAGGGCGGCGGCGTGGTGCCGACGAAGCCCGGCTGGAGGACGGCGGCGGCCAGGGCCGTCAGGCTCCCGTCGCGCCCGCTCACGCCGGCCCGCCGGTGTGGTGGCTGATGTGTCGCTCGCTCATGCGGTCGTCGTACCCCCGTCTTCTCCGCGCCCGGCGGCCCGCCACCGGCGGCGGTGCTGACATGGTCACACCGTGCGAGGAAATAGTCAATAAACCTTACAGTTGCCGTCGGGCGCGGAGCTGGGGACAGTTCGGGGATGGATCCCCTGCTGCTGGCCGACGCGACGAGCCCGGCCGACATCCCCGGCGTACGCCTGCTCGGCCTGGTCGTCGGCGGCCTGTTGCTGCTCGTCGCGATCCGCGCGATGTTCCGGCGCTGAGCGCCGCCCGGCGCCGGCACCGCGGTTCGACGGCGGCCGTCGGGGTACCGCCTGCCTCGTTGGACCGGTACGACACGGCGAGGGGGAACGATGAGGATCGGCTACTTTCTGTCCACCGAGGAGTACACGCCGGCCGAGCTGCTGGAGCAGGCGCGCGGCGCGGAGCGGGCCGGCTTCGAGGCGCTCTGGATCTCCGACCACTACCACCCGTGGACGGACGCGCAGGGGCAGAGCCCCTTCGTCTGGTCGGTGATCGGCGCGCTCAGCCAGGTCTGCCAGCTCCCGGTCACCACCGCCGTGACCTGCCCGACCGTGCGCCTCCACCCGGCCGTCCTGGCGCAGGCGGCGGCCACCAGCGCGGTCCTGCACTCCGGGCGGTTCGTGCTCGGGGTGGGCAGCGGCGAGGCGCTCAACGAGCACATCCTCGGCGACGCCTGGCCGCAGGCCGACGTCCGGCTGGAGATGCTGGAGGAGGCCGTCGAGGTGATGCGCGAGCTGTGGCGGGGCGGCTTCGTCAACCACCACGGCAAGCACTACACCGTCGAACACGCCCGGATCTACACGCTGCCGGACACTCCCCCGCCGGTCTACGTCTCGGGCTTCGGCCCCAAGGCCGTCGACCTGGCCGCCCGCATCGGCGACGGCTTCGTCAACACCTCGCCCGACGCCGAACTCGTCCGGCGGTTCCGGGAGAACGGCGGCGGCGACAAGCCGTGCCAGGCCGGCTTCAAGGCGGCGTACGCGCCCAGCGAGGAGGAGGGCGTGCGGATCGCGTACGAGCGCTGGCCGAACGCCGGGGTGCCCGGCGAGCTGTCCCAGGTGCTGCCGTCGCCGCGGCACTTCGAGCAGGCCGGCGAGCTGGTCCGGCCGGAGGCGATGAAGGACGCCTTCGTCTGCGGGCGGGACGTCGACGCGCACCTGGCGAAGATCGACCAGTACGCCAAGGCCGGCTTCGACGAGGTCTACGTGGCCAACACCGGCCCGAACTGGCAGGGCCTGCTCGACCTCTACCAGCGCGAGGTGTTCCCCCGCGTACGCTGACCGCCGCCTCAGGTGTAAGGAAGGGCCCCTTCCTTACACCTGAGGCGCGGTTTCGGCGCTGATCGCGGGGGGTACCTCCGGCCCTCGATGAAACTGTCCACGCACTCCACGACACTGCGCCGCGCGGCCAAGAGCCTCTTCGGCTGGACCGCACTGCGGCCCCACCAGTTGGCCGCCATGCGGGCGGTCATGAAGCGCCGTGACGCCCTGGTGGTGCTGCCCACCGGCGCCGGCAAGTCGGCGATCTACCAGATCCCGGCCAGCCTGATCCCCGGCCCGACCGTGGTGATCTCCCCGCTGCTCGCCCTCCAGCAGGACCAGATCGCGGCGCTCAACGAGCGGCAGCGGCCGGAGTTGCGTGCGGTGCGGATCAGCTCGAACGAGTCGGCCGCCCAGCAGGCGCAGGCGATCACCGAGATCCGCGAGGGGCGGGCCGAGTTCCTCTTCATCACCCCCGAGCAGCTCGCCAACCCGGACCGGATGGCCGAGGTGAAGTCACTGAAGCCGGCGCTGGTGGCGATCGACGAGGCGCACTGCATCTCCGCCTGGGGGCACGACTTCCGCCCCGACTACCTGGCGCTGGGCCACCTCATCGACGGCATCGGCCGGCCCCCGGTCGTGGCGCTGACCGCCACCGCCTCCCCGCCCGTACGCGACGACATCATCGCCCGGCTGCGGCTGACCGAGCCCGAGGTGGTGGTCTCCGGGCTGGACCGGCCGAACCTGTTCCTCGAGGTGGCGCACTGCCCGACGGAGGGCTACCGGTGGCGGCGGCTGCTCGCCCTGCTGAGCGACGACACCCGGCCCGGCATCATCTACGTGCCCACCCGGCGCTCCGCCGAGGAGCTGGCGGCCCGGCTCACCGACGCCGGTTACCCGGCCCAGTACTACCACGGCGGAATGGCGGCCGGGCCACGCGCCGAGCTGCACGAGGCGTTCCTCGCCGACGAGGTGCCGATCATGGTCGCCACCTCGGCCTTCGGCATGGGCATCGACAAGCCGAACATCGCCTGGGTGGTCCACATGGCGCTGCCGGACTCGCCGGACAGCTACTTCCAGGAGATCGGGCGGGCCGGCCGCGACGGCGCCCCGGCCCGGGTGCTGCTGCTGTGGCAGGGCGAGGACGTCGGGCTGCAACGCTTCTTCAGCGGCGGCCTGCCGAACGCCGACGAGCTACGCGACCTGTCCGCGCTGCTGCGCAAGAAGGCACGGAACAAGAAGGAGCTGCGCGAGCTCACCGGGCTCGGCCCGCGCAAGCTCGGCCAGTACCTCGCCCTGCTGGAGCAGGTCGGCGCAGCCGAGCCGAGGGCCAAGCAGCGCATCGGCGCCCCCCGCTACTCCCCCGCCCCCGTGGACGCCGCCGCGGCGGCCCTGGCGGAGGCCGAGCGGCAGCAGACCGTGACCCGCTCGCGTACCGACATGATGCGGGCCTTCGCCGAGACCACCGCCTGCCGGGGGCAGACACTGCTGGCCTACTTCGGTGAGCAGATGAGCGAGATCTGCGGGCACTGCGACAACTGCCACGCCGGCACCAGCACCCCCGACGACGGCGCGGTCGGGCCCTTCCCCGTGCACAGCCAGGTCCGGCACCCGGAGTGGGGGCACGGCCTGGTACTGAGCTACGAGGAGGACCGCATGACGGTTCTCTTCGACGAGGTGGGGTACAAGACGCTGTCCGTCAGCGTGGTGTCCGAACAGGGCCTGCTGACCCTCGACTAGCCTGAGCCGGGCACCGCTGGCCGGGGCCGTGGACGACGAGCGACATCAGTGCGGAAAGGGGCTTTGCCGTGATCGAGCAGCCGGCGTACACCGGATTCGGTTTCTCCGACGAGGAGTGGGGGCTGTTGGTCGGCCTGCCGCAGTCGGTGCTGACCGCGGCGAGCGCCGCCGAGTCCGACGGCACCCGGCGCACCATGGCCGAGAACGCGGCCGGGCTGGAGACCATCGCCGCCGGCCGGGAGTCGGCCAGCCCGCTGGTCGCGGCCGTGGCCGGCGAGATCGTCACCCGGGTGGGCGACCCGGAGGCCGGCGAGGAGATGCCGGTCATCGCGCCGTCCGACCCGCGCGCCTACCTGGAGGACGTGCTGGGCCGGGCCAGGGAGGCGGCGGTGCTGCTGGCCGCCCGGACAGACGAGGGCGAGGCCGGCGCCTACAAGCACTGGCTGGTGGAGATCGCCGAGCAGGTGGTGGGCGCGGCCTCCAGCGGCGGCATCCTGGGCCTCGGCGGGGACGTGGTCAGCGACTCGGAGCGGCGCTTCCGCGACCGGCTCTCCCAGGTGCTCAACGACTGACGCGCAGACGACGACGGCGGCACCGGACGGGGTCCGGTGCCGCCGTCGCGTACCCCCCCAGGGTGGTGGCGGTCAGGCCACGCGGCGGCGGAACAGCACGGCGGTCAGGGGCACCGAGACGGCTAGGACGCCGAGGCACCAGGCCACCGCCAGGGCCGGGGCGGTGCCCGTCGGGGTGCCCAGCAGCAGGGCGCGCAGCGTCTCGATGACGGGCGTGACGGGCTGGTGGTCGGCGAAGCCGCGGATCCAGCCCGGCATCGTCTCCACCGGCACGAACGCGCTGCTCGGGTACGGCAGGAACATCGCCAGGAAGGTGAAGCCGCTGGCGGCCTCCGGGGTGCGGGCCAGCAGGCCGAACGCGGCCGACAGCCAGGACACGGCGAGCAGGAAGAGCAGCAGCACCCCGAACGCGGCCAGCCAGCGCAGCGGGTCCACGGCCGGGCGGAAGCCGATGGCGACGGCGAGGGCCAGCACCAGCACGGTGGAGACGGTGTTGCGGGCGATGCTGGCGGCGACGTGCCCACCGAGGATCGCGGTGGCGCTGACGTCCATCGTGCGGAACCGCTCGATGATCCCGTTGGTCAGGTCGGTGGTCACGCTGACGGCGGTGGTCGCCGCGCCGAAGCTGGCGCAGAGCAGCAGGACGCCGGGCACGACGTAGGTGACGTAGCGGGTGCCGGTGTCGATCGCGCCCCCGAACAGGTAGACGAAGAGCAGCATCAGCAGCACCGGCAGCAGCAGCGAGGTCAGCAGCGCGTCGACGTTGCGCCGGGACAGCCGTACGCAGCGCGCCATCATGACGAGGGCCTCGCCGGCACGGGTCGGTCGCACAGTCAGCTCAGACACCGGCCGCCTCCCGCCGGGCGGTCACCGGGTCGCCGGTGAGGGTGAGGAAGACGTCGTCCAGGGTCGCCTCGCGGATGGTGAACCGGGCGAGCCCCTGCCGGTCGGGATCGACCTCGTCGAGCAGGTGGCGGATCTCCGGTGCGCCGCCGTCGGTGGCGACCGCCAGCTCCAGCCGGGCCGGGTCGCGGTGCGTCACGCGCCCGCCGAGGCGGTGCGTCGCCTCGGCGAAGCTCCGCGCGTCGCGCAGCGTCAGCTCCAGCCGGTGGGCACCGAACCGGCGCTTGAGGTCGCCCGCGCTGCCCTCGGCGGCCAGCCGGCCCCCGTGCAGCACCGCGATCCGGTCGGCGAGCCGGTCGGCCTCCTCCAGGTACTGCGTGGTGAGCAGCACCGTCACCCCGGCGCCGGCCAGCTCGGCGACCACCTCCCACAGCCCCTGCCGACTGCGCGGGTCGAGGCCGGTGGTCGGCTCGTCGAGGAAGATCACGGACGGCTGGCCGACCAGGCTGGCCGCGAGGTCGAGCCGGCGGCGCATCCCGCCGGAGTAGGTCACCACCCGCCGCCTGCCGGCGGCGACCAGGTCGAAGCGCTCCAGCAGGTCCGTGGCGCGCCGCCGGGCGGCGGCCGGGGCCAGCCCGGCCAGCCGGGCCATCATGTGCAGGTTCTCCGCGCCCGTCTGCTGGTCGTCGAGCGCCGCGTGCTGGCCGGCGAGGCTGATCGCCCGCCGGACCCGGCTCCGGTCGCGGACCACGTCGTGGCCGTCCACGCGGGCCACGCCCCCGTCGGGCGTGGTGAGCGTGGCCAGGATCCGGACCGTCGTGGTCTTGCCCGCCCCGTTCGGGCCGAGCAGGGCGTGCACGCTGCCCCGGGCGACCCGCATGCTCAGGCCGTCGAGCACCGCCACCCCGCCGTAGGACCTGCGTAGGTCGACGGTCTCCACCGCCGCGTCCGTCACTGCCATCGCCCCTCACCCTCCGCTTTCTGCGTACCTCATACGCTGCTCTGCGTACACCATACGCAGAAGCTAGGATGGCGGTCAACGCCGCGTACCGGGAGGTGAGAGTGAGCGACGCCGACGTCGAGCTGCCGGAGAGCATCGAGCTCGCCTGGGGCCTGCGGGAACGCCCCGGCAGGGGACCCCGGCGCAGCCTCACGATGCGGCAGGTGGTGGCCGCCGGCATCCGGGTGGCCGAGGCCGACGGGCTGCCGGCGGTGTCGATGAGCCGGGTCGCCGGCGAGCTGGGCGTGGCGACCATGTCGCTCTACCGCTACGTCTCCGCCAAGAACGACCTGCTGGAGCTCATGGCCGATACCGCGTACGGGGACCCGCCCGCGCCACGCGCCCCGGGCGAGGGCTGGCGGCCGGCACTCGCCCGCTGGGGGCTGGCCAACGTGACGGCGATCCACCGCCACCCGTGGATCCGGCAGGTTCCGATCAGCGGCCCGCCGTTGGGCCCCAACCAGGTGCGCTGGATGGAGCAGGGGCTGGCCGCCCTGCACGGCACCGGCCTGCACGGCGTCGAGCGGCTCTCCACGATCATGCTGGTCAGCGGGTACGCCCGGAACTGGGCCACCCTCACCGCCGACCTCGACGAGGCCGCGGCCCGCGAACAGCTCGACCCCGACGACGCCGGGATGCGGTACTGGCACCAGCTCGCCCTGCTGACCCGGCACGGCGCCTACCCGGCGATCCGGGAGCTGCTGGCGGAGAGCGCCGAGGAACAGCAGGACGAGGTGTTCGACACGGAGTGGCAGTTCGGCCTCGACCGGATCCTCGACGGCGTCGAGGTGCTGATCCAGGGCCGGACGGCCACGGCCTGACCCGGCCCCGTCGTCCGGTGCCCCGCGCCCCCCACTTCAGGACCGGCGCCGGGGCCGCCTCAGGCGTCCTCCAGCAGTTCGAGCACGATCCGCTCGGCCTTCTCGCGGGGCGTCGCGGGGTCGACCGGGGCCACCACGCCGTCGTGGAAGAGGTCGACCACGCGCGGGTCGACGTATGACGTGCGGGCCACGGTGGCGGTGTTGCCGAGCAGCTCGGCGACGTCACGCATCACCGCCGCGACCGCCCGCCTGCCGGCGGTCGCCGAGCGCGGCGGACCCACCGTCGCCAGTTCGGTCGCCGCCCGCACCGTGGCGTGCCAGGTGCGGAAGTCCTTCGCCGTCATCTCCCCGCCGCTGGCGTCCCGCAGATACTCGTTGACCTCGTCGCTGCGCACGTCCCGCCAGTCCCCGCCGTCCCGGTAGCCGAACAGCCGGTCGGCCGACCGGCGCTGGCGGCGCAGGTTGACCAGCACCCGGCACAGCTCCGGGTCCTCGATGCGACGCACCTGCTCGATGCCGCCCTTGGCGGGGAACTCGAACACCACGCAACCGCCCCGGGACCGGGCGTGCTCGGGGCGCAGGGTCGACACCCCGAAGGTCGGGTCGTCGCCGGCCGCGTACTGGTCGCTGCCGACCCGGAACGTGCCCATGTCCAGCAGCCGCGTCACCGTCGCCAGCACCCGGTCGCGGTGCAGTCCCCGGCCGGACAGGTCCCGCCCGACCCGCTCGCGCAGCACCGGCAGCCGGCGGGCCACCTCCAGCATGTGGTCGAACTTCGCCTCGTCACGCTTCTCCCGCCACGTCGGGTGGTAGAGGTACTGCTTGCGCCCGGCCGCGTCGATGCCGGTGGCCTGGATGTGCCCGTTCGGGTACGGACAGATCCACACGTCGCGCCAGGCGGGCGGGATCACCAGCTCACGTAGCCGACCCAACCGGTCGGGGTCGCGGACCGGCTGCCCGGACGGGTCCAGGAAGAGCCAGCCCCGACCGCGCCGGCGTCGCCCGTACCCCGGCCTGCCCGGATCACTACGCCGCAACCGCACGGGAGACCCGCACCGCCCGTTCCACCTCGTCCACGGCGGCCACCACCTCGTCGACCCCGATGGCCGCCAACGTCGGATGGCCTCCTACCCCGTCCCACCTGGGCCAACCCTGTCCACCCGCCCACAGCACCCGGTGCCGCCGCCGGCCCGGCGGCGGCCCCCACAGCGCCGGGGAGACCGGGCCGAAGAGCACCACCGACGGCGTGCGGTAGCCGGTCGCCAGGTGCGCCACGCCCGTGTCCCCGCTGACCACCAGCCGGGCGTACGCCACCAGCGCGGCCAGCCGGCCCAGGTCCGTCCGGCCGGCGAGCACCGCGTCGGCGGGCAGCCCCGCGGCGTCCGCGATCCGCTGCGCGGTGGCCCGCTCGTCGAGGCTGCCGGTGAGCACCACCCGGTGCCCCCGGGCGGCCAGTTCCCGGGCCAGCGCGGCGAAGCGTCCGGGCGGCCAGCGCTTCGCCGGGATCTTGGAACCCGGGTGCAGCACGGTCACGCCGGTCGGGACGCCGCCGGGGGCCGGGCGATGCAGGTCCAGGTCGGTGCGGTCGGCGGGGATGCCGTACCAGCCGAGGAGCCGGCACCAGCGGTCGACCTCGTGTTCGTCGTCGCGCCATTCGGGGCCGTCGTGGTGGCCGGCCTCCGGGCTGGCGTGGGCGAGCAGCCGACCGGGACGGGTGCCGGCGAGCATCCGGTGCGACTCGGGCCCCCGGCCGTGCAGGTTCACGGCGACGCGCGGCGTCCCCAGGGCCGGGTCGGGGCGACCGAGCCCGTCCGTGGGCACCAGCCGGTCGACGCCGCCGACCAGGTCGACCAGCGGCGCCAGCCAGCCGGGTGCCGCCAGGACGAGGTCCCGGCCGGGGTGGGCGGCACGCAGGGCGCGCAGGGCCGGGACGGCGGTGGCGAGGTCGCCGACACCGAGGGCGCGCAGGGCGAGGATCACGGGTAGGAGGTCTCCTGGTCGGCGCAGACGACCATCTCGCGGACGGCGCAGCCGGCGGGTTGGGACAGCGCGAACATGACGGCGGCGGCGGTGTCGGCGGGGTCGTTCAGGACGGCGTCGGGACCGGGCTTGTACGCGGCGTCGCGCTCGTCGAAGAACGCCGTGCGCATGCCGCCGGGAATGAGCAGCGTGACGCCGACCCGGCCGGCGAGTTCGGCGGCGAGGGCCCGGGTGAAGCCGACGACCCCGAACTTCGCGGCGCAGTACGCGGTCGCGTCGGAAACGGCCTTCACCCCGAGCGTGGAGGCGACGGTGACGACGCTTCCCCGGGAGGTCTCCAGGAAGGGCAGGGCGGCCCGTACGACGGCCGCCGTGGCGAGCAGGTCCACGGCCACGATCCGCTCCCAGGTCTCGCCGGGGGTGTCCGCCAGTTTCCCGGGCACGTCCATCCCCGCCGCGGTGACCACCGCGTCCAGCCCGCCCGAGCGCTCGGCGAGCTGCCGGGTGGCGGCCTCCGCGGCGCGGGTGTCGGCCAGGTCGCACTCCACCCACGGCACGCCGTCGGCGGGCGCCTGCCGGTCCAGCACCAGCGGACGTCCGCCGGCCCGGGCCACGGCCGCGACCACGGCGGCGCCCAGGCCGCTCGATCCGCCCGTGACCAGCACGGTGCGCCCCGCGCCGGGCGACGCGGCGCTCATCGGGTGCCCTCCGTCGTCGTCGGTCCCGCAAGGCCGGCCCGCGCCCGTTCGGGCTCGCCCCCGGGCCTCGCCAGCGGCCCGCCGGGAGCGGCACCGGGCGGCGGCGCGCAGGCCGGCGGCACGGTGTCGGTGAGCGGCGGCCCGCCGAGCGGTGCGGCGGTGCCGGTGGAGCGGGCGGCGGCGATCAGCCCGGTCGTGGAGCGGCCGTCCAGGTACGGCACCACCACGGCGTTGCCGCCCCAGCGGCGCAGGACCTCCGCCTCGGGCAGGGCGGGCTCGCCGCCGTCACCGGCGTAGTCGCCACCCTTCACCCAGACGTCCGGCCGCAGCCACGACAGCGCGGCGTGCGGGGTGGCCTCGTCGAAGATCATGACCGCGTCGACGCAGCTCAGCGCCGCGAGCAGCCGGGCCCGGTCGCCCTGCGGGATCACCGGCCGGTCCGGGCCCTTCAGCCCCGACACGCTCGCGTCGGAGTTGAGGCAGACCACCAGGCAGTCGCCGAGCTGCCGGGCAGCCTGCAACGTCGCCACGTGCCCGGCGTGCAGCAGGTCGAAGCAGCCGCCGGTGGCCACCACCGTCCCGCCGGACGCGCGTACCGCCGACACCACGCCGGCGGCCGCGGCCACGCCGACGCGCTCGCCGCCGGGGCCGGAGACCGCCGGCGGCAGCGGACGCACCGCGCGCGGCAGCGCCGTCGCCACTCCCCCGCCGGCCACGTACGCCGACGCCTCGGCGACCGCCTCCTGCACCGCCTCGGAGACCAGCGCCCCCCGTGCCAGGGCGAGGCTGGCGGTGGCCGCGAACCGGTCACCGGCCCCGCAGGTGTCCCCCTCGGCGACGGCCGGGGCGGGCACCACCATCGGCGTCGCGCCCGCGTGGCAGAGCAGCGCCCCGTCCCCGCCCAGGGTCACCGCGACCGCGCCGGCGCGCCAACGCTGGCGCAGCCCTTGGGCGCCCCGCGCCGCCGTCGCCAGCCGGGTCGCCCCCGGCGTGACCGTGACCAGCTCCCGCACCTCGGACTCGTTGGGGGTCACCAGGTGCACCCCCGCGACCGCCGCCGGCCCCCGCGGATGCGGGTCCCAGACCACGGGGGCCCGGGTGGCGGCGAGCGCCGCCCGCAGCGCGGGCTGCCGGGCGACGCCCCGGCCGTAGTCGCCGACCAGGACGGCGGAGGCCCGGGCGATCACCCGCAGCACCGCCTCGGACGGCTCGCCGGGCGTACCGGCCGCGCCGCCCCGGTCGTGGCGCAGCAGCACCCGGCCCCGGGCGCGCAGCCGGACCTTCTCCGGCGTGTCGCCGCGCAGCCCGAGGGGATAGACCTGCACGCCGGCGTCGGTGAGCAACGAGGCGAGCCGGGCACCCCCCGCGTCGTCCGCCAACGCGGTCACCAGCACCACGTCGGCGCCCTGCGCGGCGGCGAAGACCGCTGCCAGCCCGGCGCCACCGGGCCGGTCGACGTGCGCGGTCTCGTCCAGTACCGGCACGGGCGAGTCCGGGCAGAGCCGGTTCACCACCCCCTCGACGTCCCGGTCCAGCAGGGTGTCACCGACCACCACGACGGGTCCCCTCACGCTGCTTCCCTCCTCATCACGCCTGGACCTGCTGACCTGCACCGCCGTCGAGCACCACCTCGACCCCGGTCCGTACGGGCGCGGCGGGCGCCACCGGCAGCGCCCGCTCGACGTACTCGCAGAGGAGGTGGCTGGTCACGAGGTGGAGTTCCTGCACGACCTGGCTGTCGGCCGAGGCGACGGCGAGCACGTCGTGGCACAGCTCCGCCAGGGGGTTGGGGGCGGGGCCGGTCAGGGCCCAGCAGGTGAGCCCGCTGTCGCGGCCGGCCCGGGCGGCGGCGAGCAGGTTGGCGCTGGTGCCGCTGGTCGACAGCAGCAGCAGGACGTCGCCGGCACGGCCGTGGGCGCGGACCTGGCGGGCGAAGACCTCGTCGTAGCCGTAGTCGTTGCCGATGGCGGTCATCGCGGAGGTCTCCGCGTGCAAAGCGATGGCGGACAGGGGCTGGCGGTCGTCGCGGAGCTTCCCGACGAGCTCGGCGGTGAGGTGCTGGGCCTCGGCGGCGCTGCCGCCGTTGCCGGCCACCAGCAGCCGGCCGCCGTCGACCAGCCGACGCGCGAGAGCCTCCCCCCACCGGGCCAGCAGCGTCTCGTGCCGCCGGAAGGGCACCAGCGCCGCCGCCAGGTTCGTCAGGTGCGCGTCCAGCGGCGTGGGTGCCGCCATCAGGCCACCACCCCGGTCGGCCGGTGGACCGCCACGTCGCCGTAGACCTCCACCAGCCGCTCCGCCGTGGCCGCCCAGGAGTACCGCCGCCGGGCCCGTTCCCGCGCCGCCGTCGCGTACGCGAAGCGGCGGATCCGGTCGTCGAGCAGCCCCTGGATCGCGGCGCCCAGCGCACGCGGGTCCCGGGCCGGCACCAGGTCGCCGGTGACGCCCTCGGCCACGGTGTCCTTGATCCCGCCGACGGCGGTGCCCACCACGGGCACGCCGCACGCCATCGCCTCCAGCGGGGTGAGCCCGAACGGCTCGTACCAGGGGGCGGCCACCAGGACGTCCGCCGAACGGTACCAGCGGCCCATCTCCTCGCGGGGCACCGCCCCGACCAGTCGCACCCGGTCGGCGACCCCGCAGCTGACCGCGAGGGCGCGCAGCCGGCGGGCGTACGGGTCGGTCTCCAGCAGACCGGCGGGCGGGCCGCCGACGACCACGCACTCGGCCTCGGGCACGTACGCCATCGCCCGCACCACGGTCTGGAAGCCCTTGCGTTCGACCAGCCGGCCGACGGTCAGGATCCGCGGCCGCCCCTCCTCCCGCTCGGCTGTCGGCCCCAGCGGGGCGAACGTGCCCAGGTTGACCCCGGACGGCACGACCGTCATCCGGGAGCGGGGCACGCCCATCCGGACCAACTCGCCGACCTCGTCGCGGCACTGCGCGATGACCCGGTCGACGGCCCGGCCCAGCTCCCGCTCGTAGCCGATCCGGCGGGCCGGGCTGGTGTCCTGCACGCCCTGGTGGCGCCGCTTGACCACCCCCAGGGCGTGGTACGTCTGCACGACCGGAACGCCGGTCTGCCGGCTGGCGGCCAGCGCGGCGAGGCCGCTCATCCAGAAGTGCGCGTGGATCACCTCGGGCATCCAGTCGCCGCCCCGCCACCGGTCGACCAGCCAGCGGCTGAACTCCCGCATGTGCGGCAGCAGGGCGTCCTTGGCGACCGGCTCGGCCGGCCCCGCCGGGACGTGCACCACGTCGTAGCCGTCGGCGCTGCGTACGGTCACCGGCAGGTCCACGGCGTCGCGGCGGGTGTAGACCCGCACGTCGTGTCCGGCGGCCGCGAGGGCGGCGGAGAGCTCGGCGACATGCGTGTTCTGACCGCCGGCGTCCTCGCCGCCCAGGATGGCGAGCGGGCTGGCGTGCTCCGAGATCATCGCGATGCGCATACTTCCTCCTCCAGCAGCCGGTCCCAGTCGGCGAGGAAACGGTCGAGGCCGTAGCGGTCCCGGGCGGCGGCGCGGGCCCGCTCCCCCGCCCGGCGTGCCTCCGCCGGCTCGTCGACGAACCGGCGGGCGGCGTCGAGCAGGGTGTCGAGCCGGGTGGACAGCGCGCCCGCCCCCGGTGGCACCGCCATCGCCGCCTCGGTGGCGGCCAGCGCGACCACCGGCATCCCGATGGACATCGCCTCGATCAGGCTCAGCCCCAGGGATGTCCACCGGCACAGGTGCAGGTACGCCCGCCGCCGCCCCAACTCGGCGTGCATCCGGTGCTGGGGCAGGTCGTCGTGGCTGGTGAGCCGGTCGGCGGGCAGGCCCAGATGCTCGGCCAGCCCGGCCACCTTCATGCCGAAGACGTCCAGCGGGGCGATCTCGGCGAAGCGGGGCAGCAGGTCGGTGCCGGTGACCCGCCCCCGGCGTACCGGCTCGTTGATCACCACCGCGAGCCGGTCGAGGTCGCCCGTGTACCGCACGGCGGGTGGGACGATGCCGTGGTCGACCACGGTGGTGCGGGTGGCGCCGGTGTCCCAGAACAGCTCGTTGAACCCGGTGACGTGGGCGACGAGCAGGTCGTCGCGGTCGGCCATGGGGTGCCGGCTGTTGGGCACGTCGCCGTCCTTGGGCGTGTTGTGCTCGACGTAGACGGCGGGTACGTCGCGGCCGGGCCGCCGGCCGAGCCACCGCTCGGCGAGGTCGATCTCCTCGGGGCGTTGCAGGACGACCAGGTCGACGTCGGCGGTGCGCAACTGCTCGGGGGTCACCTCGACGGCCGTGTCGGGCCACGGGTAGGTGCGGGCGCGGCCGAGGCCGTAGGGGCCCCGGTCCGGGGTGACGGGCACCAGGTACCGGTGCTTGCCGTGCACGAACGACGTGGTCCAGGAGCCGTGCACGTGCCACAGGAGCAGGTTCATCGGCCGCTCCCGCCGATGGTGGCCAGCGTCGTCACGCCGGCGGACGGGCTGCCGGTGGGCGGTGCCGGCCGGGCCGACGGGGTCACCCCGAGCAGCCGCAGCGCGTCGACGACCTCCTCGGGGTCGACGTTGCTGAGGCAGGGGTGTCCGGGCACCGGGCAGCGCGCCGCCCGGGTGTCGCGGCAGGCGGCCTCCGCGTCGCCGAGGCGCACCGTGGGCACCCGCCACGGCCCCCACTGCCCGAACGGCACCGTGGGGGCGAACAGGCTGACCACCGGCACCCCGTGGGCGGCGGCGAGGTGCGCGGGGCCGGTGTTGCCGACCACGACCGCGCCGGCGCCGGCGACCGTCGCGGCCAGCGCGGCGAGGCCGGTCCGCCCGCCCAGGTCGACGGCGACGTCGCCGGCCACCCGCGCGGTCAGCTCCTGCTCGTCGGGGCCGCCGGTGACCACCACCCGGTGGCCGGCGGCCGTCAGGGCGCGGGCGATCCGCGCGGCCAGCTCCGGCGGACAGCCCCGGGCCTGCGCCGCCGAGCCGGGGTGCAGCACCACGTAGCCGGGCGCGCCGGCCTCCGGCGGCGGCGCCTGCGCCGGACGCAGGCGCAGGGCGGGTCCGTCGTGGTCGGCGAGGGCGAAGCCGGCGGCGGCGGCGAGGGAGAGCGCGCGTTCCGGTTCGGGTACGCCGGCCGGCACGCGGTGCCGTACGTCGAGCAGGCTGCCGGGGTAGTCGTCGCTGATGGCGCTCACGCGTCCGACCCCCGCCAGGCGCAGCAGCAGGGCCAGGGGCAGGGGCGACTGGTGGAAGCTGGTGAAGACGACCGCCTCGTCGGCGTGCACGGCGGCGAGCCGGTCGGCGAGCTGACGCATGTCGGCGGGGTCGACGGGATCGGGGGCGGGATCGATCCAGGGCAGCCGGTGTTCGACGATCTCGTCGACGCCGGGCAGGAGGTCCGCCGCGGCGCGTCCCCGGGGCCCGCACAGCAACACCACCCGCTCGGCGTGGGCGGCGACGGCGCGGATGGCGGGCCCGGTCACCAGCACGTCCCCGGCCGAGTCGGCGCGTACCACCAGCACGGCCCCCGCCCGGCGCCTGCCAGCGCACCGCGCGGTGTCGGTGTCGGCCTGCCGGTAGGTATCGGGGTCGGCCTGCCGGTAGGTGGCCGGGTCGAGCGCCGCCTGGCGGCGCAGGATCTCCGCCACCGCCGCCGGGAGATCGGGCGCCACCTGCGGGGCGGCGGCCACCTCCTGCGGGCGGGTCACCGGCGTGGGCACCAGGATCCCCGACGCGCCCGCGGCCGACGCCGCGGTCATGTCCCGGCCGATGTCCCCCACCAGCACGCACCGCGCCGGCACGGTACCCAGCTCCCGCGCCGCGGCGTGCACCAGCCCCGGCGCCGGCTTGCGGCACCCGCATCCGTCGCCGTCGTCGTGCGGACACACCAGCCAGGCGTCGAACGGCCCCAGCAACCGCTCGACCCGGGCGTGCACCGCCCGCAGCTGCGCCTCGGTGAACAATCCACGGGCCAGGCCGGACTGGTTCGTCACCACCGCCAGCCGCAGGCCCGCCGCCCGCAACCGGTCCAGGGCGGCCCGCGCCCCCGGCACCGGCCGCACCTTCTCGGGATCGCCGTTGTACGGCACGTCCTCGATCAGCGTGCCGTCGCGGTCCAGCAGCACCGCGTCGAACAGGACGGGCCCGGAACCCGCCGTGCCAGCACCGGCAAAAACCCGGGCTGACCTGCGCTGATCCGGCTCCACCTGGTCCTGTCGCACAGCCGGCGGGTTCCCGGCGCCCCGGGGAGTAAACGTCGTCCCGGACGCCCGCCGCGTCGTACGCCGACGGCGCCGACCTGCCGTTACCCGTCGCCCGGGAGAAGCTAACCCGTCGGCACCGTTAGCCCCGGCCACACCCGGGGTACGGGAGAACAGTGGCGATTGTGGAGAAAGTGATCAAAGCTTCCCCGCAGCAGGTGTGGGCGGTGCTGGCGGACGGGTGGACGTACAGCGACTGGGTCGTGGGCACGGTGCACGTGCGCGACGTGGACGACGCCTGGCCCCGGGTGGGCAGCCAACTGCACCACAAGGCCGGGCCGTGGCCGTTCTCCCTGCACGACGTCTCCACGGTGCTGACCTGTGACCCGACGCGCCGGCTGGTGATCCGCGCCGGCCTCTGGCCTGCCGGCGAGGCCATCGTGGTGTTCACCCTCGAAGCGGTCGGTGCGGACGCCACCCGGGTACGCATCGGCGAGGACTTCGCCGCCGGTCCGCTGCACTGGATACGCAACAAGATCAACGACCTGGTGCTGCACCAGCGCAACAAGGAGACCCTGACCCGGCTGGCCGACATCGCCATGCGGCAGAAGGCGGACGCATGACGCAGACCGTGGTGGTCACCGGGGCGAGCGCCGGCGTGGGACGGGCGGTCGCCCGCCGGTACGCCGAGCGCGGCGCCCGGCTCGCGCTGCTCGCCCGCGGCGAGGCCGGGTTGGCGGCCGCCGAGCGCGACTGCCGGGAGCTGGGCGCCTCGGAGGTGCGCACCTACCGGGTGGACGTGGCCGACGCCGGGGCGGTGCAGCAGGCCGCCGACGACGTGGCGCGCCGGTTCGGCGGCATCGACGTGTGGGTGAACAACGCGATGGTCTCGGTCTTCGCCCCGGTGTGGGAGATCCCGGCCACCGAGTTCCGGCGGGTAACCGAGGTCAACTACCTCGGCACGGTGCACGGCACCCTCGCGGCGCTGCGGCACATGCGGGCACGTGGGCGGGGCGCGATCGTGCAGGTCGGCTCCGCGCTGGCCTACCGCGGGATCCCGTTGCAGTCGGCGTACTGCGCGAGCAAGCACGCCGTCCAGGGCTTCAACGACTCGCTGCGGGCGGAGCTGCTGCACGACTGCCCGGGCGTGAAGCTGTCGATGGTGCAACTGCCGGCGATCAACACCCCGCAGTTCTCCTGGGTACGCACCCGGCTGCCCCGGCACCCCCAGCCCGTACCGCCGATCTTCGCACCCGAGGTGGCCGCGAAGGCGATCGTCTGGGCGGCCGACCACGGGCCGCGCGAGCTGAACGTGGGCGGACCGACCTGGCGCGCCCGGCTCGGCGACGTCCTCGCCCCCGGCCTGCTCGACCGGAAGCTGGCCCGCGACGGCTACGACAGTCAGCAGACCGAGACCCCGATCGACCCGGCGGCCTGGCGGGACAACCTGGACCGCCCCGGGGACGACGAACGGGACCGGGGCGCGGAGGGTGTCTTCACGGACCGGGCCCGGGGCCGCTCGGCCGCCCTGTGGATCGGTACGCACAAGCCGGCCGTCTCCGGCGCCGCCCTGGCGGGGCTGGCGGTGGCCCTCACCGCGCTGGCCCGCCACCTCCGCTGACCCGGAACGGGTGCTCGTCGGGGCGGTGAACGGGACGGTAGGGGTGGCCTTTTCGACCCGGATGTGGCAACTGGCTACGCTCTGAGGGAGCCCCGTCCGCCGACCGAGGATGTCCGACATGATCGAACCCGTGCAGTTGCCCGTGCCGTGGCGGGACGCACGCCTGACCGTCGTGGTTCCCACCTACAACGAGGCGGGCAACCTCCCGGTGCTGGTCGAGCGGCTGCTGGCCCTGCCGCTGCCGGGCCTGAAGATCCTGGTCGCCGACGACAACTCGCCGGACGGCACGGGTGAGGTGGCGGACAAGCTGGCCATCGAGCACCCCGACCGGGTCGAGGTCGTGCACCGGGCCGGCAAGGAGGGTCTCGGTCGGGCCTACGTGGACGGCATCGGACGCGCCCTCGAGGGCGGCGCGGAGTACGTGGCGCAGATGGACGCCGACCTGTCGCACCCGCCGGAGGCGCTGCCGGGCATGCTCGGCGCGCTGCTCTCCACCCAGGCCGGCGTCGTGATCGGCTCCCGGTACGTGC
Source organism: Micromonospora sp. CNZ303 (assembly GCF_004345505.1). NCBI lineage: Bacteria > Bacillati > Actinomycetota > Actinomycetes > Micromonosporales > Micromonosporaceae > Micromonospora > Micromonospora sp. CNZ303. The sequence continues at coordinate 269,613 of NZ_SLVT01000008.1, read as the reverse complement.
CGGGCGGCGAGCTGGACGAGAACTGGCCGCTCTACCGGCGGGCCCTCAGCGGCTGGGCCAACCTCTACGTGCACACGCTGCTGCGGGTCCGGATCCGCGACCTCACCGCCGGGTTCAAGATCTGGCGGGCGGACGCGCTGCGCGACATCGGCCTGGAGCGGGTGCAGTCCAACGGCTACAGCTTCCAGGTGGAGATGCACTACCTGGCCACGAAGCTGGGGCACACCATCCTGGAGGTGCCGATCCGCTTCGAGGAGCGGCGCGACGGCGCGTCCAAGATGACCACCGCGACCAAGATCGAGAGCGCGCTGATGCCGTTCAAGCTGCGCAGCAAGCACCGCCACATCGAGCGCTGACCCGACCCGCTCCCCGCCACCCCACCCGGCCCTGCCACGCTGCCACGCCACGTCCTGCCCTGGTCCCGGGTCCCGTTCAGCGGGCCGGGCCCGGGGGCGGCAGGCGAACGGCGGAGGACGACGGACGGGTGAAGCAAGGGCGAAGGCGAGCGGTAGCGGCGAACGGGCGGAGCGGCGGACGGGCGACCTTGAGTCCCGGCCGTCCGGCCGCACGGAACGTCCGACACCGGCACCGCAACTGCGGAGTGCAACCCTCACCTTCCGTGACCATCGACCCCGCCTTGGGATCGGCGCTCTTCGCCCTTTGCTCTGCAGCCACGGACGCACCACGTCGCTGACCTGGGGCTGGCTCGCCGCCGGTGTGGCGGACTCGCCCGCACTTCGTCACCCGCAGCAACCGTTGCGTATATGGATGCAGAGCAAAAGGTGCGGCGAGCGACCCGCGCGGCCAGCGCTCCCCTAACTGTCCGTCAACAGCTTCCCCACAATCCGCCGGCGGGCACGCGCCCGTCCGGGCGCCCTGCTGGCCCGGCTCCGCGAAGATTCGGCCTGTTCGTGCGGGCCGCAGTGCACGGCGCCCCGCGCACGGCGCACGGCGCGAGCTTGTCGTCTTCGCCCTGCTGGCGGTCAGCGGTAGATCGCGCGGTGCGCGGCGTCGATCCCGGCCGCGTACAGCGGGCCGGTGAGGGCGCGGTCGCGGGCCAGGGCGGCGCGGGCCGCGTTCGCGCCGGGCGCGCCGTGCACGCCGCCGCCCGGGTGCGCCGACGCGCTGGCGAGGAAGAGCCGGTCCACCGGGGTGTCCGCGCGGCCCAGGCCGGGGATCGGGCGCAGGAACAGCTGCTGGTACGCGGCGGCGGTGCCACCACCGAGCGCGCCGCCGACCAGGCTCGGGTCGCCCGCCTCCAGGTCTGCAGGGCCGGCCACATGCCGCCCCACGATCAGGCTGCGGAAGCCCGGCGCGGCCTCCTCCAGCACCTGCTCCATCCGCTCGACGTGCGCGGCGATCTCGTCGGCCCGCCACCTCTGGCGGAACGGCAGGTGGGTGTACGACCAGAGCGACTCCGTGCCCGGCGGCGAGTGGCTCGGGTCGGCCACCGACATCTGTCCCAGCAGCAGGAACGGGTCGCGCGGGATCTCCTTGCGGGCCAGCGCGGCGGCGTAGCTGGTGAGGCCGTCCAGGTCCGCCCCCAGGTGCACGGTGCCGGCGGTGGCGACCGCCCGGTTGGTCCACGGCACGGGGGCCGACAGCGCCCAGTCCACCTTGAGCGTCGAGCCGTCCCAGCGGAAGTGCGCCAGGTCCTCCACCAGCCGGGGCGGCAGCGCCGCCGCGCCGACCAGGTCCAGGTAGAGGGCGGGCGCGGGGACGTCGGCGAGCACCGCGCGGCGGGCCCGCCAGAGGGCGCCGCCGGTGGTACGCACGCCCATCGCCCGGCCGCGGGCGGTCAGCACCCGGTCGACGTGTGCGCCGTAGAGGATCCGGCCGCCGCGCTCGGTCAGCCGGGCCACCAGCGCGTCGGTGATCTTCTGGGCGCCGCCGTCGGGCACCGGCCAGCCGACCTGCTGGCCGAGCATGGCGAGCAGCCAGCCGTACACGCCCGAACCGGCCTCCTCGGGTGACAGGTCGGTGTGCAGGGCGCAGCCGGCCAGCAGCACCGGGCCGCCCTCGCCCTCGAAGAGTTCGTCGCCGAGCTTGCGTACCGGCACCACCAGCCGTCGGGCCAGCCGCAGCGCCCCCGACACGCGCAGCCGGCGCAGCAGGGTCAGGCCCCCGCGCATCGGCGGGAACGGCCTGGTGATGCTCTCCAGCATCGGCTCGGCCACCTGGCGCCAGTCGTCGTACGCGTGCAGCCAGCGCTTGCCGTCGCCCGGGGCGAACGCCTCCAGCGAGGCCGCGGTGGCCTCCGGGTCGCGGTTGAGCACCGCCGCCCGGCCGTCGGGCAGCAGGTGGGCCAGCACGTCCGGGGAGTGCCGCCAGCGCAGCCCGTACCGGTCGAGCCCCAGCCCGCGCAGCACCGGCGAGGCGTAGCCGAGGGGGTAGAAGGAGCTGTAGAGGTCGCTCAGGTAGCCGGGAGCCGTCACCTCGGCGGAACGCACCGCCCCGCCCGGAGTCTCCGTGGCCTCCAGCACCAGCACGTCCCAGCCGGCGTCGGCGAGCAGATTGGCGGCGACCAGGCCGTTGTGGCCTGCTCCCACGATGACGGCGTCCGCGCTCTCCGCGCCGGGCGAACTCATCCGATCCGCCTACCCGGCCAGCAACCGGGCGAAACGCGTTTGCCGCGCCGGGGCCGGGGCATGCACTGCCATGTACACGGTTGCGCAGCTCATAGGCGGAGTGTGGGGCGCGGGCGGCGAGGGTGGCGAGTTGGTCGTACACGATCCGGCCGACGGCTCCCCGGTCAGCTCGGCGCCGGTGGCGACGGCCGACGAGGTCGGCAAGGCGGTGGAGGCGACGCGCGGCGTCGCGGCGGAGTGGGCGGCGACCGCCCCGGCGGAACGGGCGGCGGCCCTGCACCGGGCGGCGGACGCCGTGGCGGCGGTGGCCGACGACCTGGCCCGGGCCACGACGGCCGAGATGGGCAAACCCCTCTCGGACGCCCGGGGCGGCGTGGAGGCGGGGATCGGCACGCTGCGACAGTACGCGGAACTCGCCCCCGTGCGCGGCGGGCGGACCCTGCACGGCGCCACCCACGCCCTCGACTTCATGACGCCGCAGCCGCGCGGGGTGGTCGCCGCGATCACCCCGTGGAACGACCCGGTGGCGGTCTCCTGCGGGCTGCTCGGCGCGGCACTGGTCACCGGCAACGTGGTGCTGCACAAGCCGAGCGAGCGCACCCCGGCGACCGGCTGGCTGCTGGCGAAGGCGCTCGACTCCGCGCTGCCGCCCGGGGTGCTGTCGCTGCTGACCGGGGGCCCGGAGGTCGGGGCGGCGCTGGCCGCCCAGGAGGTGGACGTCGTCGCCCACGTCGGCTCCACCGCCACCGGGCGGGCCATCGCGGCCGCGGCGGCACGGACCGGGGCGAAGGTGCTGCTGGAGAACGGCGGCAGCGATCCGCTCGTCGTGGACGGCGACGTCGACCCGGTGTGGGCGGCCGGGCAGGCGGCGATCGGCGCGTTCGCCAACGCGGGGCAGATCTGCGTCGCGGTGGAGCGGATCTACGTGCACCGGGACGTCGCGGAGGACTTCGCGCTGGCACTGGTGGAGCAGGCCGCGAAGCTGCGGGCGGGCCCGGGCGGCGACCCGCGTACCGAACTGGGGCCGCTGGTGGACCGGCGGCACCGCGACCACGTGCACGGGCAGGTGACCGCGGCGGTGGCGCAGGGCGCGCGGATCCGCACCGGCGGCACGCTGCCCGACGGGCCGGGTGCGTTCTATCCGGCGACCGTGCTCACCGACTGCCGGCACGACATGACTGTGGTACGCGAGGAGACGTTCGGGCCGGTCGCCCCGATCGTGGCCGTCGACTCGTTCTCCGAGGCGCTGCGGTGCGCCGCCGACTCCCCGTACGGGCTGGCCGCGACCGTGCTGACCGGATCGATGAGTCACGCCCAGCGTGCCTGGCGGGAACTGCCGGTGGGCACCGTGAAGGTCAACGCGGTGTTCGGCGGCGCGCCGGGCGGTGCCGCGCACCCGCGCCGGGGCAGCGGGCACGGCTTCGGCTACGGGCCGGAACTGCTGGACGAGTTCACCGCGACGAAGGCGGTGCACATCGAGGCACCCGGTGGCGGCCACTGGTGAGACACGCGCGGGGGCTGTCCGCGCCCGGACAGCCCCTGCGTCGCGTACCCGAAAGGTGGCCTCAGCGGCCGCGGGCCTTGGCGGTCCGGCGGTTGTTCGCCTTCTCGATGGCCTTGACCAGTTCGGGCTTCGTCATGCTCGAACGGCCGGGCACGTCCAGCTTGCGGGCCACCTTCATCAGGTGGTCCTTGGTGGCGTTGGCGTCCACCCCGCCGGCCGTGGGCGCCCGGCGCTCCGGTCCGCCGCCGGCCGCCTGGCGGTCGCTCGGCCCCTTGCGACCCTTGGGCTCCCAGTGGTCGCCCACCTTCTCGAACTCGTGCTTGACGGCGGCGAATGCGGTGCGGTGCGCCCGCTCCCCCTCGCCGTACGTCTCCACGGCCGAGTCGTGCGTCTTCTCCCAGGTGCGCTGCGCCTTCTTGGGGGAGCGTCGCAGCGTGCTGGGCAGTACCTCGCGCCCGGGCATCTCGTCCTCCTCCGCGTCGATGGGTTCCCCTGACCGTTCCCCCGCGTCCGGTCGGCAAACCGGAGGTCGGGTTTGTCGATTTCCGGCCAGGGGTACCGGCGGGCCAGGCGAAGCCGGATGCACCGGGTCATCCGGCGGCCGGGGCGCAGGGAGCGGGCATGACGACGACGGAACCCGGCGCGGTGCGCGCCGGGCAGCGGCGACCGCGGATCCCCGGCCGGGTACGGCAGCTGAGCTGGCGCACCTGGCGCGGAGTGCTGGTGCGCAGCGTGCGCAACTTCGTCAAGGACAACTGCGCGGACTGGGCCGCCGCGCTGACCTACTACGGGGTGCTCGCGCTCTTTCCGTCCACGATCGTGGTGGTCGCCCTGGTCGGGCTGGTGTCCAACGGCGAACAGACCGTCGACACCGTGCTGGACCTGGCCCGGGACATGGGCGCCGGCTCGGTGGTGGCGAACGAGGGCTTCGTCGGCGTGGTGCGAGGCGTGGTCGACCAGAACGACTCGGCCAGCGCGCTGCTGAGCTTCGGTCTGCTCGGTGCCCTCTGGTCGGCCTCCGGCTTTATCGGGGCGTTCACCCGGGCCTCCAACGCCGTCTACGGGGTCGAGGAGGGGCGGCCGATCTGGAAGCTGCGGCCGGTGCAGATCGGCCTGGCGGCGATCTCGCTGGTGCTGTTGGCGATCGTCGCCACCGGGCTGATCGTGAGCGGGCCGGTCACCGACGCGGTGGGCGATCTGATCAACGCCGGCGGGCTGGCGCGTACGACGTGGAGCGTCGCCAAGTGGCCCGTGCTCGCGCTGATCATGATGGTGCTGCTGAGCCTGCTGTTCTGGATCGCGCCCAACGTCCGGCAGCCGCGGTTCCGCTGGCTCACCCCGGGCGGCGCGGTGGCCCTGGTGGCCTGGGCCCTCGCCTCCTTCGGCTTCGGCCTCTACGTGGCCAACTTCGGCTCGTACGACGCCACCTACGGCAGCCTCGGTGCGGTGATCGCGTTCCTGGTCTGGCTCTACCTGTCCAACTCGGCGCTGATGCTCGGCGTGCAGATCAACGCGGAACTCCAGCGCGGCCGGGTGCTCCAGGCCGGCGAGCCGGACCCCGACGAGCCGGTCCTGCCCCCGAAGACGCCGGCCACCACCTGACCCGCGCGGGGTTTACCGGCCGCGACGCCGCAGCGCCCGTTTACCGCCGGTGCCACCGGGTAGCGCAGAAGGCATGGAACGTGGCAGCAGCAAGCACGGACCGAGGGTCGACGAGCAGATGAGCCGGGAGGTCAGCGGCCTCGTGCAGGGGCCGGGGACCGGCGGCTCGCGGGTCGACGAGTCCCGTGTGCCGGAGCCGGCGGGTGAGGACCAGCCGGAGCCGACCACGGCCCCGGCCGGCGAACTGCGTACGGGCGCGCCCAAGGGGATGAGCTCCGAGGACGTCGAGCGACGCAGCCGGCTCGGCCGGTTCATCACGATGGCCGCCCTGCCCGGTGACCGGGAGACGCTGATCGCCAACGCGCGGGACAACGAGGCGCCGGCGGACATCGTCGCCGAACTGGAGCGGCTGCCCGAGGGCACCCGCTACCAGACGATCTCCGAGGTGTGGGCGGCGCTCGGCCACAAGAACGAGACGACCCGTTGGTGACCGGATCCCCGCACGATCCGGCCCGTCACCGGCGGACGAAGGAGGATGCCTTATGAGTGGCGTTACCGAGCACGTGGACGTCTCCGTCCCGGTCCGCACCGCGTACGACCAGTGGACCCAGTTTGAAGACTTCCCCCACTTCATGGAGGGGGTCCAGGAGGTCCGGCAGCTGACGGACACGATGACCCACTGGACGGTGGAGATCGCCGGGGTGAAGCGGGAGTTCGACGCCGAGATCACCGAGCAGCTCCCGGACGAGCGGGTCGCGTGGCGTTCCACGGGCGGCACCCAGCAGGCCGGCGTGGTGACCTTCCACCGGCTGGACCAGGACACCACCCGGGTCACGCTCCAGCTCGAGTTCGAACCGCACGGCGTGGTCGAGCAGGCCGGCGACAAGCTCGGCGTCGTCGACCGGCGCGCCAAGGGCGACCTGGAGCGGTTCAAGCAGTTCATCGAGCGACGCGGTCAGGAGACCGGCGCCTGGCGCGGCAAGGTCGACCGGCCGCAGCCCTGATTCCCCGCCCCCGGGTGTGAACCTCCGATGGCCGCCGGCTCCCCCGGCGGCCATCGTCGTTTGCGGGGACCCGGCCGGGGTACCGCGACTGGCATGACGGACGACGACAAGGTGTGGCGGGACGAGGAACGGACTTCGCTCCAGGAACTGGACCGGGCCGTCGCGCGGTCGACCCTGGACGGCCAGGCCGACGACGTGACGGCGAACGACGCCGGCGAGGAGGCGGCCTTCGGGCACGGCCCTCAGGCGGCGGACCGGGGCGGACAGGCCGCCGGTGCGGGCCGCGAGCCGACCGACCCGGAACGCGCGTACCGGCCCTCGACGACCGGCCGGACCGGACCGGACACGATGTGAACCGCACGGCGCGGCGGGCGGGCCCACCCCGGGTCCGCCCACCGCGCCGCTCGACGCGAAGGGTCCGGGCCGTCCGAGGCGACGGGTCCGGGCCGCTCGACGCGAAGGACCCGCGCCGCTCAGCGGGGCGCGGGGGCCGGCCGGCGGGTGCCGGCCGCGTGCAGGGCGATCAGGCCCAGCGCGAGGACGACGAGCGCCGGCCCGAGCAGCTCGACCGAGGTGTTGCCGAGCAGCACCCCGATGCCGGCGGGCACCAGCGCGCCGCCCAGCCCGGCCGCGGCGATCTGGAGCCCGATGGTCCGGTCCGCGTGCGCCGCACCGACCCGCTCGGCGGTGGTGAGGGTGAGCAGCGGGAAGACCGGGGCGGCGGCGAAGCCGACGACGAACAGCCCGGCCACGGCGACCCAGGCCGGTGCCGGCAGCGCGATCAGGACCGCGCCGACCGCCATCCCGGCGAGGCTGCCCCGCAGCACCACCGCCGCGCCCAGCCGTTCGGCCACCACGCCCTGCACCACGCGCCCGACGAACAGGCTGCCCCAGTAGCCCGAGACGCAGACGCCGGCGACGGCCGCGCCGAGGCCGCGTCCCTCGGTCAGCAGCAGGAACGCCCAGAGCCCGGCCGCCACCTCGATGGCCACGTAGACGGCGAAGGCGGACGCGCCGAGCCAGACCGCCGGCAGGCGCAGCGTCTCGCGTACCCGGGTGACGGTCGGTGGGGCGACGGCCGTCTCCCCGGCGGCGGACCCGGCGGGCTCGCGGGCCGGGGCGCGGTCCCGCCAGGCCCGCACGGTCAGCGCGAACGCGGCGGCCAGCGCGAGCTGGGCCCCCGCCACCAGGCCGTAGCCCCAGCGCCAGGAGAGCCCGGCGCTGAGCGCGCCGGTCATGATCAATGGTCCGAGCGCCACGCCGAGGCCGAAGAACGCGTGCATCCAGTTCATGTGCCGGGGACCGAAGGCGCCGGCCGCGTACGCGTTCAGGCCGGAGTCGATCGCGCCGGAGCCCAGGCCGAGCACCAGCGCGCAGCCCACCATCAGGGTGAGCCCGGGCGTCGACGCGTAGCCGGTGAGCGCGAGGCTGGCCAGCAGCGTGCTGCCGGCGAGCAGCCAGCCGACGCCGAGCCGGGCCAGCGTGAAGCCGGCCAGCACGCTGGAGGTCAGGTAGCCGGCGGTGCCGGCGGTGAGCACGAGGCCGACGGCCTCGGTGGGCACGCCGAAGTCGGCCCGGATCGAGGGCCAGCCCACGCCGATCAGGCCGTCGGGCAGGCCGAGGCTGACGAAGGCGAGGTAGGCCAGCAGGAGCAGCGAGGCGCGGGGCGGGGCGGTGGACACGGAGGACCATCCTGCCCGGAGTCGACGGCGGCGCCAGTCCGCCTCCCCTGGTGGGACGAAGATTACGGTCCGGACGGGCGGTAAAACGGACAGCTCATCCAGAATCGACCGTTCGGCTGACGGCAAGCGCCGGGTCGCGAGCAAGACTTTCGGGATGCATCAGGGCTCCGGCATCCTCTCCACGCGTCAGCGCCGCCTGGCATGGCTCGGCTTCCTCCTCGCCGCGCTCCAGGCTCCCGTCTCCGCCAAGCTGGCATCGGACGACTCCTGGTTGTTCAGCCTCTGCGTCGCGCTGATGGTGGCGACCGTGATCATCGCCGACGACGCGGCCCGCCGCCGCCCGGCGGACGCCCGCTCCATGGAGTGACGCGGCAGCCGGCGCTGCGCGTGACGCGGCAGCCGGCGCTGCGCGTATCGCGGCCGGGCGGCATGCGGTGGCCGCTCCGTGGGGGCGGCGCCTCGTTGCCGGGGCGCCGGCGGGCGCTAGCCGGCCCCGTCCGGGCGCGCCTCGTGCCCGGGCCGGCCCCGGCTGCGCCGTCGCTCCTTCATCTCCGCCTCGTAGAGGTGCCGGCGACCGCCGACCAACTCCTCCCGGGCGGCCCGGTCCAGATCGCGGAAGAGGGCGTAGTAGTTGTCGTCGAAGTCCTCGACGATCTGGAACGTCCACCGTCCGGCGATCACGTTGCGACCCAGCAGGTCGGTGTCGATCCGGTCCGCGATCCGGTCGTGCCCGGCGGCACGGAACATCTCCACGGCGTCGTCGAGCATCAGGTCGGCGTGCCCCACCAGCTGGTGCAGCGAGTAGAGGTGACCGCGGACCCGCTCGACGCACTCCAGCGCCTCGCTGAGCTTGCCGAGCGCCGCCACCGTCTCGTCGCTGACCCCGGCGGGCCTGCGGTGCCGTTCGTCCGGCCCGTCCTCGTGTCGTCCCATCCGTTCCTCCAGGTTTCGGCTGTGCCCGTCCGGGCGGTTCTCCTCCTGCCCCACCCGCGTCGGATCAACCCCCGCGCCGCCCGCTGACCGTTCGGGGGAGGGTGAAAAACCCGCCGACCGGCCGAGGTCGACCCTGGTCACGGCCGGATAGCCTCGGTCACCATGCGTGTGCCGTTCACCCGGGTCGAGACCCGTTCCGCCGCCAGTTCGGCGCGAGCCACCCTCGCTCTCCTGTCCACCTCGGTCGGCGCCGAGGGACTGGCCGCCGCCGCCGCGCGTCCGGGCCTGCTCGCCCTGGTCGACCAGCACGCCGCGGCGGTGCGGGAGAGCCTGGACGGCGACCGCCGGCCGCTGAGCGCTGCCGCGCTCGCCGGTTACGCGGAAGGTGTGCGCGCCGCCGCGCTGGAGCACGGCTGGCAGCCGCCGGCGGCCCCGGTGGACTGGTCCGCACCGGACTGGCTGCTCACCCGGCTGCTCGCGGTCTGTGCGCTGACCCGCTCGCTCGGGACCCCGGCGACCGCCCCGCTCCCGCTGGTCTGAACCGCGGCCCGGCAGGCCGCACCGACCGCCACGGGCGGGGGCGGCCCGCTGGTCTGAAGCCCGGGCAGCCGCGCCGTCCGGCCCGACCGGGGCGGGCCCCGAGCCCCGGTCGGACACGCCGGAGGGGCGCCCGCACGTCCGCGGACACCCCTCCCCGTCCCGCTCACCGCCAGGTCAGCGGCGGAACTGCTGGGTCTCGTCGCTGACGTTCCCCGACTGGTACGTGCCGCGCCCGCCAGCCGTCGCGGACTCCTGCCCGCGGGGCATGACCTCGGTGCGCTCGGCCGCCGTCCGGTCCGCCATCTGCCGGCCGACGTCGGTCTGACCGGCCTCCCGGGCCCGGCGGTGCTCCTGCACCGCCCGCGACTCCTCGGCCATCCGGTTCAGCCAGCCTTCCCAGCGGTTCTGCATCGGCCGCACCAGGCCACCGCCAACACCGATGATCAGGATGCCGGCCACGGTGGCGAGCACCGCGATCAGCACCGGTGTGGTCACCGTGGTGGCGATGCCCACCTGGTTCAGCGCGGCGATCACACCCAGCGCGAGGATGAAGACCGCCACCAGGTCGGCCAGGACCTTGCCGTACGCGAGCCCGCCCAGCGCCCCGGTGACCAGATCCCGGACGGCGTTGGCGATCGCGGCGGCCACGACGATGATGACGATCGCCACGAAGGCGCGTGGCAGCCAGGCGACCACGCCGCTGATCAGGTCACTGATCGCGTTGGGTCCCCACACCCCGAAGGCGAACTGCAGGGTGAACAGCAGTACGGCGTAGTACGCGAGTCTCGCCAGGATGTCACTGGCGTCGTACTTGGTGCGTTCCAGCGCGCGCTTGATGCCGCCCCGTTCCACCGCCCTGTCGAACCCGACCCGTTCCAGCGCCGTGTCCACGATCTTGAGCACCGCTCTGGCGATGAGCCATCCGACCACGAGGATCGCGATGAACGCGATGGCCCGCGGTATGAAGAGCAGCACCGACCTCCACATGTCGGCCACGGCGTTGCCGATGTCGACCTGCCTGACCGCGAGGCTTTCCGGCATGATGTCCCTCCTGTCGCATGGACTGCGCCGCGCGCTTACCCGGTCGCCGACGCGGCACGCCGTCGGAGTCCCCGAGTTTTTCCCGACATGTCACCGCAGAAGGACCCTGACCTGCCCGAACGTTCGGCCCCGGCGTGGTGCGGGGCATGATCGGAAACAGCCGACGGACCCTCCGGCTAGGCTGCGCTCATGCCAGGAACGGTCGGACGGGTCCCGAACCCACCAGCCCCGGTCTCGGGAACGCCCTCCGCGTCGGGCATGGCGGCCGCCGTCCCGCGCCACGACTGGGGTGGCACCCCGCTCGGTGCGTGGCGGACGTGGGACCCGGCGGTCCGGGCCGCCACGGAACTGCTCCTCGCCTCGCCCGTACCGATGGCCCTCACCCTGGGCGACGAGCACCTGCTCGTCTACAACGACGCGTACGCGGAGCTGATCGGCGACCGGCACCCCGACGCGGTGGGTCGGCCGGCGGCCCAGGTGTTCGCGGAGGCCTGGCCGCTGCCCGGCGTCGGGGACGCCATCGCGCACACCTACCGCTCCGGGGAGCCGTTCCTGGAGAAGGAGACCACGCTTCCGCTGCACCGTCGTCCCGGCCTGGTCGAGCAGTCGGTCTTCACCCGGGGCTACTCCCCCGTGCGCGACAGTGCCGGGCGGATCGTCGGCGTGCTGACCGTGGCCGCGGAGACCACCCAGGTCACCCAGCAGTTGCAGAGCCTCAGCGACTTCGCCGCGGCGCTCGCCGGCACCCTCACCCTGGACGACGTGGCCCGGGTCGCGCTGCGCTACGCGATCACCGCGTTCGACGCCGACCGGGTGTCGTTCGCCGTCGACGAGGGCGGCGGCGGCTGGCGGATGGTCCGGCGCATCCGTGGCGAGCTGGTGGACGAGGCCGACGAGCGCCTCCCCCCGCTGTGGCGGCGCATCCCGCCGGACTGGCTGGGGCCGGTGGTGACGTCCGCCCGCAGCGGCGTGCCGTACTTCGTCGACGACGGCCAGCCGCTGCGGGACATCGCGGTGGACCGGCACGACCAGAAGGTCCGTTCGCTCGCGGCGGTGCCGCTGCGGGCCTCGGTGGTGCGCGGCGGGCTGACGGTCGGCTACCAGGTCCCGCACGTCTGGTCGGCCGCCCGGCGCGCGCTGCTGGCCGCCTCGGCCGAGCTGGTCGGCCAGGCCGCCGAGCGGGCCCGCCGGTTCGAGACCCAGCACGGCACGGCCCAGCTGCTGCAACGCAGCATGCTGCCGGAGCACCTGCCCGACCTGCCCCGGATGCGGATCGCCGCCCGCTACGACCCGGGCGTCGACGGCAACGCCGCCGGCGGGGACTTCTACGACGCCTTCCTGCTGCCCGACGGCGGCCTGGGGATCGTGCTCGGTGACGTCGCCGGCCACGACGTGCAGGCCGCGGCCCGGATGGGTCAGGTCCGCGCGGCGCTGCGGGCGCTGGCGCTGACCGACCCCCGCCCCGACGCCGTGCTGGCCGGGCTCGACCGGTTGGTGACCAGCCTGGGCGCCGAGGGCGACACGCACGAGCTCTTCGTGACGGTGGTCTTCGGGGTCGTCGACGCCGACCGGCGGCGGCTCACCCTGGCCAGCGCCGGTCACCCCGCCCCGCTGATCCGCCGGTGCGCCCCGGACGGCGACCCGGTCGCCGAGTACCTCGACGTGCCCGCGGGCGCCCCGCTGGGCCTGGGCTGCCGACCGCGCACCGTCACGGTGCCCTTCGCCCCCGGCGACACGCTGCTGCTGTTCAGCGACGGTGTGGTGGAGCGGCGCTGGCAGGACCTGACGACCGGCCTGGACGCCCTGGCCGTCGCCGTGGCCGACGCGGGCAGCGGCGACCCCCGCGCGTTGTGCGCGGTGGCCACCGCGGCGGTGCCCGGCGCCACCGAGGACGACGTCGCGGTGCTGGCGGTGGAGCACGCGCTGCGGCCGTCCCGGTCGACGAGCATGGAGGTGCCGGCCGAGCCGACGGCGCCGAGCCGGGTACGGCACTGGATGACCGCGCAGCTCACGGAGTGGCAGGTGCCCGAGTCGATCATCGGCGCGGCGGTGCTCTGCACCAGCGAGCTGACCACCAACGCCCTGCTGCACGCGGGCACGGCCGCCCGGGTGGAGATCGACCTCAGCCCGGAGCGGCTGCTGGTGTCGGTCGCCGACTCGGGCACCCGGGGCACGGTGACCCGCGCGCAGACCGACACGCTCAGCAGCCGGGGCCGGGGACTGGGGCTGATCGAGGAGTTGAGCGACGCGTGGGGGACGGACCCGACCGTACGCGGCTCGACGGTCTGGTTCGAGATCCTCATCCCGCCCGCGTGAGCGGAGGGCGTCAGCCCGGCCCGACGGGGTAGGAGGACCGTATGACCACCGACGAGCCCACCGGTGTCCTCTTCGACGTGGACGGCACCCTGGTCGACACCACCTACCTGCACACCGTGAGCTGGTGGGAGGCGCTGCGCCAGACCGACCGGCCCGTACCCATGGCGACGATCCACCGCGCCATCGGGATGGGCTCGGACAAGCTGCTCGACCACCTGCTCGGCCCGGAGCGCGACCGGAGCGCGGACCAGAAGCTGCGCGCCGCCCACGACACCCTCTTCGCCGAGTACTGGGAGCGGCTGGTCCCGCTGCCCCGCGCCGCCGACCTGCTGCGTGCCTGCGCGGAGCGGGGACTGCGGGTGGTGCTGGCGACCTCCGCCGCCGAGCACGAGGTGACCGCGTTGCGCCGGGCGCTGGCCGCCGACGACGTGATCCACACGATCACCAGCTCGGCGGACGCGCGGGAGAGCAAACCGGCGCCGGACATCCTGGTCGCCGCGCTGGAGCAGTCCGGGCTCGCCGCCGAACGCGTGGTCTTCGTCGGTGACTCGGTGTGGGACGTCGCCGCCGCCGGCGAGCTGGGCATCCCCTGCGTCGGGCTGACCTGCGGCGGCACCGGCCGGGGCGAGCTGGCCGGGGCCGGTGCGGTGGCCGTCTACGAGGACCCCGCCGCACTGCTCGCCGCCCTCGACGACTCGCCGGTCACCCGGGCGGGGTGACGGCCGCCGGCTCTGTCGCTCCGAAGAGGAATACGAGAAGTCTTCCGGGGGCAAGGACTTGCACCACCTGCCCGCACGCCGTGGGCGAGGCGGAGAGGTGGGGTCGTGGAGCCGGTAGACGTGGCGTTCGCGGTGGTCGGTCTGGGCGCGCTGCTGGCGGGGATCCTGCCCCGCGTGCTCGAACGTCGGCCACTGTCCATGCCGATCGCCTTCCTCGGGCTGGGCATGCTGGTCTTCGTCCTCCCCGTCGGGCTGCCGGACCCCGACCCGCTCGCGCACCCGCAGATCGCCACCCACCTCACCGAGATCGGCGTCATCGTCGCGCTGATGGGCGCCGGGCTGAAGATCGACCGGCCGTTGAGCTGGGCCCGCTGGTCGTCGACCTGGCGGCTGCTGGCCATCGCCATGCCGCTGTGCATCGTGGCGGTGGCGGTGCTCGGCTGGTGGTGGGCCGGGCTGGTGCCGGCCGCCGCGCTGCTGCTGGGGGCGGCCCTCGCCCCGACCGACCCGGTGCTCGCCGCCGACGTGCAGGTCGGCGAGCCCACCGACGTCGAGGACTCCGAGGACGAGGTCCGCTTCGCCCTGACCTCCGAGGCCGGGCTGAACGACGGGCTGGCCTTCCCCTTCGTGTACGCGGCCATCGCCATCGCCACCACCAGCCTCGCGCCCGGTGACTGGCTGGGCCACTGGCTCGGCGTGGACGTGCTCTGGAAGGTGGCGGCCGGGGTGGCGGGCGGATGGCTGGTCGGGTGGCTGCTCGGCAAGCTCTTCTTCCGGGCCCCGAGCAAGCTGCGGCTGGCCCGGCACTCGGAGGGCTTCCTCGCGCTGGCGGCGACCTTCCTGGCGTACGGGCTGGTGGAGGTCGTCAGCGGCTACGGCTTCCTGGCGGTCTTCGTGGCCGCGCGGGCGATCCGGGCCGCGGAGCGCACCCACGAGTTCCACTCCGTGCTGCACGACTTCGCCGAGCAGGTGGAGCGGCTGCTCACCGTGCTGTTGCTGCTGCTCTTCGGCGGCGCCGTGGTGGGTGGCCTGCTGGGCCCGCTGACCTGGCCGGCCGCCGCGGTCGGGCTGGCGCTGGTCTTCGTGGTCCGCCCGCTGATCGGCTGGTTGTCGCTGCGGGGGGCGCCCGGCCGGCCGGCCGAGCACTGGGTGATCGCTCTGTTCGGTATCCGGGGCGTCGGCTCGTTCTTCTACGTCGCGTACGCGACCGCGAAGACCGATTTCCCCCAGGCGGACCTGATCTGGGCGACCGTCGGCCTCGTGGTGATCGTCTCGGTGGTGGTGCACGGCATCGCGGCGACCCCGGTGATGCAGTTGCTCGACCGGGCGGGGGAACGCACGTCCGACCCGTCCGAACGCCGCCAGGCCGGCGAGCCCGTCACCACCGGGGGTTGACCGTCCGGCCCGCCGGTGTGCGCAGGGGCCGCTTCCTCACCCTGCGCCCAGGCGGGTGACGAGGGCGCGACCGAGGTCGCGACCGGAGAGCCAGGCGCTCTGCACCCGGGGTGCGCCGAAGGCGTCGCCGGCCAGCCCGACGCCGTCGGCGTCGAGGTGGTACGTCCCGTCGGGGCCGGCGGTGGGCTTCGCGTACGTCCAGCGGTGCACGTGCACGTGCTCCGCCGCCTCGGGCAGCCCCAGCAGGTCCCGGACGGCCTCCTCGATCGCCGGGCCGGCACCGGAGGGCTGGGCGAGGTGGCCGGCGGCGAACTCGGGCGTGGTGTGGGCGACCAGCACCGGCGCGTCGTCGCCGCGGCGGTCGCCGTCGTCGCAGACGAGGTTCAGCAGCGGGTGGTCGTTGACGAAGGCGCCCCGGAAGGCGGCCCACCGGCGGGCCGGGAAACGCAGCACTCCGGCCAGGGACGGCGACCAGCGTTGGACCTGCGTGGCCCGGGTGGCGGCGGCCAGGGCCGGGTCGAGCAGCAGGGCCGCCTGCGGCCCCGGCATGGCGAGCGCCACCGCCTCGCAGGGCCGCCCGTCCACCACCGGGCCGGGCGCGACGCCGAGCACGAGCCGGTCCACGGTCACCGGCAGTTCCCGGGCCAGGTGCTCCACCAGCGTCCGCAGCCCCCGGGTCGCCGCCCAGCGCATCGGGCCGGGCACCGCACGCCGGCCGTCGGCGCCGTACGCGACGAAGGTGTCGGTCCACTCGCGGGCCAGGCCGGCCGAGCGCCATCCCTCGGCCACCTCGGCGAAGTCCGGATCGCTGACCGTGAAGTAGGCGGCGCCGGTGTCGGCCGGCCGGCCGTCGAAGCGGCGGCTGGCCATCCGGCCGCCGGCCACCCGGGCGCGCTCGCGGATCTCCACCGGGAGGCCGGCGCGGACCAGTTCCGTCGCGCACGCCACTCCGGCGATGCCCGCGCCGACCACCACCACACCCGCCCGCTGCGCCGTCGTCATCCGGTGAGCGTATGCGCGCCCGCGTCGCCCGGACGGCCGGAGACACGCCCGGCGCGTCCGGGCGTACGACGCGCCGGAGTGCGGCATGGATCGGTGCCGCGCGGGGTATTGGCACGTCTGTTCGAAGGAAGGTGGAGAGCATGACGGACCGCAGCAGCAGCCAGGCCAACCCGCAGGGCGCCATCAAGGACCCGGACGAGTGGGTCACCGGCGAGGAGCCGCCGACCGCCGCCCAGGAGTCCTACCTGGCGACCCTGGCCCGGGAGGCCGGCGAGGAGCCGCCGGAGGGCCTGACGAAGGCAGAGGCCTCGAAGCGGATCGACCAGCTCCAGGAGGAGACCGGCCGCGGTCAGTGACCGGGCGCGCGGCGCGGTGGCAGGCGGTGCAGTTCGACCTCGTCGAGCCGTCCCGCCGCCACCCGCGCCGTCAGGTACGTGGCGTACGGCTGGGCCCGCCGGTCGGTGGGCGAGCCGGGGTTGAGCAGCCGCAGGCCACCCGGGGCGAGCGTGTCCCAGGGGATGTGGGAGTGGCCGAAGACCAGCACGTCGGTGTCGGGGAAGCGGGCCGCGCAGCGGCTCTCCCGCCCGGTCTTCGGGCCGGTCTCGTGCACGACGGCGACCCGCAGCCCGTCGAGTTCCACCCGGGCGACCTCCGGCAGCCGGGCGCGCAGCGCCGGCCCGTCGTTGTTGCCGTACACCCCGACGAGGCGGCGGGCCCGGGCGGCGAGGGCGTCCAGCAGCGCCTCGTCGACCCAGTCGCCCGCGTGCAGCACCACGTCGGCGGCGTCGACCGCCGCCCAGAGGGGCTCCGGCAGGTCCCGGGCCCGCTTCGGGACGTGGGTGTCGGCGGTGATCACCAGGCGCATCCCGCCATTCTCCCCACGGGCCGCGCGCCGGCATCCGGCACGCCGACACGCCGCCCCGGAAAGTCGCGGCCTCTTCACATCGCGGCAATCAGCACGTAGTTTGACGGCGATGCATGGGAGCGCTTCCAGCGGTGCTCCTCGATGGAATGGAGATCCCGTGAGAAGCAGATCCGCACTCGCCGCGCTGAGCGCCGCGGCGGCGCTCACCGTCGCCGCCACCGTCACCGTCGGCATCGTCCGCGCACCCGCCGCGGTGGCCGCCGACTCGGCGTTCTACGTCGACCCCGCGACGGCCGCGGCGGCCTGGGTCGCCGCCAACCCCGGCGACCCCCGGGCCGCCGTGATCTCCGGCCGGATCGCGAACGTCCCCCAGGGCCGGTGGTTCACCCGGACCAACACCTCGACCGTACGGTCCGAGGTCGACGCCCTGGTCGGCGCGGCGGCGGCCGCCGGCAAGGTGCCGATCCTGGTCGTCTACAACATCCCGAACCGGGACTGCAGCGGCGCGAGCGGCGGCGGCGCGCCCGACCACGCCACGTACCGGCAGTGGGTCGACCAGGTCGCGGCCGGCCTGGCCGGGCGGCCGGCGACCATCGTCCTGGAACCCGACGTGCTGCCGCTGATGACCAGCTGCCAGAACGCGGCCCAGCAGGCCGAGACGAGGGCCTCCATGGCGTACGCCGGCAAGAAGCTCAAGGCGGGCTCGGCCGCCGCGAGGGTCTACTTCGACATCGGGCACTCCGCGTGGCTCGCCCCCGGCGAGGCCGCCTCCCGGCTGCTCGGCGCGGACGTCGCCAACAGCGCGGACGGCATCTCGCTGAACGTCTCCAACTACCGGCGCACCGCCGACGAGGTCGCCTACGCCAAGGCCGTGATCGCGGCGACCGGGGTGTCCCGGCTCAAGGCGGTCGTCGACACCAGCCGCAACGGCAACGGGCCGGCCGGCTCCGAGTGGTGCGACCCGGCCGGGCGGGCCATCGGCACCCCGAGCACCACCGCCACCGGCGACTCCGCCATCGACGCGTACCTGTGGGTGAAGCTGCCCGGCGAGGCCGACGGCTGCATCGCGCCGGCCGGCCAGTTCGTGCCGCAGCGGGCGTACGACCTGGCCCTGGCCGCCGGCCCGGCCCCCACCACCGCCCCGCCGACCACCGCCCCGCCGACCACCGCTCCGCCGACGACGGCGCCCCCGACCACCGCCCCGCCCACGACGCCCCCGCCGAGCACTCCCCCGCCGACCGGCGGCTGCGCGGTGTCGTACACCCCGAACTCGTGGTCCGGCGGCTTCACCGCCGAGCTGCGGGTGACCAACCACGGCGCCGCGCTCACCGGCTGGACGCTGACGTTCGCCCCCGGCGCCGGGGTCCGGCTGACCAACGGCTGGAACGGCGACTGGACCCAGTCGGGCGACCGGATCACCGTGCGCAACGCCGCCTGGAACGGCGGCCTGCCCACGGGCGGCACGGTCTCGCTCGGGTTCCAGGGCACCTGGCCGGGCGGCGCCCTGCCCACCCCGACCGGGTTCACCCTCAACGGCACCGCCTGCTCCTGACCGCCGTGCCTCGCCCGTCCCGCACGGGGCGGGCGAGGCACGGGGCCGTGCCGTGCGGCGCGGCCTAGAATCGGCGCGTGGGCGTGGGCGTGGGCGTGGCCGTGGCGGTGCAGGAGCGGCGGGCGCCGGTCGGGGCGCTGCTGCGGCAGTGGCGCCGGCGCCGCGGGCTCAGCCAGCTCGCCCTCGCGGTCGGGGCGGAGATCTCCACCCGGCACCTCAGCTTCGTGGAGACCGGGCGCTCCGCGCCCAGCCGGGAGATGGTCCTGCGGTTGGCCGAGCACCTCGACGTGCCGCTGCGCGACCGCAACCGGCTGCTGCTGGCCGCCGGGTACGCCCCCGTCTACTCCCACGCCCCGCTGGACTCCCCCGAGCTGCGACGGGTCCTCGACGCGGTACGCCGGGTCCTGCGGGCGCACGAGCCGTACCCGGCCGTCGCGGTGGACCGGTGCTGGAACCTGGTGGCCGGCAACGCCACCCTGCCGCTGCTCACGGAGGGTGCCGCCGCGCACCTGCTCCGGCCGCCGGCCAACGCGCTGCGGCTGACGCTGCACCCGGAGGGCATGGCGCCCCGGATCGCCAACCTCGGCGAGTGGCGGGCCCACCTGCTCGGGCGGCTGCGCCGGCACCTGGCGCTGACCGACGATCCCGAACTGGGCGCGCTGCACGACGAGCTGCGCGGCTACCCGGGCGGGCCGGCCGGCCCGGACGCGGGCCTGCCCCGCGCCGGGGACGTGGTCGTGCCCCTGCGACTGCGTCACCCGGGCGGCGAGCTGGCCTTCCTCAGCACCGTCTCGACCTTCGGCACCCCGCTGGACGTGACGGTCGAGGAGCTCTCCATCGAGTCCTTCTTCCCCGCCGACGAGGCCACCGCCGCGTACCTGCGTGCCGCCGCCCGCTGAGCGTTACCTCGCGACGGCGGCGGGAACGCGGGCGGTCGACGAAGGAGGAACTCATGACCACACCGTCGAGTCCCACCTCGGCATGGCGGCCCGGGATGCCGGGCGGCGACACCCTCCCGTCCGGTCCGGCCGGCCACCCGAGCGGCCCCGGCCACGACGGGCACGGCCCACAGACCGGTCCGCCCACCGTGACGATCGGGTCGTACCCGGACTATCCGTCCGCCCAGCGGGTCGTCGACTACCTGGCGGACAACCGGTTCCCGGTCGAACACAGCGCCATCGTCGGCACGAACCTCACCCTGGTCGAGACCGTGCTCGGCCGGATGACGACGGGGCGGGCCGCCCTGGCGGGTGCCGGCACGGGCGCCTGGTTCGGACTCTTCATCGGGCTGCTGTTCGGCATCTTCACCGCTGGCAACTGGGTCGCGGCGATCCTGGTCGGGCTCGTCGTCGGCGCGATCTGGGGGGCGGTGTTCGGCGCGGTCGCGCACGCGATGACCGGCGGGCGGCGCGACTTCACCTCGGCCAGCTCGCTGCGCGCCGGCCAGTACGCGGTGATCGTCGACGCGCAGTTCGCCGAGCAGGCGCGTCAGCTGCTCGGCCGGATGCACATGACGGCCGCACCGCCCGCCCGCTGAGGCCTCGCCGGGTCGTCCACCGACCACGACCGCCCCGGCCCCTCGTCCGGCAGCCGGCGTCCGCCCCGGCGGACGCCGGCGCCGTCCGGTCCGGCCGGCGGCGACCCCGCTCCCGACACGGGAGCACCATTCAAAGCTGAACGACACCACCGCATCGCGGGTGATCGCGCTCACGGAGCACTAGTTAAATTTTGAAATAGTGCTACTGTCATGGCGTGACCGAGAGCCTGGACAGTGCCCGACTCGCCGCCTGGCGCGCCTACATCGAGGCCAGCCAGCGGCTCTACACGCGGCTGGAGGACGACCTGCGCGCCGACAGCGCGCTCAGCTTCGCCGACTACCACGTGCTCGTCCTGCTCTCCGAGGCGCCGGGCCAGCGGCTGCGGATGGGGGAGCTGGCGGGCCGACTGGTCTTCTCGCCCAGCCGGCTGACGTACCAGATCACCACCATGCAGCGGCGCGGCCTGGTCGCCCGGGAGTCCTGTCCCGACGACCGCCGCGGCAGCGAGGCCGTGCTCACCGCCGCAGGGCTGCTGGCCCTGCGCGAGGCCGCCCCGCACCACCTGCGGTCGGTGCGCGCCCACCTGATGGACGACCTCGACGACGCCGAGGTCGCCTGCCTCACCCGGATCTTCGAGCGACTCGGCCGGCGCCTGCGCGCGGACCGCGACGCGTCGACCGCCCACCCGCACAGCTGAGGAGCCCCCGATGCCCGCCATCACCGTCGACAACGTGCTCGTCCTGCCCCGCCTGCCCAAGCTCGACGAGTCCACCGCGTTCCGCCCGGTCCGCCGGCTGACCACCGCGCCCAGCGGCTACGAGGGCGAGGGCTTCCCGGTCCGCCGGGCGTTCGCCGGCGTGCCGGTCGGCGAGCTGGACCCGTTCATCCACCTGGACCAGATGGGCGAGGTGGACTACGCCCCGGGCGAGCCGAAGGGCACGGCCTGGCACCCGCACCGCGGCTTCGAGACGGTGACCTACATGATCGACGGGATCATGGACCACCAGGACTCGCAGGGCGGCGGCGGCACGATCACCAACGGCGACACCCAGTGGATGACGGCCGCGAGCGGCCTGCTGCACATCGAGGCGCCGCCGGAGCACCTCGTCATGAGTGGCGGGCTGTTCCACGGCACCCAGCTCTGGGTCAACCTGCCCCGGGCCGCGAAGATGAACCCGCCCCGCTACCAGGACATCCGGGGCCGCGAGGCGGCCCTGCTGACCACGCCCGACGGTGGCGCGCTGATCCGGGTGATCGCCGGCGAGATCGCCGGGCACCGGGGGCCGGGCTCCACCCACACCCCGATCACCATCACGCACGTGACCGTGCAGCCGGGCGCCCGCGTCGACCTGCCGTGGCGGCCGGACTTCAACGCCCTGGTCTACGTGCTGGGCGGGCGGGGCACGGTGGGCACCGACGGACGGCCGGTGCACACGGGGCAGCTCGCCGTGCACGGCCCCGGCGACGCGCTGACCTTCGCCGCGGACGCCAGCCAGGACGGCCACACCCCGACGCTGGACCTCTACATCATGGGCGGCGAGCCGATCCGCGAGCCGGTGGCGCACTACGGCCCGTTCGTCATGAACACCCGCGACGAGCTGCTCCAGGCGTTCGAGGACTTCAAGGCCGGCCGGCTCGGTGTCGTCCCCGCCGAGCGGCTGCCGCACACCGACGGCCAGGCCCCGAGGCCCTGATCCGAGGCGCGGGCGGTGGGCGCCCCCGGCACGGCCGGATGGCGCCCACCGGCGCATCGGGACATGGCGCCCCACCGGCGCGTGCGGGCATGGCGCCCCACCGGCGCGTCGGGACGTGGCGTCAGGAGACGGCGAAGATGCCCGCGACTCCCAGGATCACCATGAGCAACACCGTCACCAGCGCGCCCCGCTCGCTCTCCACCGCCTGCTCGCGGTACTCGGTCACGGGGTTCGTCGTCTCGCCGGGCATGGTGTTGCCTCCTCGGTGTTCGCGTCGTGATCGGGCGGGCTGTCGGGGGCCGTCCGGCCGGTCACCGGAGTGCCGGCCGGGATGCGGACCCGCGACACGGGTCCTACCGTGAGGACGTTGTCGACCTCGGGGGGCTGGAACGGTGGCACCGCGCAACTGGTTCCTGAGCGCAGCCGAACGCGCCAACCCGGTGTCAGAGTTACCCGTCTGGAGCGGCGGAAACCTCGCCGAGCCGTTAATTCACGGTGCCGCGTACTTCGACCGGCTGGTCGACGAGGTCGAGGCGCTGGAGGCCGGCGACCACCTCTTCTTCACCGACTGGCGGGGTGACCCGGACCAGCGGTTGCGCCCGGACGGGCCGACCGTGGCGCAGCTCTTCGCGCGCGCCGCGCAGCGGGGCGTGGTGGTCAAGGGCCTGGTCTGGCGCTCCCACCTGGACCTCCTGGCCTACAGCGAGGCGGAGAACCGCAACCTGAGTGAGGCGGTCTCCGCCGCCGGCGGCGAGGTGCTGCTCGACCAGCGGGTCCGCCGGGGCGGCTCGCACCACCAGAAGCTGGTGGTGCTGCGGCACCTGCGCGCGCCGGAACGGGACGTCGCCTTCGCCGGCGGGATCGACCTGTGCCACAGTCGCCGCGACGACGCCGCGCACCGGGGCGACCCGCAGGCGGTGCAGATGTCCGCCCGCTACGGCGACCACCCGCCCTGGCACGACGTGCAGCTCGCGGTGCGGGGGCCGGTGGTGGGCGCGCTGGACACCACCTTCCGGGAGCGCTGGTCCGACCCGATGCCGCTGGACTCGGAGAATCCCCTCGCCTACCTGCGCGACCGGCTGCGCGGCGCGGACCTGCGGCCCGACCCGCTGCCGCCGCAGCCGGCCGACCCGCCGCCCTGCGGCCCGCACGATGTCCAGGTGCTGCGCACCTACCCGGCGGTCCGGCCCCGCTACTCCTTCGCCCCCGACGGCGAGCGCACGGTGGCCCGCGGCTACACCAAGGCGGTCCGGCGGGCCCGGCGGCTGATCTACCTGGAGGACCAGTACCTGTGGTCCAGCGAGGTGGCCGACCTGTTCGCCCGGGCGCTGCGGGAGAATCCCGACCTGCACCTGGTCGCCGTGGTCCCCCGGTTCCCGGACGTGGACGGCCGGCTGGCGCTGCCGCCCAACACCGTGGGCCGCGAGCAGGCGCTGTCGCTCTGCGAGCGGGCGGCCCCCGACCGGGTGCACGTGCTCGACGTGGAGAACCACGCCGGCACCCCGGTCTACGTGCACGCCAAGGTCTGCGTGGTCGACGACGTGTGGGCCAGCGTGGGCAGCGACAACTTCAACCGCCGGTCCTGGACGCACGACAGCGAGCTGTCCTGCGCGGTGCTGGACGGCACCCGGGACGACCGGGCGCCGACCGACCCGGCCGGCCTCGGCGACGGTGCCCGGGTCTTCGCCCGGGACCTGCGGCTGCGGCTGTGGCGCGAGCACCTGGACCGCGACCCCGACGGCGGCGAGGACGCCGACCTGATCGACCCGGCCGACGCCGTGGCGGCGATCAGCGCCGCCGCCGACGCGCTGCAACGGTGGTACGACGCCGGGCAGGCCGGCCCCCGGCCGCCGGGCCGGCTGCTGCCGCACCGGGCGGAACGGCTGCCCTGGTACACCCGGGCCTGGGCGCTGCCGGCGTACCGGCTGGTCTACGACCCGGACGGCCGGCCGCTGCGGGCCCGTCGGGCGGGCACGTGGTGAGCGCTCGGGCCTGACCGGGTGAGCCGTCAGGCGGGTACGAAGAGGGCGTCGGCCCGGCTGCGGGCGGGCCCGGCCTCGACGGGACCGGCGTCGGCGGTGTGCACCGTCAGCCCGCCGGGGTAGGCGAACGAGGCGCGCGGGGAGTAGAAGCCGAACCCGATCGTCAGCGGGTTCTCCGGGCGGAGCGCGTAGATCGGGTGGGCCGGCTCCAGGAACTCCACCGACTCGATCACGAACGGGTCGACCGGTTCGGCGACGTACGGGTAGACGGCGCTGAGCAGCTGCCCGTCGCGCGCCGTGAAGTAGCGGTGGTGGCCGCTGCTGATCGCCCGGCCCGTCTCGCCCACCTGGCAGCGGGCCCGGATCACCGGTACGCCGTCGATCTCCGTCTCGGCGACGATGTCCCCGTCGTGGCGCTCGATGCGGGTCCGGCCCACGGCGGTGGGCGCCCCCCGCGCGGCAGCGTAGGCGCGGACCCGTGCGCTACAGGTCACGTACTGCGTCCACCAGCCGCCGGGGTTCATCCCGCCCGGCGCGTCCACCCCGGCCAGCGCCACCCCGAGGTAGGTCAGCGAGTACGCGCCGAAACCGGAGGTCTGGCTCTCGTCGTCGACCACGTACTGGTTGATGAAGACCAGCCGGTCCGGGGACGGGCGCAGCCCGGCCGGGACCAGCGCCGCGACCGCGTCCGGGTCCGCCGGCAGCCAGCCGAAGTGGAGCGTGCGGCTGTTGACGACGAGATGGGGAGCGGCGGGGTCGAGCACGGCACCTCCGGAGCGGGGCGGGTACCCGCACGCTACGGCCCGTCCCGTTGACGGGACAACGACGGAAAGCCGACATTCGACGCCGGACATCGGGGGAACCGTGACCGCTCGGCCGGCCGGCCAGGGCCACCCGGATGCAGCATCGTCGATGTCCGGTGGAGCCGGCTGACCGCACGACCGACGTAAGCCGGCCCACAATCCGAGACCGGTTCGCCCGATTCACGCCGTTCATGGTGGAAAATTACTTAAGTACATCGTACTTTCGGCTAGATTTCGTCATACCGATCGGGCTAAGGTGACTCCCGAACGGACATCTGAACTTAAACCTAATCGTCACGTCTTTCATCCGCGGACGAGGTGCAGGGAGGACCACCCATGACCGCGCCAACGATCAGCGAGCCGGCGACCACGACAGCGCCGAGCACCACCACCCAGAAGCTCGACCCGCGTGCGCTCACCGACAGCGCCGCAGACCTGCTCAACGCGATGGCCGCGTTGCCGGCCGACCACCCGTCCCGCGCCGCCCTGCGCGACAAGGCGATCGAGGCCTGGCTGCCGCTCGCCAACCACCTCGCCCACCGCTACAGCGGCCGGGGCGAGCCCACCGACGACCTGGCCCAGACCGCCGCCGTCGGCCTGATCAAGGCGATCGACAAGTTCGACCCGTCCCGCGGTGTCGATTTCGCCGGCTACGCGATCCCCACCATCATCGGTGAGCTCAAGCGGCACTTCCGCGACCGCACCTGGGACATCCGGGTCCCCCGCCGGCTCCAGGAGCTGCGGCTGGCCATCTCCGACGCCAACAGCTCGCTGTTGCAGACCCTGGGCCGTTCGCCCACGGTGGCCGACATCGCCGCCCACCTCAAGCTCACCGAGGAAGAGGTCCTGGAGGGCCTGGAGGGCGCCCGCGCCTACAACGCGGTCTCGCTCTCCACCCCGACCGGCGACGGCGACCGCGCGACCGAGCTGGGCGACATGCTCGGCGGCGTGGACGGCGAGTTCGAGCTGGCCGAGCTGCGGGTCGCCCTCGGCCCGGCGCTGGCCACGCTCGACGAGCGGGAGCAGAAGATCCTCACGCTGCGGTTCTACGGCAACCTGACGCAGTCGCAGATCGCCGAGCAGATCGGCGTCTCGCAGATGCACGTGTCCCGGCTGCTGGCCCGCGCGCTGACCAAGCTGCGGGGGCAGCTCGACGGCACGTACTAGGGGTGGAGGGCGATGGCCGGGCCGGCGGGCCCGGCCATCGCCGTGTCCGGGGCGGGCGCCGCACCGCCGCAGCACGACGCCCGGGTCACCCTCCCGCAAGGGGTGACCCGGGCGTCGCCGCTCGGACGGGCGCAACAGGAGCCGTCGCTCGGACGAATGGAACCGGGCGCCGTCGTTCAGGCGGGCGGCCCGGCCGCCGTCGCCGCGCGGACGGGCTCCCGCCACATCGGCCAGAACGGCGTGCCGTCGGGCAGGTGGAAGGGCTCGGCTACCTGGTAGCCGTGCCGCGCGTACAGGTCGCGGCCGGTCTCGCTGGCCGCCTCCAGGTAACCGGGCACCCCCTCGGCGTCGAGGACGGCGTGGTGGTGCCGCAGCAGCGCGCTGCCCAGCCCCTGCCCCTGCCGGTCCGGTGCGACGGCGAGGAACGCCAGGTGGTGGTGGTCGGGGTGCGGATGGTGGGCCTCGAAGAGCTTGTCCAGGTGGGCGAACCGGTCGGTCCACTCCCCGCAGGCCGCGGCCAGCCGGGCGTCGTAGTCCGCCGGCGGCGGGGCCGGGTCGCCCACCGAGGGGAACCAGACCGCGACCCCCGCCCGGTCCGCGGTCGCGTGGACGAGGCCGTACCGCATCGCGTGGTCCACCAGGATCGCGAAGTTGCCGGCCAGCACGGACTGCCGCCGCGCGGCGTCGGGCACCAGCCACCGGGGCGCGTCGAGGGCCATGAACGCCTCGGCGATCCGGCCGGCCACCAGCGACGTCTCCTGCGGCCCGAGCCGCTCGATGCGCACCTCGCTCACCGCCGCGCCGCCGTCCCGCTCGGGACGGGCCCGCCGAGGTGGGCGGCCGGCGGCGCCGTCACCGCCACGCTCTCCGCGCCCAGACCGATCCGCGCGTACGTGTCGGGGCGGTTGCCGCGCAGCACCAGCGCCCACAGCAGGCCGAGCAGCGCGGCGACCGGGTAGACCGCCGGGACCGCCCAGCGCAGGGGCGAGTCGGGGGCCACCCCGAGCAGGTCGGCGAAGTTGACCACCGCGAGCAGGACGATCACGGCCAGGGCCACGGCGGCGAGGCCGGGGGCGACCGCGCGCCGCCACAGCGTCTCGTTGACTCCGTCGCGGGCGAAGAAGGCGATCACCGCGACCGAGGTGGTGGCGATCAGCAGCAGCACCCCGAAGCCCCCGGCGGTGCCGACCCAGTAGAACAGCTGCACCACCGGATCCCAGCCGTTGAGCGCGTAGAGCAGGATCACCACGAGGCCGAGCGCGCTCTGCGCGAGGGAGGCCGCCCGGGGCGAGCCGGTGCGCGGCGAGGTCTGCCCGAACACGGCCGGCAGCACCCGCTCCCGGCCGAGCGCGAACGTGTACCGGGCGGTGGTGTTGTGGAAGGAGATCATCGCGGCGAGCACCGAGGTCAGGAAGAGCGCCTGGCCGATGGTGACGGCGGTGCCCCCGAGGTGTGCCTCGGCCAGGTTGAAGATGAGTCCGATGCTCTGCTCGCCCGCCTCGGCGGCGATCCGGTCCGGCCCGACGGCGACGGTCATGCTCCACGACGACAGCGCGTAGATCCCCGCGATGATGGCGATGGAGAGATAGGTGGCCAACCGCACCGTCCGCCGCGGGTCCTTGCTCTCCTCGCTGAACACCACGGCGGACTCGAAGCCCACGAAGCCCAGGATGGCCAGCACCAGCACCGCGCCGGCGCCGGGCACGACGAGGTTCTCCGGTGACAGCGCGGCGAAGCTGACGTCCCCGCCGGCCGGGTGGGTCAGCTGCCCGAGGTCGAAGACCACGATCACCACCATCTCGGCGACCAGCAGCGCCGCGAGCACCAGGCCGTTCAGGTCGATGCGGAGCAGACCGAGCACGCCGACCGTCGCCCAGGCGACCAGCGCCACCACCCACCACGCCGGGGCCACCCCGAACAGGCGGCCCAGCACCGGTTCCGCGGCGGCGCCGATGGTGCCGTAGAGCCCCACCTGGAGGGCGTTGTACGCGATCAGCGCCACCCAGGCGGCGCCGACACCGGCCGGGCGGCCCAGCCCACGGGCGACGTAGGCGTAGAACGCGCCGGCATTGGCCATCCGCCGGGCCATCGCCACGTACCCGATGGAGAAGAGGGCGAGCACCGCGGCCACCGTCAGGAAGGCCAGCGGGATGCCGAGCACCCCGACGACCCCGTAGCCGGTGGTGACGACGCCGGCCACGACGGTCAGCGGGGCGGCGGCGGAGAGGACGAAGAAGATCACCGACGGCACCCCGAGCCGGCCACGGGCCAGGGCCTCGGAGACGTTGCTCGGTCGGTCGAGCGTTGGTGTCGACATGCGCGGACTCCGGTTCGAGGGGAGGGAAGGGTGGAGGGCGTCAGCCGACGCCGCGCAGCACGGCGGCGCCGACGGCGGCCTCGGTGTGCGCCACGAGTTCCCGCAGCGGCGGGGGCAGCGCCGGGATGAGCACGCCCAGCCGGTGGTGCGCCCGGGGGCCGGCGCTCCACAGCACCTCGCGGCTCAGCCCGGCGGCGACGACCAGACCCAGCAGCGTCCCGTCGGGCACGCTCGGCGGTTCCGGCCGGTCGAGCAGGGCGCGCAGCCGGGTGGCCGGCCAGGCCACCGCGTTGAGGTCGATCGGCAGGTAGCTGACGGTGGTGCGCAGCAACCGCCGGGTCTCCTGCCGGCGCAGCACCCCCGCTCTGACCAGCCGCTCACCCACCGAGGTGGTGGCGGTCTGCGCCAGGAAGCTCAGCCAGGTACGCACCGGGTGCTGCTGCGTCTCGCCGACCAGCTGGTCCAGCACGGTGTGCGCCAGCGCGTCGGCCGGCGGGCGACGGTCGAGCACCGTGACGACCCCGGCGGAGACGGTGGCGTGTCCACGTAGGACCAGTTCGCCGAGCAGCCCGCCGGCGAGGCCGAGGCCGGTCGCCGTCGGGTGCAGCTTCGCCTTGCCCCGACTGTCGTTGTGGGTGATCAGGAAGAACTCGTCGGCGATGTGCAACCGGTCCTCCCGCACGGGTTGTCCACAGTGTTCGCAACCGGGCAAGGATGCACCGGCCGTGACTGCAACGCAACTCCCGTTTATGGAAGTTGCACTCCGTGCTGGCCCCACCTGCGGATCTTGCCGTGACAGACTCGGAGGGTGACCGCGAGCCCCACCGTCCGCCGCCGCCGCATCGCCCGGGAACTCCGCCAGTTGCGCGAGCGCGCGGGCATGACCCTGGATGTCGCCGCCCGGCAACTCGACATGTCCAAAAGCAACCTGTCCCGCATCGAGAACGCCCAGATCGGCATCAAGCCGCGCGACGTCCGGGCCGCGCTGGCGCTGTACGAGGTGACCGGAGCCGACGCCGAGGCGCTCATCGAGATCGCCCGCGGGGCGCAGCAGCGCGGCTGGTGGCAGAAGTACAGCGACGTGCTGCCCGAGTGGTTCGAGTTCTACGTCGGGCTGGAGGCGGAGGCGGCGAGCCTGCGCACGTACGAGGCCGAGGCGGTGCCCGGGCTGTTACAGACCGAGGCGTACGCGCGGGAGGTCTTCCGGCGTACCGCGGGCGAGGACGGGATCGAGCGCAAGGTCGCCGCGCGGCTGCATCGGCAGAACGTGCTGCACCGCGACAATCCGGTCGAGTTGTCCGTGGTCCTCAACGAGGCGGTGCTCTGCCGCCCGGTCGGCGGCAACGCCGTGATGGCCGACCAGATGGCCCACCTCGCGAAGGTCTCTCAACTACCGAACGTGACCCTCCAGGTACTTCCGTTCTCCGCCGGCGGGCACCCGGCGATGAACGCGCCGTACGTCGTGCTGACGTTTGCCGACACCGCCGACGCGGCCGTGGTTTACCTGGAAAACCTCACGATGGGGCTGGCTCTGGAGGAGGCCGGGCAGGTGCGCGGGTATAGCCTTGTGCACGAGGAGATGTGCCGGATGGCACTCGGTCCGGAGGCGTCCCTGACCCGCCTGACGGAAGCTTCTCGTCACTTTGCGTGACCGTTGACGCGGCGCGCCGGCACAGACGGGGGTACCGCGATGAGCGCGCTCGACCTGACCCGCGCCCAGTGGCGCACCAGCAGCCGCAGCGTGGGCAACGGCAACTGCGTGGAGGTCGCCGCCGCCGGTGACCGGATCGCCGTCCGGGACAGCAAGGACCGGCCCGGCCCCGTGCTGGCCTTCCCGGCGTCGGCCTGGCGCGCCTTCGTCACCGGCGTCGACGGGGTACGCCCCGGCTGAGCCGCTCCCCGGGCGGTGCGAGACTGGGCCGTGCTCTCGGACGTGCCCCTCGACCTGCCCGTACGCCCGGTGCTGCCGGAACTGGTCGCGGCGCTGCGCGGCGCCGGCGCCGGGGTGCTGGTCGCCCCGCCCGGCACCGGCAAGACGACCCTCGCCCCGCTGGCCGTGGCCGACGAGGTCCCTGGTCGCGTGCTGGTCGCCCAGCCGCGCCGGGTGGCGGCCCGCGCGGCGGCGCGCCGGATGGCCGCGCTGCTCGGCGAGCCGCTCGGCGAGCGGATCGGGTACGCCGTGCGCGGCGAGCGGCGCAGCGGACCGCGGACCCGCGTCGAGGTGGTCACCACCGGGCTGCTGGTGCGGCGGCTGCACCGCGATCCCGAGCTGGCCGGCACCGGCGCCGTGCTGCTCGACGAGTGCCACGAGCGGCAGCTCGACGCCGACCTGGCGCTCGCGTTCGCGGTGGAGGCCCGGGCCGCGCTGCGCCCCGACCTCTGGCTGCTGGCGATGTCGGCCACCCCCGAGGCGGACCGCTTCGCCGCGCTGCTCGGCGACGGTGGCGCTCCCGCGCCGATCGTCCGGGCGTCCTCGGCCCTGCACCCGGTGACCCGGATCTGGGCGCCGCCGCCCCGGCCGGTGGCCGCGCCGGGGGCCGGCCCGGTCGACCGGGGCCTGCTCGACCACGTCGCGGCGACGGTGCGCCGGGCGCTGCGCGAGTGCGACGGTGACGTGCTGGTCTTCCTGCCCGGGGCCGGCGAGATCGGTGCCGTCGCGGGCCGGCTGGCCGACCTGCGCGACGCGGTCGCCGTCCTGCCGCTGCACGGCCGGCAGCGCGGCGCCGACCAGGACGCGGCGCTGCGCCCGGCCGACCGGCGGCGGGTGGTGCTGGCGACAGCGGTGGCGGAGAGCAGCCTGACCGTGCCGGGCGTCCGGGTGGTGGTGGACGCCGGGCTGTCCCGGGTCGCCCGGATGGACCTGGCCCGGGGCCTGGGCGCCCTGGTCACCGTCGGCGTGTCCCGGGCGGCGGCCACCCAGCGGGCCGGCCGCGCGGGCCGGGAGGCGCCCGGGCACGTCTACCGCTGCTGGTCGGCGGCGACCCACGAGCGGCTGGCCGCACAGCCGGAGCCGGAGATCGCGACCGCCGACCTGACCGGCTTCGCTTTGGAGCTGGCCGCCTGGGGTTCGCCGGACGGCGCCGGGCTGGCCCTGCCGGACCCGCCCCCGGCGGCGTCGATGACGGTGGCCCGCGACACCCTCGCCACCCTCGGCGCGCTCGACGCCGACGGGCGGATCACCGACCGGGGTCGGGCGATCGCCGCGGTCGGGGCGCACCCCCGGCTGGCCCGGGCGCTGCTCGACGGGGCCGCCCGGGTGGGGGCGGACCGGGCGGCGGAAATCGTGGCGCTGCTCGCCGAGGACACCGCCGCCGGGCCGGGCGACGACCTGACCGCCGCGTGGCGCCGGCTGCGCGCGGGCGCGGACCCGGGCGCCACCGCCCGCTGGCGTTCGGAGGTACGCCGACTGCGCGCCGCCCTGCCCGACGCGCAGTCGGGACGGCCTGACCGGGGCAGGTTGACCGACGACCTGGCCGCCGGGCTACTGGTCGGGCTGGCCCACCCGGAGCGGCTGGCCCGGGTGCGGCGGCCGGGCGGCTCGGCGTACCTGATGAGCGGCGGCACCGCGGCGGAGCTGGCGCCCGGCTCGGGGCTGGCCGGCGCCGACTGGCTGGCGGTCGCGGTGGCGGACCGCTCCCCCGGCGCGCCGACGGCCCGGGTGCGGCTGGCCACCCCGCTCGACGAGGCGACCGCCCGGGAGGCGGGCGGGCCGCTGCTGCGCACCGAGCGGGAGGTCGCCTGGGCCGGCGAGGACGTGGTGGCCCGGGAGGTGCTGCGGCTGGGCGCGATCGAGCTGGTCGAGCGGCCCCTCGCCCGGCCCGACCCGGCGGAGGTGACGCAAGCCCTGCTGACCGGCCTGCGTCGTACCGGCCTCGGCCTGCTGACCTGGACCCC
Source organism: Micromonospora sp. CNZ303 (assembly GCF_004345505.1). Taxonomy (NCBI): domain Bacteria; kingdom Bacillati; phylum Actinomycetota; class Actinomycetes; order Micromonosporales; family Micromonosporaceae; genus Micromonospora; species Micromonospora sp. CNZ303. The sequence continues at coordinate 237,475 of NZ_SLVT01000008.1, read as the reverse complement.
GGCGGCGCGGGCGCTGCGCGAGCGGCTGGCGTTCTGCCGGCACGCGCTCGGCGGCGACTGGCCCGACGTGGGCGACGAGGCGCTGCTCGCCGACGCGCCCGCCTGGCTGGGCCCGGAGCTGGCCCGCGCCCGCCGCCGCGCCGACCTGGCCCGCCTCGACGTGGCCGGGGCGCTGCGCCGGCTGCTGCCGTGGGCGCTGGCGGCGCGGCTGGACGAGGTCGCGCCCGAGCGGATCGCGGTGCCGAGCGGATCGCGGATCCGGCTCGACTACGCCGACCCGGCAGCGCCGGTGCTCGCGGTCAAGCTCCAGGAGACCTTCGGCTGGCGGGACGCGCCGCGCATCGCCGACGGCCGGGTGCCGGTGCTGCTGCACCTGCTCTCGCCGGCCGGGCGGCCGGTGGCGGTCACCGCCGACCTGGCCTCCTTCTGGCGCACCGGCTACCCGCAGGTACGCGGGGAGCTGCGCGGGCGCTACCCGCGCCACCCGTGGCCGGAGGACCCGACCACGGCCCCGCCCACCCGGCACACCACCCCGCGCCGGCGCTGAGCGGGCTCATGTCGTCACGAGGCTCCAGAGCGCTGAACCGGCTGGTTCGCTCGTGACGCTCGCTCACTCCTGCACGACGTCGGCGACGACCACCGTGACGTTGTCGGGACCGCCGGCGCGCAGCGCCAGGTCGATGAGCCGGCGGGCGCAGTCCGCGCGGTCGGGGTGCTCGGCGAGCACCTCGGCGAGGGTGTCCGGGCGGACGACGTTGGACAGCCCGTCGCTGCACAGCAGCCAGCGGTCCCCGGCCCACGGCACCATCGTCGCGTACGCCGGGGAGACCTCCTCGCCCTGCAACGCCTGGGTGACCACGGCCCGGCGGGGGTGGCTGCTGGCCTGGTCGGCGGTGATCACCCCCTGGTCGACGAGCATCTGCACGAACGTGTCGTCCCGGGTGATCTGCTTGAGCACGCCTTCGCGGAACAGGTAGGCGCGGGAGTCGCCGACGTGGGCGAGGGCCAGGCAGCTGCCCGTCCGGGCGAAGAGCAGGGCGGTCAGCGTGGTGCCCATGCCCTGCCGCTCCGGATCCTCGGCGACCGCCTGGTGGATCCGCTCGGTGGCGAGCTGGATGCCGCTCTGCAGTGCGGCCACCAGCGCGTGCTCCGGGGTCTCCACGTCCAGCGGAGCGACCGCGTCGATGGCGATCGCGCTGGCCAGGTCGCCGGCCGCCATCCCGCCCATGCCGTCGGCGACGGCGACGAGCCAGGTGCCGGCGTGCAGGGCGTCCTGGTTTCCGCTGCGGATCAGCCCACGGTCGCTCGTTCCCACGGAACGCAGCTTCAGGGTCATGGGTGGCAGCCTGCCAGGCGGAGGGCTCAGTTGTCTCTAGGAGATCAGGACCTCGGCGCGTCGCGCGGCGAATCTCACTGTCCCGGGGGCCCGTCGGCGGGTTCACGCCATCCAGCCGGGTCGATTGACAGGTGCCGGAGGCACTGGAACCATCGACAGGACCTGGGAGCGCTCCCAGGTCGCCCACCGCCATCCCCCGTCCCCGCAGTCGTCCGGAAGGAACACCCGTGACGCCATCCCGACGTCGCCTCGCGCTGCTCGCGACCGCGACCGCCCTCGCCCTGACCGGCACCGCCGCCGGCACGGCCCACGCCGAACCGCCCCCCGACGCCCCCGAGCAGATCGACAACGGCGACTTCAGCGCCGGCGTGTCCCCCTGGTTCTCCTACGGCACCGGCCCGCTCGCGGTCACCGACGGCCGGCTCTGCGCCACCGTGCCCGGTGGCCTGGCCAACCCGTGGGACGCCGGCATCGGCCAGGACGGCGTGCCGCTGGTCGCCGGGGCCGAGTACACGCTCGGCTTCGACGTCTCCGCCACCCCCGGCGCCGCCGTCAAGGCCGTCCTGCAACTGGGCACCGCCCCCTACACCACGTACGCCAGCGTCGACGCCACCGCCAGCGGCACCGCCCAGCGGTTCGAGAAGACGTTCACGGTGCCCGAGGCGAACCCGGCCGCCCAACTGATCTTCCAGGTCGGCGGCAGCGCGGCCGAGCAGACCGTCTGCCTCGACGACGTCTCGCTGCGCGGCGGCGACCCGCCCGCGCCGTACGTGCCCGACACCGGGCCACGGGTGCGGGTCAACCAGGTCGGCTACCTGCCCGGCGGGCCGAAGAACGCCACCGTGGTCACGTCGGCGACCGACGCCCTGCCCTGGCAGCTGCGCTCCGCCGCCGGCGCCGTCCTGGCCAGCGGCAGCACCACCCCGCGCGGCGTCGACGCCGCCTCCGGGCAGAACGTGCAGACGCTCGACTTCTCGTCGTACCGGACCCCGGGGGCGGGGCTGACCCTGACCGTCGACGGCGAGACCAGCCACCCCTTCGACATCTCCGGCACCCTCTACGACCGGCTGCGCGCCGACTCCCTCCAGTTCTTCTACGCCCAGCGCAGCGGCATCGCCATCGACGGCGACCTGATCGGCGCGGAGTACGCCCGCCCGGCCGGGCACCTCGACGTGGCACCCAACAAGGGCGACACCAACGTGCCCTGCCAGCCGGGCGTCTGCGACTACTCCCTGGACGTGCGCGGCGGCTGGTACGACGCCGGCGACCACGGCAAGTACGTGGTCAACGGCGGCATCGCCACCTATCAGCTGCTGAACACCTTCGAGCGGACCCGCACGGCCGCCACCGCCGGGCACGGTGCGGCCCTCGGCGACAGCACGCTGCGGGTACCCGAGCGCGGCAACGGCGTGCCGGACGTACTCGACGAGGCGCGCTGGGAGCTGGAGTTCCTGCTGCGCATGCAGGTGCCGGCCGGCAAGCCGCTCGCCGGGATGGCCCACCACAAGATCCACGACCGGAACTGGACCGGGCTGCCGCTCGCCCCGCACGACGACCCCGAGCAGCGCGAGCTGCACCCGCCGTCGACCGCCGCCACCCTCAACCTGGCCGCCGTCGCCGCCCAGTGCGCGCGGCTCTTCGCCCCCTACGACGCGGCCTTCGCCAAGCGCTGCGGCATGGCGGCGAAGACGGCCTACGCCGCCGCCAAGGCCAACCCGACGCGGTACGCCAGCCCCGCCGACAGCACCGGCGGCGGCGCGTACGACGACACGAACGTCACCGACGAGTTCTACTGGGCCGCCGTCGAGCTCTTCCTGACCACCGGCGAGCAGCCGTACCTGGCGGACCTGACCGCGTCGCCGCACCACACCGGCAACGTGTTCGACCCGCGCGGCTTCGGCTGGCAGGGCGTCGCCGCCCTGGGCCGGCTCGACCTGGCCACCGTGCCGAACGGGCTGCCGGCCGCCGACCTGGCCCGCGTCCGCGCCTCAGTCACCGCCGCCGCCGACGCCCACCTCGCCGAGGCCGCCCGGCAGGCGTACGGGCTGCCGATGCCCGGCGACCCGGACAGCTACTTCTGGGGCGGCAACAGCAACATCATCAACAACGCGGTCGTGCTGGCCACCGCCTTCGACCTGACCCGCGACGCGAAGTACCGCGACGGCGCGGTGCAGGCGATGGACTACGTCCTCGGGCGCAACGCGCTGAACATCTCGTACGTGACCGGGTGGGGCGAGCACGCGGCCGAGAACCAGCACAGCCGGATCTTCGGCCATCAGCTCGACCCCGACCTGCCGAAGCCGCCCGCCGGCTCGCTGGCCGGCGGCCCGAACGCCGCCCTCCAAGACCCGTTCGCCGCCAAGCTGCTCGCCGGCTGCAAGCCGATGTTCTGCTACGTCGACGACATCAACTCGTACGCGACCAACGAGGTCGCCATCAACTGGAACTCGGCGCTGGCCTGGATCGCCTCGTTCCTGGCCGACCAGGGCGACTCGAGGGCGGTGCCGGCGCCCACCTGCGCCGCCACGTACACCAACTACGGCACCTGGGAGGGCGGCACCGGGTTCACCGCCCAGGTGACCATCCGCAACACCGGCACCAGCGCGATCGACGGCTGGGCGGCCCGCTTCGCCTTCACCGGCGACCAGAAGGTACGCGAGGCGTGGCTGGCCAAGGCGACCCAGGCGGGGGCCACGGTCACCGCGAAGAACGAGTCGTACAACGCCAGGATCGCCCCGGGCGGCACCGTCACCTTCGGCTTCAACGCGGTGACCGGCGGCGGCGCCAACCCGGCACCCGGCCTGATCACCGTCAACGGCGCGGCCTGCACGCTCTCCTGACCGACCCCTGGTCCGGCGTGCCCCGGCGACCCGTCGCCTCGGCCGCACCGGCCCGGATCGTCCCAGGTGACGAGCGCGCCGCCCGCGTAACGGCCTCCCCCGGGGTCCCCCGGGGGAGGCCGCCACCCGGGTCCGGCCGCGACGCGGGCCGTGCGGCCGGCAGCCGCCGAATCCGGTGGACGGCGTCTCGGGGCGTACGACAGGGTGGCCGGCATGGACGACGCGGAGCGGCGGGTCTGGTCGCGACTGCCCGACGGCACCCGAAGCGCCCTGGCCGGCCTGAGCCCGGCGGACCTGCGCACGCTGCTGCTGGCGGTGGCCCGGGACCGGGCGGCGGCGGTACGCCCCGCGGACCTGGTCCGCCGCTGGCGCACGGACCGCTTCACCCGGCCGGCGGCGGCCGACCCCCGCGCGCTGGCCGCCGTCGAGGCCCGCCTGTGGGAACTGCTCCCGGCGGAGTTCGCCGGCGTCGACCTCTCGCCCGTCGCGCCGCTCGGCACCTGCTCGGTCGTCACGCCGATGAGCCAGAACCGCATCGTCACCACCTTTCGCGCCACCGAGGTGCTCAGCGACCCCACCAACGCGCTCGCGATCGAGGCCGCGGTACGCCGCCGCGAACAGCCGGCCGGCGGCACCGTGCATCTGGCCGCCTGCCACCGGGTGCTGCGGGCGCAGGACTTCGGGCCGACCCGGTCGGCGCACTTCCGGCTCTTCACGCTGGTCTCCAGCGCCCGCGACACCGGCTCGGGGCGCACCGAGGCACGGCTGCTCACCCTGCACCTGGCGTACTGGCGCACGGTGCTCGCCACCCTGCTGCCGCAGTCGGCGGCGGCCCGGGTTCACCTGACCGTGCTGGACAGCCCCGTCGTCGGGGAACGGATCGCCGACACCGTCCGGCCGGCGCTGGGCCCGTCGGGCGTACCAGTGGTGGACGAGCCGGAGCGTCGACGCGGCCGGGGCTACTACGTCGACGCGGCGCTACGAATAACCGCCGGCGAGGTCGCACTCGGCGACGGCGGCTTCACGGACTGGACCGCCAGGATGACCAGCGACGCCAAGGAACGCTGCCTGACCTCCTGCCTCTCCACCGAACCCCTAACCCTCTTCACCCCCTGACCCCCTCCCGCCCCACCCCACCCCGTCCCGTCCCGCCCGTCCCGTCCCGTTGATCATGCAGTTGTGGTGGGGGACGTGCCCTGGATCGCACCTTTTGCGGGGCGCCACAACTGCATGATCGGCGCCGTAGGGGCGGCGGGGGCGGGGGCGGGTGTAGGAGCATGTCCGTCATGACGGACCAGCGGAGTCCTGGGCTGCGGCCCGGCGGGCCCAGCGACGCGGCCGCCGTGCTGCGGCTGCTCGACGACGCCACCGCCTGGCTGGCGGCGCGGGGTCGCACCGGTCAGTGGGGCACCGAGGCGGCCTCGACCGACCCGCGGCGGATAGCGCAGGCCGAGGCCTGGGCGAGCGGCGGCGGGCTGTGGCTGGCGACGCTCGCCGACCGGCCGGTCGGCGCACTGGTGGTGGGTACGGCAACCGAGTACGTGCCACCCGCCACCGAGCCCGAGTTGTACGTGAACCTGCTGGTCACCGACCGCGCGCACGCCGGGTCGGGCATCGGCGGCCGGCTGCTGGCGCACGCCGCGGAGCTGGCCCGGGAGCGCGGGCTCGGCCTGCTGCGGGTGGACTGCTACGCGGGCGACGACGGCGCGCTGGTCCGCTGGTACGAGCGGCAGGGCTTCACCGCCACCGACCCGTTCACGGTCGAGCGTCCGGGCCGCGACCCGTGGCCGGGGCAGGTCCTCGTCCGCCGCCTGCCCTGAGCCGCTCGCCCGTCGACACGGCGCGTCCCGACAACGGCGCGGGCCGCCACCGCTCAGCCGGCACCGCGCAGGCCCGGCACGGGACCGCTCAGCCGGCGCTGCGCAGCTTCGGCAGCACCTCGGCGCCGAACGCGTCGATGAAGTCCCGCTGCTCCTGCCCGACGTGGTGCAGGGCGATCTGGTCGAAGCCCAGCTCTAGGTACTCCTCCAGCCAGCCGACGTGCCGGCCGAGGTCGGCGGAGACGTTCACGACCTCGTGGACCTTCTCCATCGGCACGTCCCGCGAGACCACGTCGAAGTGCTCCGGGGTCTCCAGGTCCCAGCAGACCGGCGGGGCGAAGACGTTGCTGCGCCACTGGTCGTACGCGAGCCGTTCGGCCTCGGCCTGCTCCGGCGCCCAGCTCACGTGCACCTGGAGGTGCAGCGGCCCGCGCCCGCCGGCGTCCCGGTACGCGTCGATCATCTGCCGCAGGTGCGCGGTCGGGGCGTTCACGGTGATCAGCCCGTCCGCCCACTCGGCGCACCAGCGGGCGGTGGCCACGCTGACCGCCGCCCCGATCAGCGCCGGTGGTTCCTCCGGCCGGGTCCACAGCTTCGCCCGGTCCACCCGGACCAGGCCGTCGTGGCTGACCTCCTCGCCGGCCAGCAGCGCGCGGATCACGTCCACGCACTCGCGCAGCCGGGCGGTGCGGACGTCCTTGCGCGGCCAGGCGTCGCCGGTGATGTGCTCGTTGCTCGCCTCGCCGGTGCCGAGGGCGGCCCAGAACCGGCCCGGGTACATCGCCCCGAGGGTGCCGATCGCCTGGGCGATGATCGCCGGGTGGTAGCGCTGCCCGGGGGCGTTGACCACCCCGAATGGCAGGTTGGTGGCCTGGAGGGCGGCGCCGAGCCAGGACCAGGCGAAGCCGGACTGGCCCTGCCGCTCGCTCCAGGGTGCGAAGTGGTCCGAGGACATGGCGGCGTCGAAGCCGGCCCGCTCGGCGTGGATCACCGCCTCCAGCAGGGCGCGGGGATGGATCTGCTCGTGGGACGCGTGGAAGCCGAACACCGTCATGGCGTCACTCCGTACCCACGACGGCGTCCGGCTACGCCGATCAAGCCGGGCGGGGCTACTCCGCGTGCGCCCCGGCGCCGGCCGAGGCGGCCCCCTCGCCCACCCAGACCGTCTTGGTGTTGCAGAATTCCCGCATGCCGAGCGCGGAGAGCTCGCGGCCGTAGCCGGAGTTCTTCACCCCGCCGAAGGGCAGTTCCGGGTACGACGTGGTCATCCCGTTGACGAAGACGTTCCCGGCGTCCAGGTCGGTGGCGAAGCGCTCCTGCTCCTCCGGGTCGCGGGTCCAGGCGTTGGACCCCAGGCCGAAGGAGGTGCCGTTGGCCACCTCGATCGCCTCGTCGTACGACGACACCCGGTAGAGGCCCGCGACGGGCCCGAAGACCTCCTCGGACCACATGCGCATCTCCGGCCTCAGGTCGGTGACGACGGTCGGCGGGTAGAACCAGCCGGGGCCGGCGGGCAGCTCGCCGCCGCAGAGCACGGTGGCGCCCTTGTCGACCGCGTCCCGCACCTGGGCATGGATCTCGTCGCGCCCGCCCTCGCTGGCCAGCGGGCCGACGTCGGTGTCGGAGTCCATCGGGTCGCCGACCCGCAGCGCCGACATGTTGGCGGCGAACTTCTCGGCGAAGGCGTCGAAGACGTCGGCGTGCACGATGAACCGCTTGGCGGCGATGCAGGACTGGCCGTTGTTCTGGCAGCGGGCGGTGGTGGCTACCTCGGCGGCCCGGTCCAGGTCGGCCGACGGCATCACCACGAACGGGTCGCTGCCGCCGAGCTCCAGCACGGTCTTCTTCAGCTCCCGGCCGGCGATCTGGGCGATCGACCGGCCGGCGCCCTCGCTGCCCGTCAGCGTCGCCGCGCGTACCCGTGGGTCGCTGAGCACCTGGTCGACCTCGGCCGAGCCGACCAGCAGGGTGGTGAACGCCCCCTCGGGGAAGCCCGCGCGGCGGAACAGGTCCTCCAGCAGCAGCGCTGTCTGCGGCACGTTGGAGGCGTGCTTGAGCAGCCCGGTGTTGCCGGCCATCAGGGCGGGCGCGGCGAACCGCATCACCTGCCAGAGCGGGAAGTTCCACGGCATCACCGCGAGCACCGGCCCGATCGGCTGGTAGCGGACGAAGGCCCGGGTGGCCTTGACCGCTCCCGCGTCGGCGGGCTCGTCGGCGAGGAACTCGGCCGCCTTCGCCGCGTAGAAGCGGCAGGCGGCGGCGCACTTCGTGACCTCCGCCTGGGCCGAGGCGTACGTCTTGCCCATCTCGGTGGTCATCAGCCGGGCCGTCTCGTCGCGCTCGGCCTCCAGCAGGTCGGCCGCCGCGTTCAGCCAGCGTCCGCGCTGGTCGACGGTGGTGCCGCGCAGCTGGCGGTACGCCAGGTCGGCCCGCTCGATCGCGGCGTCGATCTGCTCCGGCGACATCGGGTCGTAGGTCTTGAGCGTCTGTCCGGTGGCGGGATTGGTGGTCGCGATGGGCATCTCGTACTCCTGTCACTCGAAGAGTGAGTGGCGGGCTCCCGGCTCCTCCCGGCGGCGGGCGGCGCGGCGGCGCTGGATGATGACTAGGTCGACCACGGCGACCACCGCGAAGACCACGCAGAGCACCCCGAGCCACACCAGGTCGGCGTTGAACGCCAGCACAGCGAAGACGGTCATGGTCACCAGCCCGAACCCGGCGAGCAGGAGCCGCATGTTGAGCGCGCTGTAGGCGTGGCCGACCGTGCCACGGGCACGCCGGGGCTGCGATCTCGTCATTGCACCGACCTACCCCCGATCGACCCGCTTAACCCGCCCCGGCCGGTCAGCTCCCCCGGGCGCCCTCGTCGGTGCGCCAGGCGCCCCGGGCCGCCGCGTCGGCGGCGTAGGCCGTGAAGTCCTTCGGCGCCCGCCCCGTGACCTGCCGGACGGTGTCGGTCGGCTCGGCGTCGCCGAGCTCCCGCAGGGCGGCGAAGGCGCGGATCTCCGCCTCGATCTGCGCGGGCGGGAGGCCCAGCGGGGCCAGCGCGGCCCGGTAGTCCTCGGCGGCGCCCAGGTGGCGGACCGGGCGCCCGGCGGCCCGGGCGACGATGTCGGCGGCTTCGCCGAAGGAGAGGGCGCGGGGCCCGGTGATCTCGTGGACCCGGCCGTGGTGGCCCTCGCCGGTGAGCGCCGCCACGGCCACCGCCGCGATGTCGTCGGCGTCGACGAAGCCCTGGCGGGCGTCCCCCACCGGCACGGCCACGGCGCCGGCGAGCACGGCGTCGCGGAAGACGCCCTCGTCGAAGTTCTGGTCGAACCAGTCCGGCCGGAGGATCGTCCACTCGACGCCGCAGTCGCGCACCAGCGCCTCGGCGGCCAGCAGCCGCTCGTCACGCATCGCCTCGATCGCCCGGCTGGACAGCAGGACGATGCGTCGCACGCCACCCTCCACGGCGAGTCGGACGAACGCCGGGTCGACCGGCACGTCGTGCGGGGCCATCAGGTAGAGGCGGGAGGCGCCGGCCACGGCCGGCTCCCAGGTCGCCGGCAGGGCCCAGTCGAAGCGGACGGTGCCCCGGCGCGACGCGGCCCGGACCGGCAGGCCGGTGTCCGACAGCCGGCGCGCCACCCGCCGGCCGGTCGAGCCGGTGGCGCCGAGCACGAGGATGTCGTCTGCACTCATGGGCCCAGTCGACCACCGACCTCCGACAGTTTTCCGGCGCGTGGACCGGTCGACCGCCACCCTGCCGGTCGACCCCGTCGGCCCGACCGCTCGTCCGCGTCGGCCGCGCCGTCAGCCCTGCCGGTGGGCCGCGTCACCCCGCTGGTGGGGTGCGTCATACCGGTGGCCCGTGAGCCTGTCGAACCGGCTCCCAGCGGAGAGGATGGCCGGTATGACGATGACCCACGCGCTGCCGGTGACCGTCGCCGTCGCCCGGCGCACCGACCCCGCCCGGACCAGCGAGATGGTGGCCTGGATGCGGGCCGGCACGGCGCTGGCCGAGGCGTTCCCGGGGTTCCTCGGGTCCGGCTGGGTACGCAGCGCGCCCGGCTCCGGGGAGTGGCACATCATCTACCGCTTCGCCGACCACGACACGCTGCGCCGCTGGGAGGAGTCCCCGCAGCGGCACTGGTGGCTCTCCTCGGCGCAGGGCATCGTCGAGCACACGCGGGTCGAGCGGCGTACCGGCGTCGAGGGCTGGTTCGACCCGCCGCAGGAGCACGTGGCGCAGACCGTGCCGGTCAGCGCCGAGCCGACGGTCCCGCCGCCCTCCCCACCGCGCTGGAAGCAGGCGGTGACGATCTGGCTGGCGTTCTTCCCGCTCAGCCTGACCGCGACGCTGCTCACCAGCCGTTTCCTCCCGGACGTGCCGCTGGCCGCCCGGGTGCTGATGATGACCCTCACGCTGACCCCGCTGATGACCTACCTGGTGCTGCCTCGGATCACCCGGACCCTGCACTGGTGGCTGCACGGCCAGCCCGCGCCCTGGCGCGCCGACCCCCGCCTGGCGCGCTGACCCCCGCCCGACGCATCGATCCGCTAGCATGCGAAGCCGCGCCGGAACAGCCCTCTGCCGCATTGTCGACAGCGGCGGGTCGCCTCACCGGGGCCGCGCTTAGAGTTACCGCGCTGTCGCTCTCCGCTGCGGGACTGGGGATGGTATGCCTCGACGCTGGGTCACCGTGGCCGCCTGTCTGCTGGCGCTGGTCGCGCTCGCCTGCGAGGGCGGCGGGGAGCCCGGCTCCCGCCCGCCGCGGGAGACCCCGTCGCCCGGCTCGCCCGGCGGCATCGCGGCCCTCGGCGACTCGATCAGCACCGGCTTCGGCTCCTGCCTGGTGCTCGTCTCGTGCGAGCGCAACTCGTGGTCCACCGGCGACGGGCTGCGCGTCGACAGCCTCTACCGGCGGCTGCTCGACCGGAACCCGGCGATCCGGGGCAGGGCCCACAACCACGCCAGCCCCGGGGCCCGCGCGGCGTCGCTGGAGGGGCAGGCACAGCGGGCGGTACGCGACCGCGTCGACCACGTCACCGTGCTGATCGGCGCCAACGACGTGTGCCGGGGCGGCATCGAGGCGATGACCCCGGTGAAGCAGTTCCGCGCCGAGGTGGACCGCGGCCTGCGGGTGCTGCGGCAGGGGCGACCGAAGGCCCGGGTGCTGGTGGTGAGCGTGCCCAACCTGCACCGGCTCTGGGAGGTCGGGCACACCGACGCGCGGGCGGTACGGGCCTGGAAGCGGGGCGTCTGCCCGGCGCTGCTGGCGAATCCCACCTCGACGGAGCCGCTCGACCGGGCCCGCCGGGCGGCCGTGCGGGAGCGGATCGCCGACTACAACGCCCAGCTCGCCGCCGCTTGCAGGGCGTACGGCTCGCGCTGCCGGCACGACGGCGGGGCGGTGCACCGGGTGCGGTTCGACCTGGAGCTGGTCAACCCGCTGGACTGGTTCCACCCCAACGCCGCCGGGCAGGACCGGCTGGCCGACGTGGCGTGGCGCGCCTCGGGCCTCGGCTCCTGACCCTGCCAGCCGACCGCACGCCCACAGGGGCGGGCGGACGGACGGGCGGCGGGTGGCGGCCGGCGTCAGGGCCGGCGGGGTTCGGGGACGGTCGGTCCGCCGTGCTGGCGGTAGAGGGCGTGGGAGCGCACGGCGAGATCCTTGGTGGCCGACGAGTTGGCCCAGGTCCCGAGCACGATCGCCGCGCCGGGCACCACCTTGGCGAAGACCCGCTTCGCCGCGCGCACCCCGGCCATCTGGGCCAGCCGCACGCCGAGGCGCAGCATGACCTTGCCGAGCGGGTTCTGCCCACCGCTGCCGAAGAGGGCCCCGGCGCGCTCCCGGCCGGCGGCCACCCCGAGCGCGAGCCGGGCACTCTCGGCGACCTTGTGCACCTTCTGCAGCACCAGCAGGTCGGCGGCCCGGTCGCCGTGCAGCGGGTCGACCCCGTACGCGGCGGCGACGTGCAGCACCATCCGGGCCTGCGTCCAGGCCAGGATCCCCACGTCGATCACGGCGCCAGGCAGCCCGGCGGCGCCCGACACCGCGCCGGAGAGCCGGGCGTGGTTGACGAACTTGCGTACCGCCTGCTCCGCCAGGGCCTCGGCGGGGATGCCGGGCTGCTCGGCCCGGGCCCGCGCGGCCCACTGCGCCGCCTCCGGCCCCAGCCGGCGTACGGCCTCCAGGGCGAGGTGCTCCGGGGCGTACTGCGGGTCTTCCCGCATCCGGTCCCAGAGCTTCAGCGGCGGCGCCTCGGTGGCCTCCTGCGTCGGTGCCGGAACCACGGCCGGCGGCTGCGGTCCTCCGGCGACGTGCTGGTCGTCGGCGGGCGCGGGATCGGTCACAGGGTCTCCCGGGGGTCGGAGAGGTCGGCGGTGACGGGTCAGCGGCGGTTCTGGAGCTTGGCCGCGAGACCCCGGAGCTTCTGCTGGGTGCCGGGCTTGGCCAGCTCGCGACGGCCACGGTCGACCATCTGCTGGCCCTTGGGCGAGCGCAGGAAGGTGCTGATCCGCTGCATCAGTGACATGTCGTCCTCCAGTCGGTGGTGCCTGCTCCATGTGTACCTCGGAGTGACAACCCATGTACCCCGGATGCCCGAACCGCAACCGTCCACTGTGGCTGATGTAAGCCTACTGCCCGGCCTCCAGGCAGGCGGCGACGACCTTGGTGGCGCGCCACTCGTGCTTGGCGTAGTGCTCCGGGTAGGCGGAGATCTGCACCGCCTGGGCGGCGTCGGTGAGCCGCATCTGCTGCCAGCCCGGCACCCGCGCCAGCGCCGAGAGGAACTGTCGGGTGGCGAACTCCGGGTCCATCAGCTCACCGACCTTGCCCCAGCCGCTGCTGGAGCGCTGCTGGAACAGCCCGACCGAGTCGTGGTCCCACCCGATGCCCTGGTGCGGGTACTCGCGGGACTCGGGGAGCACCCCGCTGGCGACGTTGTAGAGGTTGCTCTCCTGCATCGCGGTGGCGACCGCGATCACCAGCGCGCGCCGGGGCATCCCCATCTCGCGCCCGGTCCGCACGATCTCCTCGGCGTTCTCCATCTGGGCGTTGTCGAGCCCGACGACCGGGGCGGGATCGACCGGCTTGCGGGTGGTCCTCTTCGGCGCCGGGGTGGTGGTGTCCGGATCGGCGGCGCGGGTCGGGCTGGCGGAGGCGGCGACGCGTTCCACCTTGCGGGAGGCCGGGTCCGGCTCGGCGCGCTCGGCGAGCGCGGAGGGGGCGGCGGCGGGGGCCGGGTCGGCGGAGTCGTCCCGCGCGCCCTGGGCGACGGCGGTCAGGCCGAGGCAGCACAGCACGCCGGTGGCGAGGGCGATCCGGGCCCGGGCGGGCCCGCGGGTCAGCAGATGGGCGTACGCCCCGGCGGCGCGGACGGCGATTGACCGAACGTACGAGGGGGTATCGTTCGAACGGCCAACCGGGTCACCGGGGGCGATCTGGTCGTCGAGGGTGCGGTCGTCACGCATCAGCCGAGGCTAGGCAGGCCCACACGCCGATCACCCCGGGTGATCTCGTGGCTTTCCTCACGATTTGGGCTGGGCCGGGTGGACACCCCTGCCGCCCCGGGCAGCCCGGGGGACGGACCTCGCGGACCGGTCAGACCTCCGGGTCGCCCCGGCCCGCCCCTGCGCGCCCGGAACACGGACAAACCCCTGCCACCCGCCCATGATCCCCAAACTCGCCCGTTCGACCGATAGCCTGGTCGTCCTGACGGCCAGCGTTCCTCGTCCGCCGGTGGGCTTGCGGGCATACGCCCGATTACCGGACAGGTGACGACCCGCGGCGGGGCGCGGCGAGGAATGCACGAGGATGGCGGGTACGTTCCCCGAACCGGGTGCCCTCGCGCGGCGACCCGTACGCACGACCAGGGAGGTCCGCACCGGTGCTCGACCCACACGAGCTCTACGAGCTCACCGACGATCTGCCCGACCTCGGTCAGCCGGTCCTGATCCAGACCCTCACCGGCTTCGTCGACGCCGGCAGCGCCACCCGACTGGCCAGGGAGCAGCTGCTCACCTCCCTGGACGCCCGCCCGATCGCCCGGTTCGACGTCGACCAGCTCTTCGACTACCGCTCGCGCCGCCCGGTGATGACCTTCGTCGAGGACCACTGGGAGGCGTACGACGCCCCGGAGCTGGAGCTGCACCTGCTCCGCGACGACGACGAGACCCCCTTCCTGCTGCTCACCGGCCCGGAGCCGGACCTGCAGTGGGAGCGCTTCGTGGCCGCGGTGGCCGGCATCTCCGCACGGCTGGACGTCCGGCTCACCGTCGGGCTCAACTCGATCCCGATGGCCGTGCCGCACACCCGGCCCGCCGGGGTGACCGCACACGCCACCCGCCGCGAGCTGATCGCCGGCTACGAGCCGTGGTTGCAGCGGGTGCAGGTGCCGGGCAGCGTCGGGCACCTGCTGGAGTACCGCCTCGGCGAGCTGGGCCGGGACGCCCTCGGCTTCGCCGCCCACGTGCCGCACTACGTGGCGCAGACGGAATACCCGGCCGCCGCCGAGGTGCTGCTCGCCTCCGTGTCCCGCAGCACCGGCCTGCTGTTGCCCCGCGACGGGCTGCGCTCGGCGGCCGAGGTGGTCCGCGTGGAGATCGACCGACAGGTCGCCCAGACCGACGACGCCGCCCAACTGGTGCAGGCCCTCGAGGAGCAGTACGACGCGTTCGCGCGCGGCCGGGGCGAGCGGAACCTGCTGGCCGCCGAGGCCGGGCCGCTGCCCACCGCCGACGAGCTGGGCGCCGAGCTGGAGCGGTTCCTGGCCGAGCAGACCCGCCCGGGCGACACCCCGGGCAGCTGAACCGGCGACGCGCGCGGGGATGGGGCAGGCTGGTCACATGCGCCTGGCGACCTGGAACGTGAACTCGGTGAAGGCCCGCCTGCCCCGGCTGCTGGACTGGTTGGCGGGCACGGGGCCCGACGTCGTCTGCCTCCAGGAGACGAAGTGCCCGGACGGCGCCTTCCCGGTCGCCGAGGTGGGCGAGCTGGGCTACACGGTGGCCAGCCACAGCGACGGCCGCTGGAACGGGGTCGCGATCCTGTCCCGGGTCGGCCTGGCCGACGTCACGGTGGGATTCCCCGACGAGCCGGGCTTCCCCGATCCCGAGGCCCGGGCCATCTCGGCGACCTGCGACGGGGTCCGGGTCTGGTCGGTGTACGTGCCGAACGGCCGGGCCCCGGACGACCCGCACTACGCGTACAAGCTCGCCTGGTTCGCGGCGCTGCGGGACGCGGTCGAGGCGGAGCTGACCGGCGGCCTGCCGCTCGCGGTCTGCGGCGACTTCAACGTGGCGCCCACCGACGCCGACGTCTGGGACCCGGCGCTGTTCACCCACTCCACGCACGTCACCCCGGCGGAGCGGGCGGCCCTCGCGGCGCTGCGCGACCTCGGGCTCTCGGACGTGGTGCCCACGCCGATGAAGGGCCCGCACCCGTTCACCTACTGGGACTACCGGGCCGGCATGTTCCACCAGAACAAGGGCATGCGGATCGACCTCGTGTACGCCTCGGCGCCGTTCGCCCGGGCGGTCCGCTCCGCGTACGTGGACCGGGAGGCGCGCAAGGGCAAGGGGCCCTCCGACCACGCGCCGATCGTGGTCGACGCCGACCTGGTTCCGGCCGTCGAGTCGTTCTGAGCCCCGGCCTCGTCGCTAGGGTGGAGCCATGGCAGTCGTGAAGATCAACGCGATCGACGTCCCTCCCGGCGCGGGCGAGGAGCTGGAGAAGCGGTTCGCCGCCCGGGCCGGGGCCGTGGAGAACTCCCCCGGCTTCCTCGGCTTCGAACTGCTGCGCCCGGTGGCCGGGGAGAACCGCTACTTCGTGTACACCCGCTGGGAGACCGAGGAGGCCTATCAGGCATGGGCCGCCGGCCCTGCCCGCGCCGCCCACGCCGGGACGGGCGAGAAGCGTCCCCCGGTCGCCGCCGGCGCCACCCTCCTGGAGTTCGAGGTCGTCCAGCGGGTCCCACCCCGCCCCTGACCGGTCGCGGGAGGCGACACGGGAGTGGGAGCCTGCACTCAGGAGTTGCGGGAGGAGAGCAGGGTGGCGAAGGCGATGATGTTGTCGGCGTAGCCCGTCCGGCCGCCGAGCCAGTCGCCGCCGCAGGTGATCAGGCGCAGGCCCGCGGGGCCCTCGTCGCCGTAGACCCGCTCCGCCGGCAGCCGCTCCTTGGGGAAGTGCTCCACGGAGTCGACCCGGAACACCACGACCGATCCGTCCGCCCGGGCCACCTCGACGGTGTCGCCCGGGCGCAGCTTGTGCAGGTCGTAGAAGACCGACGGCCCGCGCTTGGTGTCCACGTGCCCGACGATGACCGACGGGCCCGGCTCGCCCGGGGTGGGGCCCCGGTCGTACCAGCCGGTCTCGTCGGCCCGCTCCAGCGGCGGGACGGCGATGGAGCCGTCCCGGGCCTGGCCGACGGGGGCCACCGGGGCGGACACCTTGATCGCGGGAATCGACAGGCGCACCGGCCGGCTGGCCGCCAGCGCGCCGTTCTCGCTGCGGGCCGGCCGGTCCTGTCCCCCGCCGGCGGTCCAGTCGAACGGCCCGGCGGTGCGCCCCAGGCCCGCGCCGGTGGCGAAGACCCCGGCCAGCACCAGCACCACGGCCAGCGGCACCGACCAGGGGCGGCGTCCGGGCGGCCGTGGGTTGCGGGCCGCTGCGGCGGCCGGCTGCGAGGCGGGTGTGGGGACCATGACCGGGCTCAGCGTCGGGCGGTACGCGGGCGGCGCGCCGACCGGACGGCGAGCACGATGCCGGTCACGATCAGCGCGAGGCCACCGGGAAGCAGCAGCCCGCCCGTGACGCCACCGGCGCCTCCGCCGAACCCGGTCGCCGGGCCGCGACTGGGCTTCACGGCCTTGACGACCTGGAGCATGGTCGAGGCGGTCTCGCCGTCGCGGCACTCCAGCTTGACCCGGTAGTTGCCGGGCCGGGTGCGCTCCCGCACCATCGGCGCGGCGGTCAGCGTGCTGCCCTGCGGCTGCACCTGCACCCGGCCGAAGGCGTCCGAGACCACGGTGGCGGGGACCGAATTGTCCTGGCAGCTGGCCCGGATCCCCACCAGGAAGCCGGGCTCGACGGTGCTCGGGCTGACCTCGACGAAGACGCGCGGCCCCGGTGGTCCCGGCTGGGGCGCGCCGGCCCGGGCCAGCAGGGCGCCGCCGGACCTGGCCGCGACGCCGGACGGCGGGGACGACAGGGCGGCGAGGACGGTGGTGGACGACAGGGCGACGTTGGGCGGCGGGGCGACGTTGGGCGGCGGGGCGACGTTGGGCGGCGGGGCGACGTTGGGCGGCCGGGCGACACGGGGCACGGCGGTGGCCGGCTGGGCGGCCGGGGCCGGCGGGGCCGCGAGCAGAGGACCGGCGACCACGGTCACGATCGCCAGCGCCACACCGCTGCGGTGCACCGACACGACGCCCCCTCCCGGCGCGTTGGGGCAGTGCCGGGCAATACCAGACGCCCGGTCTGCCGTACGGGATGGATCCTCTCATCCCCGGGCGAACATCACATCCGATTCGGCGCGGTCGTCGCGTACCCTCGGGTCGTTGTGACCTCCACCGACTCCCCCGCCGCCGTCCCCGCGCCCGCCGCCCGGACGATCCGGACCTTCCATCCGCGCCGTGGCCGGATGAGCAGCCGCCAGACGGACGCCCTCGACCGGCTCTGGCCGGTCTACGGCCTGGACGTGCCCGAGCGGCCCGGCACGCCGGTGGACCTGGCCGGCCTGTTCGGCCGGCGGGCCCCGCTGGTGCTGGAGATCGGCTCCGGGATGGGCGACACCACGGCCGAGATGGCCGCCGCCGACCCGGACCGAGACTATCTGGCGGTCGAGGTGCACACGCCCGGAATCGCCAATCTGCTGGACCTGGTGGACCGGCACGGCCTGCGCAACGTACGGGTGGCGCAGGGCGACGCGCTGGACCTGGTGGCGGGCCTGCCGGAGGCGTCGCTGGACGCGGTGCACGTCTTCTTCCCCGACCCCTGGCCCAAGTCCCGGCACCACAAGCGGCGGATCATCCAGCCGGCCCACGTGGCGCTACTGCGCTCCCGGCTGGCGCCCGGCGGCACCCTGCACTGCGCGACCGACTGGGCCGAGTACGCCGAGGCGATGCGCCAGACCCTGGACGCCGACCCGGGGCTGGTCGACGCGCACGACGGCTTCGCGCCCCGCCCCGCCCACCGCCCGGTCACCAAGTTCGAGCGCCGGGCCCTGCGGGCGGGTCGCCCGATCTTCGACCTGATCCACCGCCGGTCGTGAAAGGAAGGGCCCCCTGTTAACGGATTCCGTTGTACAGGGGGCCCTTGCTAACACTTCAGGCGCGCGGAGCCGGTTGGCGTTCGGGGGCATGATCCAGGCACCATGGACGGGCTATGACGCTCACCGCCGCGCTGCCGACAAGCGCCGACCCCGACACCCTCTTCGACGCGTTCGCCGGCTGGGCGAAGGAGCGCGGCCTCGACCTCTACCCCCACCAGGAGGAGGCGGTCATCGAGATCGTCTCCGGCGCCAACGTGATCATGAATACGCCGACCGGGTCCGGCAAGAGCCTGGTCGCGATCGCGGCGCACTTCGCGGCCCTGGCCGACGACCGGACGACCTTCTACACCGCCCCGATCAAGGCGCTGGTGTCGGAGAAGTTCTTCGCCCTCTGCGAGGTCTTCGGCGCCGACAACGTGGGCATGCTGACCGGCGACGCCAGCGTCAACGCCGACGCGCCGATCATCTGCTGCACCGCCGAGATCCTCGCCAACCTGGCGCTGCGCGAGGGCGACCGGGCCGACGTCGGCCAGGTGATCATGGACGAGTTCCACTTCTACGCCGAGCCCGACCGGGGCTGGGCGTGGCAGGTGCCGATCATCGAGCTGCCGCAGGCGCAGTTCGTCCTGATGTCCGCCACGCTGGGCGACACCACCCGCTTCGTCGACGACCTGACCCGGCGTACCGGCCGGCCCACCGCCGTCGTCCGCTCGGCCGAGCGGCCGGTCCCGCTGATCTTCTCGTACGCGATGACGCCGCTGCACGAGACGCTCGAAGAGCTGCTGGAGACGAAGCAGGCACCCGTCTACGTCGTGCACTTCACCCAGGCCGCCGCCCTGGAACGCGCCCAGGCGCTGATGAGCGTCAACGTCTGTACCCGCGCCGAGAAGGACATGATCGCCACCGCGATCGGGAACTTCCGGTTCACCTCCGGGTTCGGCAAGACCCTGTCCCGGCTGGTCCGGCACGGCATCGGCGTGCACCACGCCGGGATGCTGCCCAAGTACCGCCGACTGGTCGAGACCCTGGCCCAGGCCGGCCTGCTCAAGGTCATCTGCGGCACCGACACCCTCGGCGTCGGGATCAACGTGCCGATCCGCACCGTGCTCTTCACCGGCCTGTCCAAGTACGACGGGGTGCGCACCCGGCTGCTCAAGGCCCGCGAGTTCCACCAGATCGCCGGGCGGGCCGGGCGGGCCGGGTTCGACACCGTCGGCCGGGTGGTCGTACAGGCCCCCGAGCACGTGATCGACAACGAGAAGGCGCTCGCCAAGGCCGGCGACGACCCGAAGAAGCGGCGCAAGGTGGTGCGTAAGAAGCCGCCGGAGGGCTCGATCGGCTGGGGCAGGCCCACCTTCGACCGACTGGTCGAGGCCGAGCCGGAGCCGCTCACCTCCAGCTTCCAGGTCAGCCACTCGATGCTGCTCAACGTCATCGGCCGGCCCGGCGACGCGTTCGCCGCGATGCGGCACCTGCTCACCGACAACCACGAGGACCGCGCCGCCCAGCGCCGGCACATCCGCCGCGCCATCGCCATCTACCGGGCGCTGCGCGCCGGCGGGGTCGTCGAGCAGCTCGACGAGCCCGACGAGACCGGGCGGCGGGTCCGCCTCACCGTCGACCTCCAGCTCGACTTCGCCCTCAACCAGCCGCTCTCCCCGCTGGCGCTGGCCACGATCGAGCTGCTCGACGTCGAGTCCCCCGCGTACGCCCTCGACGTGCTCTCGGTGGTCGAGTCGATCCTGGACGACCCGCGCCAGGTGCTCTCCGCGCAGCAGTTCAAGGCGCGCGGCGAGGCGGTCGCCGCGATGAAGGCCGAGGGCATCGAGTACGAGGCCCGCCTCGAACTCCTCGACGGGGTGACCCACCCGAAGCCCCTCGCGGAGCTGCTGGACTCGGCGTACGAGATGTACCGGCAGGGGCACCCGTGGGTGGCCGACCACCAGCTCTCCCCCAAGTCCGTCGTCCGGGACATGTACGAGCGGGCGATGACCTTCACCGAGTACGTGCAGTTCTACGGGCTGACCCGGTCGGAGGGGCTGGTCCTGCGCTACCTCGCCGACGCGTACAAGACGCTGCGCCAGACGGTGCCCGAGGACGCCAAGACCGAGGAGCTGGTCGACCTCATCGAGTGGCTCGGCGAGCTGGTCCGGCAGGTCGACTCCAGTCTCATCGACGAGTGGGAGCGGCTGCGCAACCCCACCGACGCCGCCGAGGCCGCCGAGGCGCTGGACGACCGCGTGCCGGCGGTCACCCGCAACGCCCGGGCCTTCCGGGTGCTGGTGCGCAACGCCCTGTTCCGCCGGGTCGAGCTGGCCGCCCTGCGCCGCTGGTACGACCTCGGCGAGCTGGACGCCGCGTCGGGCTGGGACGCGGACGCCTGGGCCGACGCCCTGGAGCCGTACTTCGAGGCGTACGACTCGATCGGGGTGGGTCCGGACGCCCGCGGCCCGGCGCTGCTGATGATCGAGCAGGGCCGGGAGCGGTGGACGGTCCGGCAGATCCTCGACGACCCCGAGGACGACCACGACTGGGGGATCAGCGCCGAGATCGACCTCGCGGCCTCCGACGAGGCGGGCGCGGCGGTCGTCCGGATCACCTCGGTCGGCCAGCTCTAGCCACCGCCACGACCGTGGGGGCCGGCTCCGGCCGGCCCCGCCGCGGTGCTCCGGGTGCCCACGGGCAGGTATCGCGTTGCCGGGGTGAACCGCTCTGGACTACGTTGACCCCGTGCCCGCCTCGGACAGGGTGCGCCGCCCCTAGCGGCGGCGCGAAACCCCAGACTGCCGAACGCTCTGCGTTTCCGCTCCGCCGCATCAGCGACCCTTCGCCGGTGTGGCCGTCCGAGCTGCCCGGCTCCGCATGCGATGTCCGGAGCCTTTCGTGCACAGTTCTGCATCCACCTGTCCCGTCCCCTGTGACGCCCCCCGCTTCCGTCTCCTCCTGATCGTCGTCGTCCCGGGTCGGTGGTCGCGGTGAACGCGCGCGCCCTCACCCTGACCGCGGTGCTGTTGTCGTCGCTGTCGTTCCCGCTGACCATCACCGGGGCGTCCGTCGCGCTTCCCGGCATCCAGCACGATCTCGACACGTCGCTCACGACGGCACAGTGGGTCGTCAACGGCTACAACCTCTGCTTCGCGGCGTTCCTGGCCCTCGGCGGCTCGCTCGCGGATCTGCTCGGCAAGCGCCGCCTCTTCACTGCCGGGGTCGCGGTCTTCTTCGCCGGCAGCGTGCTGTGCGTGCTGGCCCGGGACGCCACGGTCCTCAACCTCGCACGCGTCCTCGCCGGTACGGGGGCGGCAGCGGCGACGGCGACCGGTCAGTCGATCCTGGCGGCGACCTTCGGCGGACCGGCCCGGACCCGGGTGTTCGGCGCGCTCGGCGCGGTCCTCGGCGTCGGCCTCGCGTTCGGGCCCACGATCTCCGGCCTGCTGGTGGACGCGCTCGGGTGGCGGGCCGTCTTCGCGGTCCCCGCCACGCTGGCGGGAGTCGTGCTGCTGGTGTGCCCCTTCCTGCCCGCCCTGCCTGGCGCGAGAAGGAGGATCGACTGGGCCGGCGGCACGCTGTTCACCGCCGCGCTCGCGCTCCTCATCTGGGCCTTCGTCGAGGCACCCGCCCTGGGTGCCTCGCATCCGTCGGTGATCGCCGCGCTTGTCGCCCTCGTGATCTGCGGGATCGCCTTCGTACGGGTCGAGAAGCGCGGCACCGACCCGATGTTCGACCTCGGCCTCCTGCGCGACCAGCGCTTCGTCGGGTACTCGCTGGTCGCCGCGACCATGATGGGACTGCTCGTTCCCCTTCTGGTCTACCTGCCCTCCTACCTCATCGACGTCGCCGGCCTCGACGCCGGGCGAGCCGGGCTGTGGATGCTCATGCTCACCCTGCCCTCGGTCGTCCTGCCCCCGGTCGGAGCGATGGTCGCGCGTCGCTCACCCCGCCTGCTGTCAGTCGGGGCGGTCGCCCTCGGCACGGCGGGCATGTTCACCCTCACCACCGTCGGGCCCGACAGCACACCGGGTTCCCTCCTGCTCCCGCTGCTGCTGATCGGGGCCGGTGTCGGCGCCACCACGGGCGTGATCGACGGACTCGCCATCTCCAGCGCGCCCGTCCGACAGGCCGGCACGGTGGCCGGGCTGTTCAACACCGGCCGGCTCGTCACCGAGACGGTCGCGCTCGCGCTCGTCGGCTCCACCCTCGCCATCGTCAGCGGCGGGCACCTCGCCGGCGACGGCTTCACCGCCGCGCTGCGCGTCGTCGCGACGGCGCTCGGCTGTTTCGGCGCGGTCTCCGCCGTCGGCGTCGGTCTCCTCCTGCGACGACGGGATGCCGGGCGCCCGGCGGCGTGAGCCTCTGCCGCCGCGCGTCCCGGCGCCGCCGCGTGCCCGGGACGCGCGGCGGGCGCGTCGTCAGGAGGTGGTGAGGACGACGAGCTGACGGGTCGCCCGGGTCATCGCGACGTAGCGGTCCACCGCGCCGGCGACGCCGGCGCCGAACGCGTCCGGGTCGACGAGGACGACCAGGTCGAACTCCAGTCCCTTCGCCAGCTCCGGGGTCAGCGACCGGACGCGGGACGTCGCCCGGAACGTGGGGTCGCCGATGACGCACGCGGTCCCCTCGGCGTGGGCGGCGAGCCAGGTGTCGAGGATCGCGTCCCGATCGGCGGCGGACCCGCGTACGACGGGAGCGCCGCCGCCACGGATGGAGGTCGGCACGTTGGCGTCGGGGAGCACGGCCCGGATGACGGGCTCGGCCTCCGCCATGACCTCCTCCGGCGTCCGGTAGTTGACGGTCAGGGAGGTCACGGTGATCCGGTCGAGCCCGACGCGCTCCAGCCGTTCCCGCCACGACTCGGTGAACCCGCGGCGGGCCTGGGCGCGGTCCCCGACGATGGTGAAGCTCCCCGACGGGCAGCGCAGCAGCAGCATCTGCCACTCGGCGTCGGTCAGCTCCTGAGCCTCGTCCACCACGATGTGGGCGAACGGTCCGGCGAGCAGATCCGGCTCCACGTGGGGCAGGGCGGTCTCGTCGACCAGGGCGTCCTGGAGGTCCAGCTGACGCAGGCTCGACAGCACGCCCTCGCCGTCGTCGTAGGCGTCGGCCTCGATCAGGTCGTCGACGACGGCGGCCATGCGCGCGCGTTCGACGGCGACGACGGCCTCCTGCCGGCGCCTGCGCCCGGACGCCTCCGCGTCGCCGAGCCGCTGCCGTGCCGCGTCCAACAGCGGCAGGTCGGACACCGTCCACGCCCCGGCGTCGCGGCGCTGGAGGGCGCGGACCTCGTCCGGGCTCAGCCAGGGAGCGCACCGGCGCAGGTAGGCGGGCACCGACCACAGGTCGCCGACGAGGTCGGTCGCCTCGATCAGCGGCCAGGCCCGGTTGAACGCCGTACGCAGCTCCCGGTTGCGCAGCAGCGAGGCGCGGACCACGTCGTCGGGCTCGTCGCCGTCGTACTTCTCCGCCAGGATCGTGAGCAGCTCCTCCCAGACCTCGTCGCGCGCCTCGTTGTGGGGCGTACCGGGTCCCGGCGCCTCGAACGCCTCGGCCCAGTCGGCGGCGCGCAGCCGGAGGTCGGCCTCGTCCGTGCTGACCGTCATCGGGGCGGTCGGCGGCTCCTCGTAGAACCTGACGGCCGACTCGATCGCCTTCACCATCGCCGCCGACGACTTCAGGCGGGCCACCTCCGGGTCGGTCTCGACGCTCGCCGAGGCGCCCTCGGGTACGAGGTCGCGCAGGGTGCAGGTCTGCACCTCCTCCTCCCCCAGGCTGGGCAGCACGTCGGAGACGTACGCCAGGTAGGGCTGGTGCGGCCCGACGAACAGCACCCCGCCCCGGCGGTGACCGAGGCGCGGGTCGGCGTAGAGCAGGTACGCGGTGCGGTGCAGCGCGACGACGGTCTTGCCGGTGCCGGGACCGCCGTCCACGACGAGCGCCCCGCTCGACCCCGCCCGGATGATGGCGTCCTGGTCGGCCTGGATCGTGCCGAGCACGTCGCGCATCCGCGGCGACCGGCTGGCGCCCAGGCTGGCGATGAAGGCGGACTGGTCGTCGAGCGCGGCGGCGTGCCCCACGAGGGCGTCCGGGGTGAACACCTCGTCCCAGTAGTCGGTGATCCGGCCGCGTGTCCAGCGGTACCTGCGGCGGCTCGCCAGGCCCATCGGGTTGGCGTGCGTCGCCGCGAAGAACGGCTCGGCCGCGGGGGAACGCCAGTCGAGCAGCAGCCGCCCGCCCGCGCCGTCGGTGAGGCCGCGCCGTCCGACGTACACGGGCGCGGGATCGTCGGCGCCGACCATCCGGCCGAGGCAGAGATCCACGCCGAAGCGGCGCAGTGTGCGCAGGCGGGCGGCCAGCCGGCGGACCTCCATGTCCCGGTCCACCGCCTGCCGGCCCTTGCCACCGGGGGCCCGGCGCTCGGCGTCGAGGCGGTCGGACAACTCGGTGCCCGTCCGCTCGATGCTCCCGGCGACTGCCGCGAAGTGCTGCTCGTCGGCGGCGATCAGCGTCGGGTCGGCCTTGGCGGCGAGGTGGTCGGGAAGGTCGAACACAATGGTCGTCAGGCGATCCACGTCGGCAACTCCACTCTCGTTCCGGCTCCCGGCCCGCGATGCCGTGCGCCGCACGCGCGCACCGGGCGTCCGGCCATCGGCTCGACATCTCCATTCGGCCGTACGTCGACGGCGACCCACGCTTTCGCTGGTCCCGTTTCCGCAGCTCGCGGCCTCGGCCGGTGATTCTGCGGCACGGATGGGGTCTTGCCGCAAGCCCCCGGGTGCGATATATCTTGAGAAGGGAAAGGGGTGGTCACACTCCCTTTCCCTTTGTTTCTGTCCGGAGTGTTTCTTTCCGGGGCGGAAGACCCTTCGGAATCGGCGCCGCACAAGATGGGCACCGGACAGCGGCAGCGGTGCGCGCCTCGGCGCGGGCCGTCGGCGCGGATCTCCCGCGGGCGCGTCGGTGGCCCGTCTTCGCGCGGCAGCTATGCGCTGGGTACGCGAACCACGTCGTCGAAGAGTTCCTGCAGTCGGTCCCGGCAACGCAGCAGAAGTGTCCCGCGCTCCCCCGCGCCTCGATGAGCCGGTGCCGGTCGGCCGTCGGCGGACCGGGCGAGAGAGTCCCCCGCGAACCCTGGGAGATGTCACACCCGTCGATTAGAATGTGTGTACTAATCGAGGTCCTGACCTGGGAGGACGCCCGTGACCACGCCCGCCTCCGCCCCACCCACCCCCTACGCCACCCTGCTCGGCTTCACCCGCTACGTCGACCGCACCGGCCCGACGAAGGCCACCTTCGTCGGGGGCCTGCGCAAGCAGCGGGCCAGCCGCTCCGGCTTCAACCCGCACGGCCAGTTCGTCAAGGCGCTCAAGGCCGACATCGCCTTCCACACCGGCGGCACCCACCTCGACCAGGTGGTCGACGTGGTCAAGCCCCGCTGGCGACCGCTCTACCAGGCCCTCGTCCCCGGCGCGACGACCTGGCTGCGCTCCCTCGGCGAACCGAGGGCCGTCGACCTCGCCCAGACCCGCGACGCGCTCGCGATGCTGGGCGACCTGCCCGTCAAGGTCAACCCCCAGTTCGGCGTACGGCACGCCGACGGTCGCGTCGAGGCCGTCCGACTGCACTTCGACGAGGCGCCGCCCAGCGAGGAGGCGACGCTGGCCACCCTGCACCTGATGGCCCGGCACATGGACGCGGTGCTCCCGCACGCCGAGCCGGTCCTGGTCGACGTCCGCCGTGGCGAGGCCCACCGCATGCCCGCCGACGCCCGCCCGGAGCAGATCGAGCGGTGGCTGGCCGGCGAGGCGGCGGCCTTCCGGGCCATCTGGGCCACCGCCGCCTGACCCCTGCCCACCACCCACCCGATCCCGCTCGCCCGGTCCGGCCGACGTTGGCCGGACCGGACGTGCGTCCCGGGCGCGTCGGCGGACCCGCGCGAAAGCCCACATCCCGGGCGGCGGATCGACACGACGCACAGCATCGTGAATCATCTATCCTCATGACCACCGGGTCCACGGACGCCCGTCCGCCCGCCGAGATCGCCGACGACGAGCAGGTTCCCGCGCCCAGGGACCCCGGCCGGCGGGAGCGGTGGTGGTGGCTGCGCCACGAATGGACGTTGGCGGTGCTCGGCGGGCTGCTGCTGGCCGTGGTGCTGACCTGGCCGACGATGCGGCACCCCGCGAGCACGATCCCCGGCGACATCGGCGACCCCACGTTGCAGGCGTGGCAGATGGCCTGGGCCGGGCACGCCGTGCTCAACAACCCGGCCGGTCTCTGGCACTCGAACACCTTCTTCCCCGAGACCTACACGTACGCCTACAGCGACACCCTGCTCGGCTACGCCCCGTTCGGGATGCTCGGCTCGGGCTTCGAGGCCGCCCTGGTCCGCTACAACGTGATGTACGTGCTGGTGCACGCGTTGGCCTTCATCGGGGCGTACGCGCTGGCCCGGCAGCTCGGGGCGGGCCGGCTGGGCGGGGCGGTCGCCGGCATCGCGTGGGCGTACGCGCCCTGGCGGCTGGCGCACTCCGGCCACCTGAACATCCTGTCCAGCGGCGGGATCGCGTTGTGCCTGGCGATGCTGGCGCGCGGCCACGGCTGGTCACTGCGGCACGGCTACCGGCCGGAGCGGCGGCGACCGGGCTGGGCCCTCGCGGGGTGGCTCGTCGCCGCCTGGCAGATCAGCCTGGGCTTCGGCATCGGGCTGCCACTGGTCTACTTCCTGCTGGCCGCGGTGCTGGTCGGGGCCGGCGGCTACGGCTGGTCCTGGTGGCGGCGCGGGCGACGACCCGCGTTCGGCCGGCGGCTGCTGCTCGCCGACGTGGCCGGTGGCGCCGTCTTCGGCGCGGTGACGCTCCTGCTGGGCCTGGTCTATCTGAAGGTCGTCGACCTCAACCCGCAGGCCGAACGGTCGTTGGCCTGGACGGAGATGTTCTCGCCGCCGCTGATCGGCTTCGTCACCGCCCCGGCGGACTCGTGGTGGTGGGGCGAGCGGCACGCGGCGGCGCGGGAACAGCTGTCCTGGCCGCCGGAGATGGCGCTGTTGCCCGGGATGGTCCTGCTCGCGTTGGCTGCGGCGGGGCTGTTCGTCTCGGTCTACCCGGCCCGGCACCGGGTCGCGCTGGCGCTCGGTGTGCTCGGCACGGTGCTGCTGGGCCTGGGCGTCACCCTGGGCGGCGACGGCGATCCGGGCTACCTGACGCTGTCGAAGCACCTGCCGGGCTGGGACGCGCTGCGGACGCCGGGCCGGATGATGCACTGGACGAGCCTGCTGCTGGCGGTGCTGGCGGCGGGCACGGTGACGGTGTTCGCCACGGCAGTGCGGCGCTGGTCGTCCCGGGGTTGGGCCAGGCTCCTGGCACCGGTGCTCCTGCTGGTGCCGCTGGCCCTGGTCGGGCTGGAGGGGGTCAACCGGACGCCGCATCCGGTGGTGCCGACGCCGCCGGCCGCGATGCGTACGGCGGCGGAGCCGATGCTGGTGCTGCCCGCCGGCGGCGCGGTCGACCTGATCTTCATGTCGTGGACGACGGACGGGTTCCCCCGGGTCACGAACGGGCTGGGCGGGTTCGAGCCGGTCACCCAGGCGCAGACCCGGGTCGCGACGGCCACCTTCCCCGATGCGGGCAGCGTGACGTACCTGCGGGGAATCGGGGTGCGGTCCGTGGTGGCCCTGCCGGGCTGGACCGCCGGGACGCCCTGGGAGGGCATCGCGGACCGGCCGATCGACGGGCTCGGCATCACCCGGGAGGAGATCGATGGTGTGCTGGTCTACCGCCTCTGAGCGGGGCGGCGCGGGACGGGCGTCCTCGGGCGCCGGCCGGGCGGGGTGACGCAGGTGCGCCTGTCGCTGGTGGTGCCCTGCTTCAACGAGGAGGCCTCGGTGGAGCGCCTGCACACGGCGGTGACCGCCGCGGTCGCGGAGCTCACCGACGTCGACATCGAGGTGGTCTACGTCGACGACGGCAGCTCCGACGGCACCCTCGTGGCGCTGCGCCGGCTCGCCGCCGCCGATCCCGCCGTGCGCTACACGTCGCTGAGCCGCAACTTCGGCAAGGAGGCGGCGATGCTGGCCGGGCTGGAGCGGGCCACCGGGGACGCGGTGGTCATCATGGACGCCGACCTCCAGCACCCGCCCCGGCTGCTGCCCGACATGGTGGCGTTGTACCGGCAGGGTTTCGACCAGGTGATCGCGCGCCGGGACCGGCGTGGCGACCGCTTCGTCCGGATGCTGGCCTCGCGGTCCTTCTACCGGGTGGTCAACTGGTGGATCGACGTGCGGCTGCTGGACGGGGCGGGTGACTTCCGGCTGCTGTCCCGGCTGGCGGTGGACGCGGTGCTGGCGATGCCGGAGTACAACCGCTTCTCCAAGGGGCTGTTCTCCTGGATCGGCTTCCGGACGGTGGTGGTCGCGCACGGCAACGAGACCCGGCAGGCGGGCCGGAGCAGGTGGACGTTCGGCAAGCTGTTCAACTACGCGTTCGACGGGCTGCTGTCGTTCAACAACCGGCCGCTGCGGCTGGCGATCTACGGTGGCCTGTTCCTCACCCTGATCGCGGTGGTCTACATGGCCTGGGTGGTCGCCGACGCCGTCAGCAAGGGAATCGACGTTCCCGGCTACACCACAATCATCGTCAGCGTGATCGGTCTCGGCGGCATCCAGATGACGATCCTGGGCGTGATCGGGGAGTACATCGGCCGGATCTACTACGAGACCAAGCGTCGGCCGCACTACCTGGTCCAGGAGACCGAGGACCTGGTCACGCAGCACGGGGAGACGCCCCGGGTGCCGGACCAGCCGGCGGTGCACCCGGCCGGGCGGGTCCGGCAGGGCGGGCCGGCCCGCGAGGACCCCTCCCGGTACCGCTCGCTGCGGCGCGCCGCCGGCGAGTCCGTGACGGGTGACGCGCGGCAGCCGTAGCGGCTGCCGCGCGCGACACGGGTCAGGCGGTGAGGTACTTCGCCAGGTCGTCGAGGATCTTGTTCGCGGCGCCGATGCCGATGCCGGTCATCCAGATCTCGTCGGAGACGACGTGCGACTTGCCGGCCTTGACCGCCGACAGCCCCTTCCAGAGCGTCCCGCCGGTGACCTTGGCCTGCTCGGCGGCGGCCTTCTCGCCGTACGCGGTGACGAAGATGACGTCGCCGTCGACCTCGCCGATGCGCTCCGGGCTGACCCGGTCCATCCGCCGGTCCTCCTTGCCGGTGAGCTGCTGCCGCTCGGGGCGGCCCAGGCCGGTGTCGCCGATGACGATGCCGGAGAACGAGTCCGGCCCGTACACCCGGATCTCGGTCGGCATGAAGCGGACGATGGAGACCTTGCGCTCGGCGGCGTTGCCGAGCTTGCCGCCGAACTCCCTGGCCCGCGTCTCGTACGCGGCCAG
Organism: Micromonospora sp. CNZ303; assembly: GCF_004345505.1. Classification (NCBI taxonomy): domain Bacteria; kingdom Bacillati; phylum Actinomycetota; class Actinomycetes; order Micromonosporales; family Micromonosporaceae; genus Micromonospora; species Micromonospora sp. CNZ303. The sequence continues at coordinate 207,843 of NZ_SLVT01000008.1, read as the reverse complement.
CAGGTCCTTGGCCTGCTGCTCCTTGCCGAGCGCCGCGCCGTCGAAGAGGAAGTTCTCCTTCCAGGTGATGCCGACCTTCTCGGTGAAGACGGTCGGCGCGATGGCGGCCAGCTCGTCGTAGAACTTCTCCTGGCGGAACTTGCTGCCCAGGATCAGGTCCGGCTTGAGGGCGTTGATGGCCTCCAGGTCGGGCTCGGTGAGCACCCCGACCTCCTTGATGCCGGCGAGCTTCTCCTCGCCGAAGTAGGTCGGCCAGCTCTTCGCCTCGCCGGCGGTGGCGGCGCCGACCGGTGTGACGCCGAGTGTCAGGGCCGTGTCGATCTTGTCTGTGTCGAGCACGACGACACGCTTCGGTTCCACCGGCACCTTGGTGGTGCCCATGGCGTGGACGATCTCCCGGGTCTGTCCGGTGGTGGTGTCGGCGACCGGGTCGCTCTCACCGCAGGCGGTGAGAGCGACGCCGAGGGCCAGCGCCGCGGTGAGGGCGGCGGCGAGACGACGCATCAGATTCCTTTCGAAGGGTGCGAGCCGGTCAGCGGCGTCGCCGCGTTCCCGGCGGGCAGGCGGGTCAGGGAGGGACTGGTGAGCGCGGGCACCACCAGGGGCGCCCCGGTCACCGGGCAGGGCACGACCACGCAGTCGAGGCCGAAGACGTCCCGGACCAGGTCGGCGGTGAGGATCTCCCGGGGCGGCCCGGCGGCCACCACGGCACCGGAGCGCATGGCGATCAGGTGATCGGCGTACCGGGCGGCCTGGTTGAGGTCGTGCAGTACGGCGACGACCGTCCGGCCCCGCTCGACGCGCAGCCGGTGCAGCAGGTCCAGCACCTCCACCTGGTGCGCGAGGTCGAGGAAGGTCGTGGGCTCGTCCAGCAGCAACGCCTCGGTGTCCTGGGCGAGGGTCATGGCGATCCAGACACGCTGCCGCTGGCCCCCGGAGAGGGTGTCGACCGGCCGGTCCGCCAGCGCCGTCACGTCGGCGAGCGCCATGGCCCGGTCGACGGCGGCCCCGTCGGACTCCGACCACTGCCGCCACCACCGCTGGTACGGCTGCCGGCCCCGGCCGACCAGGTCGGCGACGGTCACCCCCTCGGGCACCAGCGGGCTCTGCGGCAGCACGCCGAGGCGGCGGGCGACCTCGCGGGTCGGCAGGTCCCGGATGGCGGTGCCGTCCAGCAGCACGGCGCCGCGCCGGGGCGTGAGCAGGCGGGCGATGGTGCGCAGCAGGGTGGACTTGCCGCAGGCGTTCGGCCCGACGATCACCGTGAACGCGTCGCCGGGCAGCTCCAGGTCGAGCCCGTCCAGCACGGTCCGCTCGTCGTAGCCGGCGACCAGGTCGCGGGTGGAGAGCATCACGCCTCCTTGCCAGGGTGGGACATCACGAGGGCCGCCGCCGGCCACGGAGCAGCAGGAAGATCAGGTACGGGCCACCGATGGCGGCGGTCAGCACCCCGGCGGGCAGCTGGGTGGGGGCGAACAGCCGCCGGCCGCCCAGGTCGGCGAGCACCAGCAGCAGGGCCCCGAGCAACGCGGCGCTAAGCAGCGGCGGGCGCTCGGCGCGGACCAGCCGCCGGGCCAGCTGCGGGGCGACGAGGGCCACGAAGTCCACCGCGCCCACCTGCGCGGTGACCATCGCGGCGGCCAGCACCCCGGTGCCGGCGAGGCCGGCCCGACGGGCCACCGGGCGCAGGCCGATCCCCCGGGCGGTGTCGTCGTCCAGGGCGGTGCTGTTCAGCGCCCAGCCGGCCCAGGCCAGCACCGGCAGGAGCGCGGCCAGGGTGAGGGCGATCCACAGGCTCTCGTTCCAGCCCTTGCCGGCGAGCGTGCCGATCAGCCAGATCTGCGCGCGCAGCCCGTCGATCGGGTCGGCGGTGAGCAGGACGACCTCGGTCAGGGCCCGCAGCGCGAAGGCGACCGCCACGCCGGCGAGCACGAACCGCTGGGCGGCCAGCCCGTGCCGGGCGCCGAGGAGGAACAGCAGCGCGGCGGCGACCAGCCCGCCGAGCAGCGCCGCCGGGGCCACGAGCACCGCCGCGGCGCCGGTCGTCAGGGCCACCGTCGCGGCGAGGCCGGCGCCCTGGGTGATGCCGACGACGTCGGGGCTGGCGAGCGGGTTGCGGGCCACGCTCTGGATCAGCGTGCCGGCCACCCCGAAGGCCGCGCCGGCCACCGCGGCCAGCACCAGCCGGGGCAGGCGCAGGTCGAGGACCACCAGGTCGTACGGGGTGCCGGCGCCGGAGAGGGCGCGCAGCACGTCGGCCGGGGCGACGTACGGGGTGCCCAGGGAGAGGCTGAGCACCCCTGCGGCGAGCAGCAGCACGACCAGCGCGGCGGCGACCAGCACGGAGCGGCGGCGGACCTGCACGCTGACCGGGCCGATCCGCACGAGCGACCGCCCCGGCAGCGCGGTGACGCCCACCCGGGGACGGCCCGCCGGCCGCCCGGCGGCGGGGGCGGCGGGGGCGCTCACGCCGTCACGACCTTGGCGCGGCGGACCAGGAAGGCCAGCAGCGGGGCGCCGATCAGCGCGGTGACGATGCCCGCGGGCACCTCCCCGGGCGGCGCGACGAGCCGACCGACGACGTCGGCGCCGAGCAGCAGCGCGGGCCCGAGCAGTGCCGAGACCGCGAGGGTCCAGCGATGGTCGGCGCCGACCAGGGCGCGGGCCAGGTGCGGCACCGCGAGCCCCACGAACGCGATCGGCCCGGCGGCGGCCACGGCCGCCCCGGTGAGCAGCACCGCGGCGACGCCGCCGCCGAGGCGGACCAGCCCGATCCGGTGCCCGAGGCCCCGGGCCACGTCGTCGCCGAGGGCGAGCGCGTCCAGGCCCCGCGCGACGAGGGCGGCCAGGACCAGCCCGGCGAGCACGAACGGCACCACCTGGGCGGCCACCGTGAGGTCCCGGCCGGTCAGCCCGCCGACCACCCAGAAGCGGTACTCCTCGAAGGTGCGGGCGTCCATGCTGAGCAGCGCGTACACCACGGAGGCGAGACTGGCGTCGAGGGCCGCGCCGACCAGCGCGAGGGTGACCGGGCTGGCGCCCTCGCGGGCCTTGGCCGCGACGGCGAAGACCAGCACGCCGGCCCCGAGCGCACCGGCGATGCCGAACCAGACGTACCCGGCGAGGGTGCCCACGCCGAAGACGGAGATGGCCAGCACCACGCCGAACGAGGCGCCGGCGCTGATGCCGAGGATCCGCGGTTCGGCCAGCGGGTTGCGGGTGAGGGCCTGGAAGAGGACGCCGGCGACGGCGAGCGCCAGCCCGACGGCGAGGCCCAGCGCCGTGCGCGGCATCCGCAGTTCCCGCACGATGGTGGCGGCGTCGCCGCCGTCCGGGGCGATGAGCGCGCGCCACACCTCGTCGACGGCCAGCGCCCGGCTGCCGAGCGCGAAGCTCGCCAGCACGGCCAGCAGCAGCACCAGCGCGGCGGCGACCGTGACCGCGAGCCGACGACCCCCACGCGCCCGAGGCCGGGTGCCGGCAGGCGCCGGTCGGGTGGCGAGGGTGGTCACGAGGCTCCTGCACGTTCGGGCTTAGGGTCGCCTTACCGTAGCGGAACGCCCTGGCCGGGCCTAACTCGCCGTCGTCGATCCGGGCGGCGCTGAGCAGGGCGGACAGCGCCGGATCCGGTCGGGCGGCGGCCCCGGCCGCCCTAGGGTTGTCAGCATGCGATTCGACCAGCACACCGTGGTGCTCCTGAGCCGGCCGACGGACGCGCCGCAGCTACCGCTGGACGCGGCCGACCGGTTGCAGGACGCCCACCTGGCCCACCACGCGGGGCTGGTGGAACAGGGGCTCGTCCTGGCCGCGGGGCCCTTCGTCGACGCCGACGACGAGCGGCTGCGCGGGTTCGTCGTGCTCTCCATCTCCCCGCAGGAGGCCCGAGAGCTTTACCACAACGACCCGGCCGTGCGGGCCGGGCGGCTGGGCGTGCAGGTGATGAGCTGGATGGTGCCGGAGGGCATCGTGCGGTTCGAGAGCGTGCCGATGCCCCGGTCGATCCTGGCGGCCGCCGCCGGCGACTGACGGCCCGGGACGTCAGTCGGCCGGTCGGGGCGCGGGGAGCGGGCCGGCGGGCCCGTCGAGCTGCTGGTCGGCCCAGACGTACGTCTCCGGCAGCAGCTCGGCGACGTGCACCACCCGCAGCGCGTCCATCGGCCCGACGATGACCCGGACCGTGGGGAAGTAGTCGCGCAGCACCTGCCGGCAGCGCCCGCAGGGCGGGATCACCCCGCGCCCCCGGTCGCCCACCGCGACGATCGTCTCCAGCTCGGTGACGCCCTGGGTGGCGGCGGCGCCGACCGCGACCACCTCGGCGCAGGGGCCGCCGGTGAAGTGGTAGACGTTGACCCCGGTGAAGACCCGGCCGTCGGTGGTCCGCGCGGCGGCGGCGACCGTGTGGTTGTCGCTGCGGCAGCGCAGCTTGGCGACCGCCGTGGCGGCCTGCACCAGGGCCCGGTCGGTGTCCCGCATCGTCATCCATCCCCCGTGGCCAAGGTCGGTCGGCGCCCCACTCTAGTCCGAGGCGGCACCGCCGCGCTCCCCCTGACGGGCGCCGCCGACGGGCGTGCGCGCGGGCGGCCCGGGGCGGGGCGGCGGTAACCCGGGGGCGGTCCGGCCGTCGGCTGCCTATCCTTGGCGACGACATGCAGAATCCAGCCGCACCCGCCGCGACCGACCCCGTCCGCGAGCTGCACCGCCGCCTGAGTCCCCTGATGTTCCGCGACCAGCGCCGCCTGCAACGGCGCCTGGACGGGGTACGCCGGCTGCGCGACCCGCAGCGCAGGGAGTCGGCGCTCGACGAGATCGCCGCCGACGTGGCGCGGGCCGAGGCGGTGCTGGCGGGGCGGCGCGCCGCCGTGCCGGTGGTCACCTATCCGGCCCAGCTGCCGGTCAGCGAACGCAAGGACGACATCGCCGCCGCGATCCGCGACCACCAGGTGGTGATCGTGGCCGGCGAGACCGGCTCCGGCAAGACCACCCAGCTGCCGAAGATCTGCCTGGAGCTGGGGCGCGGGATCACCGGGCTGATCGGGCACACCCAGCCGCGCCGGCTCGCGGCGCGTACGGTGGCGGACCGGATCGCCGAGGAGCTCGGCACCGAGCTGGGCGACGTGGTCGGCTACAAGGTGCGCTTCAGCGACCAGGTGAGCGACCGCAGCCTGGTCAAGCTGATGACCGACGGCATCCTGCTCGCCGAGTTGCAGACCGACCGGATGCTGCGCCAGTACGACACGCTGATCATCGACGAGGCGCACGAGCGCAGCCTCAACATCGACTTCATTCTTGGCTACCTCCGGCAGCTCCTCCCGCGCCGCCCCGACCTCAAGGTGATCATCACCTCGGCGACCATCGAGACCGAGCGGTTCGCCCGGCACTTCGCGGGCCCGCCCACCGCCGACGAGCCCGACGGCGTACCGGCGCCGGTGGTCGAGGTCTCCGGGCGCACGTACCCGGTCGAGGTGCGTTACCGGCCGCTGGTCGAGGTGGCCGAGGGCGAGGACGACGGGGAGGACGAGGAGAACGTCCGCGACCAGGTCCAGGCCATCGGCGACGCCGTCGAGGAGCTGGCCGCCGAGGGGCCCGGCGACGTCCTGGTCTTCCTCAGCGGCGAGCGGGAGATCCGCGACACCGCGGACGCGCTGGGCAAGCTGGTGGAGAAGAAGCCGGCGCTGCGCGGCACCGAGATCCTGCCGCTGTACGCGCGGCTCTCCACCGCCGAGCAGCACCGGGTCTTCGCCCCGCACGGCGGGCGCCGGGTGGTGCTCGCGACCAACGTGGCGGAGACCTCGCTCACCGTGCCCGGCATCAAGTACGTGGTGGACCCGGGTACGGCCCGCATCTCCCGCTACAGCAGCCGGCTCAAGGTGCAGCGGCTGCCGATCGAGCCGGTCTCGCAGGCGTCGGCCAACCAGCGCAAGGGGCGCTGCGGGCGCACCTCGGACGGCATCTGCATCCGCCTCTACGACGAGCAGGACTTCCTGTCCCGCCCGGAGTTCACCGACCCGGAGATCCTGCGCACCAACCTCGCCTCGGTCATCCTCCAGATGACCTCGATCGGGCTCGGCGACGTCGCCGCGTTCCCGTTCATCGACCCGCCGGACCGGCGCAACGTCGCCGACGGCGTCAACCTGCTGCACGAACTCGGCGCGCTGGACCCGGCCGAGGCCGACCCGGCGAAGCGGCTCACCCCGCTGGGCCGGCGGCTGGCGCAGCTCCCCGTCGACCCGCGGCTGGCCCGGATGGTCGTCGAGGGCGAGCGCAACGGCTGCGCCACCGAGGTGATGGTGATCGCCGCCGCGCTGTCCATCCAGGACCCCCGCGAGCGGCCCGCCGACAAGCAGGCCCAGGCCGACCAGGCGCACGCCCGGTTCACCGACCGCGAGTCGGACTTCGTGTCGCTGCTCAACCTGTGGCGGCACCTGCGCGAGCAGCAGCGCGAACTGTCGTCCAGCGCGTTCCGGCGGATGTGCAAGGCCGAATACCTCAACTACCTGCGGGTACGCGAGTGGCAGGACATCGTCAGCCAGCTGCGCCAGGTCCTGCGTACGCCCGAAGAAGGGCGACCGGCGCGCGACGGCGGCGGGCGCCGGGGCGGCGCGGACCTGCCGGAGGAGATCGACACCCCGAAGGTCCACCAGTCGCTGCTGCCCGGCCTGCTGTCACACGTCGGGCTCAAGGACGCGCAGAAGCACGAGTACCTGGGCGCCCGGGGCGCCAAGTTCGCGCTCTTCCCCGGCTCGGCGTTGTTCAAGAAGCCGCCGCGCTGGGTGATGGCGGCCGAGCTGGTGGAGACCTCCCGGCTCTGGGGCCGGGTCGCCGGCCGGGTCGAGCCCGAGTGGGTCGAACCGCTGGCCCAGCACCTGGTCAAGCGCAGCTACAGCGAGCCGCACTGGGAGAAGAAGCAGGCGGCCGTGATGGCCTACGAGAAGGTGACCCTCTACGGCATCCCGCTGGTCACCTCACGCAAGGTCAACTTCGGCCGGATCGACCCGGCGCTGTCCCGGGAGCTGTTCATCCGGCACGCCCTCGTCGAGGGCGACTGGCAGACCCACCACCACTTCTGGCGGGACAACCAGCGGCTGCTGACGGAGATCGAGGAGCTGGAGCACCGCGCCCGGCGCCGCGACATCCTCGTCGACGACCAGACCGTCTTCGACTTCTACGACGCGCGCGTCCCGGCGGACGTGGTCTCCGGGCGGCACTTCGACGCCTGGTGGAAGAAGACCCGCCGGGAGCAGCCCGACCTGCTCACCTTCACCCGGGAGCTGCTGGTCAACGCCGGCCGCACCGGCGTGGACGAGGCCGACTACCCCGACGAGTGGTCCGCCGACGGGGTGACCCTGCCGCTGACCTACCGGTTCGAGCCGGGCACCCCGACCGACGGCGTGACCGTCGACATCCCGCTGCCCCTGCTCAACCAGGTGCCGGCGGAGAGCTTCGACTGGCAGGTCCCCGGGCTGCGCGAGGAGTTGGTGATCGCGCTGATCCGCTCGCTGCCCAAGGCGGTGCGGCGCAACTTCGTCCCGGTGCCGGACTTCGCGCGCGCGGCGCTGGCCGCGATGCCGGCCGGCGAGGAGCCGCTGCTGGACGCGCTGACCCGGCAGCTGCGGCGGATGACCGGCGTCACCGTGCCCCGGGACGCGTGGGAGCCGGAGAAGCTGCCGCCGCACCTGCGGGTCCGCTTCCGGGTGCTCGACGAGGAGAACAAGCCGGTCGCCGAGGGCAAGGACCTGTCGGCCCTGCAACGCCAGCTCAAGGCGGAGGTACGCCAGGTCGTGGCCGCCGCAGCACCCGACGTGGCCCGCACCGGGCTGCGCGAGTGGAGCATCGACGATCTTCCTCGCACCATCGAGCAGGTCCGCTCGGGCTACGCGGTGACCGCGTACCCGGCCCTGGTCGACGAGGGCGACACCGTCGGGGTGAAGGTCTTCGACTCGCCCGCCGAGCAGGAGGCCGCGCACTGGGCGGGCACGCGGCGGCTGCTGCGGCTGACCGTGCCGTCGCCGGCGAAGTTCCTCCAGGGGCGGCTGTCCAACGAGGCGAAGCTGGCGCTGAGCCGCAACCCGCACGGCGGCGTGCAGGAGCTGATCTCCGACGCGGCCGGGGCGGCCATCGACAAGCTGATCGGCGACGCGGGCGGCCCGGCCTGGGACGCCGCGGGCTTCGCCGCCCTGCGGGACAAGGTCCGGGCCGACCTGGTGGACACCGTGGTCGAGATCATGGACCGGGTGCGCCGGGTGCTCGCCGCCGCGTACGCGGTCGAGCAGCGCCTCGGCGCCACGCGGAACCTGGCGGTGGTGGCCGCGCTGGCCGACATCCGGGCCCAACTCAACGGCCTGGTGCACAAGGGCTTCGTCACCGAGACCGGGTACGCGCGCCTGCCCGACCTGCTGCGCTACCTCACCGCCATCGAGCGGCGGCTGGACCGGCTGCCGGGCAACCCGCAGCGCGACAAGCAGCAGCAGGACCGGGTGGCGGTGGTGCAGAAGGAGTACCAGGAGATGCTCGCCGCGCTGCCGCCGGGGCGCCGGCAGTCGACGGCCGTCCGGCAGATCCGCTGGATGGTCGAGGAGCTGCGGGTGAACGTCTTCGCCCAGGCGCTGGGCACCCCGTACCCGGTGTCGGAGCAGCGGATCTACCGGGCGATGGACGAGGCCGAGGGCAGGTAGGGCGACCCGCGCAGCACCCGCAACAGCACCGGCGGGGAGAGCAGCCGCGTCGGCGGGTCGACGAGGTTCACCACCCGCAGGAACGCCGCGCCCAGCGCCGGGTCCCGGGTCGCCGCCTCGTGCAGCCGACCCACGTACGCGTTGACCAGGCGTACCCGCGGCGAACGGCGGCCGGGCACCTCGGGGAAGCGCAGGTCGGTGCCGACCGCGATGGACCACGGCCCGTCGATCAGCCGGGCCGCGCCCCGGAAGAACCGCCGGGCGAGCCGGTCGGACGGCCGTCGCAGGAGTCGGCGCAGCAACAGGGCCTCCAGCGCGGCCACCGTCATGCCCTGCCCGTAGACCGGGTTGAAGCTGCACACGGCGTCGGCCACCACCAGGTAGCCCGCCGGGAAGCGGCGCAGCCGCTCGTAGCGCCGCCGCACGCTGGCCGGGAACTTCATCGTCGCCGGTGGGCTCTCCGGCCGCGCCGTACGCAACAGGTCGGCGATCTGCGGGGCGGCGAGGGTCTCGGCGAAGGCGGTCATCCCCTCGTCGTCGGCCGGCGGCTCCTCGCCGAGCATGCCGCTGAGCGCCACCGCGAACCGGCCCTGCTCCTGCACGGCGACGATGCCGCCCCGGGGCTGGCCGGGCACGGCATTGGTGAGCGCGCCGAGCAACCCCTCCAGGTGGTGCGGCTCCCGTCGGTAGGTGCGGGTGAGGTAGGTGACGCCGACCTTGACCCGTTCCTCCGGCGCCGGCCGGTAGCCCAGCTCGGCCAGCCATACCGGGCTGCGGGTGCCCCGGCCGCCGGCGTCGACGACGAGGTCGGCGGCGACGGTGGTCGGATCCCCGTCGCGGGGGCGCAGCCGTACGCCGGTGACCCGTCCCCGGTCGAGGGTGGTGGTCAGCCCCTCCACCTCGCAGCCCGCCACGATCCGCACCCCGGGCAGGGCGGCCACCCGCTCCCGGACGACCTGCTCCAGCAGCGGCCGGCTGACCCCGAGGGCGAACAGCGGGGACGGCGCGCGCCGCATCCGGTGGCCGTTGTTGTACCAGTGGACCTGCTCGTGCAGGTCGACCGTGGGCACGCCCCGCGCGCTCAGCTCCGCCGAGATCCCGGGCAGCAGTTCCTCGAACGCCTGCCGGCCCCGGGTCAGCAGGACGTGCAACTGCCGGCCCTGCGGTACGCCCCGGCGGCTCTCCGCCTGCTCGGGCAGCAGGTCACGGTCCACGAGGGTGACCCGCTCGTACGCCTCGGTGAGTGCGCAGGCGGTCAGCAGCCCGCCCATGCTGGCGCCGATCACCACGGCGCTGCCCGTTGCCATGCGGGCAGCGTAGGCAGGCCGGCGTGGCCCGGTCGTCTTCCGTCGTGCGCACCTGGCGGCGTCGGACGGCGCGGCCGGGCGGCCTGGGACCGGCGGCGTGGGACCAGCGCGGCCGGGCGGCCTGGGAGCGGCGCGGTCCGGCGGCCTGGGACCGATGCGGCCGGCGCGCGTGCCGGCGGGGTCAGAGGGGCTCGACGCCCGGCGGCAGGTCCCCGCCGGTGGTGGCGTCGCGGACGTAGTCCAGCAGTATCCGGCGCAGCTCCCGGCCGGCGTGGGTGGGTACCACGTCGCGGCGCCGGGCGACCGCGATGGTCCGCCGGACGCCGGGTGGGGCCAGCCGGGTGACGCGCACGCCGGGGCGCCGGGCCACCACGATGCCGGGGACCAGCGCGACGCCCAGCCCGGCCTCGACGAAGCTCAGCACCGCGTCCATCTCGCCGCCGTCGACGGCGATGGTCGGCTCGAAGCCTGCCTCCCGGCAGGCCTGGAGGGTGGCGTCGCGCAGGTCGTAGCCCTCCCGGAACATCACCATCGGCTGGTCGCGCAGGTCCGCGACGCGCAGCTGCCCGGTCTCCGGGGTCACCGACAGCTCCTCGACGGAGGCGACCACCAGGCTCTCCCGCAGGATGGGGTCGGCGCGCAGCCCGGGGTCGGTGCCCTGGGCGGGCATGATGATCAGTGCCAGGTCGAGGTCGCCGCGGAGCAGGCCGCGGACCAGGTCCTGCGAGCCGCTCTCCTCCACCCGCAGGTCGATGGTGGGGTGGGCGTCGCGGAAGCGGCGCAGCACGGGCGGGGCGAGCGAGGTGGCGAGGCTGGGGGTGGCGCCGAGCCGGACCCGGCCACGGCGCAGGCCGACCAGTTCCTGCACCTCGCGGGTCGCGGTGTCGACGTCGGCGAGGATCCGCTTGGCCAGCGGCAGGAGCACCTCGCCGGCCGCGGTGAGCGTGATGTTGCCCCTTACCCGCTCGAACAGCGGGGCGCCGAGGCCGTCCTCCAGGGCGTGAACTTGCTTACTCAACGAAGGCTGGGTGATGCCCACGATGTCGGCGGCTTGGGTGAAATGTCGTACTTCCGCCACCGCAACGAAGTACTTCAGCTGATGGAGCTGCATCTACATAGCCTATAGCTATCAAGACTGCGAGGTCGATGCATTGGACGACTGAATCAAGTGCTCCTAGCGTCGATCGCGTGGTAGTCACGAGAACTCGGTCGCCCATCCGCTCCAGCGTCGGCCTCAAGGCCGTCATGGCGGTGACGGGCATCATCCTGGTGCTGTTCCTGATCGCGCACATGCTCGGCAACCTGAAGATCTTCACGGGGGCGACCTCGTTCGACCACTACGCGCACTGGCTGCGCGAGATCGGCGCCCCGATCCTGCCGGGCGTGTGGTTCCTGTGGATCCTGCGGGTCGGTCTGCTGGTGTCGGTGCTCGGCCACATCTGGGCCGCGACCGCCCTCGCCGTGCGCGCCCGCGCCGCCCGCCCGGTGCAGTACGCGCACCGCAAGAAGGTCCAGGGCAGCTACGCGGCCCGCACCATGCGCTGGGGCGGCGTGATCATCCTGCTCTTCGTGATCTACCACATCCTGGACCTCACCACCGGCACGCTGAACCCGGTCGGCGATCCGAGCCGGCCGTACGCCAACGTGGTGGCCGACTTCGCCCCGGAGCGCTGGTACGTCACGCTCTTCTACACCCTGGCGGTCGTCACCCTCGGCTTCCACCTGCGGCACGGCCTGTTCAGCGCGCTGCGCAGCCTCGGCCAGCAGAGCCCGCGCGGCGAGCGGCGGGCCCGGGCCGTGGCGCTGGGCTTCGCCGTCGTGCTCTGCGCCGGCTACCTGGCGGTCCCGTTCGCCGTACTCACCGGATTGGTGTCCTGACATGGATCTCTACACCGAGGGCGACCCGATCGCCGACACCAAGGCTCCCGACGGCCCCATCGAGACCCGCTGGGAACGCCGCCGCTTCGAGGCCAAGCTGGTCAACCCGGCCAACCGCCGCAAGATGACCGTGATCGTGGTCGGCACCGGCCTGGCCGGCGGCTCGGCCGCCGCCACGCTGGGCGAGCAGGGCTACCGGGTGAAGACCTACTGCTACCAGGACAGCCCGCGCCGGGCGCACTCCATCGCCGCGCAGGGCGGCATCAACGCCGCCAAGAACTACCGCAACGACGGCGACTCGGTGCACCGGCTCTTCTACGACACCGTCAAGGGCGGCGACTTCCGCTCCCGGGAGTCGAACGTGCACCGCCTGGCCGAGGTCTCGGTCAACATCATCGACCAGTGCGTCGCCCAGGGCGTCCCGTTCGCCCGCGAGTACGGCGGCCTGCTGGACACCCGCTCCTTCGGCGGCGCGCAGGTGCAGCGCACCTTCTACGCCCGGGGCCAGACGGGCCAGCAGCTGCTGCTCGGCGCGTACCAGGCGCTGGAGCGGCAGATCGGCCTCGGCAACGTGGAGATGAACACCCGGCACGAGATGCTGGAGCTGATCGTCGTCGACGGCAAGGCCCGCGGCATCGTCGTCCGGGACATGGTCACCGGCGAGATCACCACCGAGTTCGCGGACGCCGTCGTGCTCGCCTCCGGCGGCTACGGCAACGTCTTCTACCTCTCCACCAACGCCAAGGGCTGCAACGTCACCGCCACCTGGCGGGCGCACCGCAAGGGCGCGTACTTCGCCAACCCCTGCTACACGCAGATCCACCCGACCTGCATCCCGGTCTCCGGCGACCACCAGTCGAAGCTGACCCTGATGAGCGAGTCGCTGCGCAACGACGGCCGGGTCTGGGTGCCCAAGACCAAGGGCGACACCCGCAGTCCGCGGGACATCCCCGAGGACGAGCGGGACTACTACCTGGAGCGGATCTACCCCTCCTTCGGCAACCTGGTCCCCCGCGACATCGCCTCGCGCGCCGCCAAGAACGTCTGCGACGAGGGGCGCGGCGTCGGCCAGACAGGGCTCGGCGTCTACCTCGACTTCTCCGACGCCATCGACCGGCTCGGCCGCAAGGCCATCGAGGCCAAGTACGGCAACCTCTTCGAGATGTACGAGCGGATCACCGGCGAGGACCCGTACGAGGTGCCGATGCGCATCTACCCCGCGGTGCACTACACGATGGGCGGCCTCTGGGTCGACTACGACCTCCAGTCGTCCATCCCGGGCCTGTTCGTGATCGGCGAGGCCAACTTCTCCGACCACGGCGCCAACCGGCTCGGCGCCTCGGCGCTCATGCAGGGCCTGGCCGACGGCTACTTCGTGCTGCCGAACACCATCGCCCACTACCTGGCGTCCGGCCCGTTCGAGAAGGTCGACGCCACGCACCCGGCGGCCGTGCAGGCCCGCGCCGACGTCGAGGACCGGATCCAGCGGCTGCTGGCCGTCGACGGCGACCGGACCGTCGACTCGTTCCACCGCGAGCTGGGCCAGATCATGTGGGAGCACTGCGGCATGGAGCGCAGCGAGGCCGGGCTGCGCAAGGCGATCGACGAGATCCGTGCCCTGCGCGAGCAGTTCTGGCAGCGGGTCCGGGTGCCGGGCACCGGCGAGGGGCTCAACCAGTCGCTGGAGAAGGCCGGCCGGGTGGCCGACTTCTTCGAGCTGGCGGAGCTGATGTGCATCGACGCCCTGCACCGCGAGGAGTCCTGCGGCGGTCACTTCCGGGCCGAGCACCAGACGCCCGACGGTGAGGCCGAGCGCGACGACGACCGCTTCGCGTACGTGGCGGCCTGGGAGTTCACCGCCACCGGCGAGCCCTCGGTGCTGCACAAGGAAGACCTGAACTTCGAATACGTCCACCCCACGCAGCGGAGCTACAAGTGAACCTGACCCTGCGCATCTGGCGCCAGTCCGGTCCCGAGGACAAGGGTCGGATGGTGACCTACAAGGTCGACGACGTCTCCCCGGACATGTCGTTCCTGGAGATGCTCGACGTCCTCAACGAGCGGCTGATCCTCGCCGGCGAGGAGCCGGTGGCGTTCGACCACGACTGCCGCGAGGGCATCTGCGGCATGTGCGGCCTGATGATCAACGGCGACGCGCACGGGCCGCAGCGCGGCACCACCGCCTGCCAGCTGCACATGCGGCAGTTCTCCGACGGCGAGACGATCGACATCGAGCCGTGGCGGGCCCGGGCCTTCCCGGTCATCAAGGACCTGGTGGTCAACCGGGGCGCCTTCGACAAGATCATCGCGGCCGGCGGGTACATCACCGCGCCGACCGGCAGCGCCCCCGAGGCGCACTCGACCCCGGTCGCCAAGGCCAACGCGGACGCCGCGTTCGAGGCGGCGGAGTGCATCGGCTGCGGCGCCTGCGTGGCGGCCTGCCCGAACGGCTCCGCCATGCTCTTCACCGCCGCGAAGGTCACCCAGCTCTCGCTGCTGCCGCAGGGCCAGCCGGAGCGCTACACCCGGGTCATCGGCATGGTCGACGCGCACGACGAGGCCGGCTTCGGCGGCTGCACCAACGCCGGTGAGTGCACGGTGGTCTGCCCGAAGGGCATCCCGCTGAACACCATCGGCCGGCTCAACCGCGACTTCCTGATGGCCACCTCGAAGCGGGGCGACAACACCCCCGGTTCCTGAGCCTCCGCACGTCACGCCGGCGACGCCGGTGCGGGGCCGCCGCGTCCTTGGGAGCGCGGCGGCCCTTGCCGTACCGCCTGCCCGGTGGCCTGCCCGCCGTCCCCGCCCCGGGCCGCGCCGCGAGGTGGGAGTCGGGGCCGGCCGTCGCAGCGCCACGCCCCGACCCGACCACGCCAGGTTCGGCCCGCCGCGACCCCCTGTCCCTGGGCCCTGGGCCCTGGGCCATCGCACCCTGCCGCTCGCGCCTCGTCGCCGCTGGCCCTGGCCTCTGTTCCCTGGCCCCTGCCACTCGCGCCCTGTCGAGCTGAGTCGTCTGCGACATCAGCTCGACAGGCAACGACAGGCAACCACCGGCAGCGACCGGCAGCGACCGGACCGCCGGGCCGGAGCCGCTTCGGGGACGTACACCCGGCCTTGCGCATCCCGCTCCGGCCGTTCCTGCGGCGGCTGCTGGCCGCCGCCCTCGCGGTCCTGGCCCTCGACGCCGCCCGGGACGACCCGCTCCCGGCCCAGCCATCGGGGCCCGCCGGCCCACGGCCCAGCCGTCTGCGGGCCGCCCCGCCCCTCGGCCACCCCGGGCTCCGGTGCCGGTTCAAGTCGTCGGGGGCGGGTAGCAACCCCGGGGACGGCACGAGGAGGGGACGACGGGACATGAAGGCGCTGACCTGGCAGGGCAAGCGGGACGTACGGGTGGAGGAGGTGCCCGATCCGCGGATCGAGGAGCCGACCGACGCCGTCGTCCGGATCACCTCGACCGCGATCTGCGGCTCCGACCTGCACCTGTACGAGGTGCTCGGGCCGTACCTGAAGCCCGGCGACGTCCTCGGCCACGAGCCGATGGGCATCGTCGAGGAGGTGGGCGCGGGGGTGACCCGGCTCAAGCCGGGCGACCGGGTGGTGGTGCCGTTCAACATCTCCTGCGGCTCCTGCTGGATGTGCGACCGGCAGCTGTACGCGCAGTGCGAGACCACCCAGGTGACGGCCGAGGGCAAGGGCGCAGCGCTGTTCGGCTACACGTCGCTCTACGGCTCGGTGCCCGGTGGGCAGGCGGAGTACCTGCGGGTGCCGCACGCCCAGTTCGGCCCGATCAAGGTGCCCGACACCGGGCCCGACGAGCGCTGGCTCTACCTGTCCGACATCCTGCCGACCGCCTGGCAGGCGGTGAAGTACGCCGACACCCCGCCCGGCGGCACCCTCGCCGTCTTCGGGCTCGGGCCGGTCGGCCAGCTCTGCGCCCGCATCGGCCGGCACCTCGGCGCGGACCGGGTCATCGGGCTGGACCTGGTGCCGGAGCGGTTGGCGATGGCCCGCCGGCACGGCATCGAGGTGCTCGACGTCAGCCAGCTGGACGACGTGCCCAGCGCGCTGATCGACCTCGTCGACGGGCGCGGCCCCGACGCCGTCATCGACGCGGTGGGCATGGAGGCCCACGGCGCGCCCCTCGGCAAGCTAGCCCAGACCGCCGCCGGGCTGCTGCCGGACAAGCTCGCCCAGACCATGACCGACAAGGCGGGCGTCGACCGGCTGGTCGTGCTCAAGGCCGCACTCAAGGCCGTTCGCCGTGGCGGCACGGTCTCCATCTCCGGCGTCTACGGTGGCGAGGTCGACCCGATGCCCCTGATGGAGATGTTCGACCGGGGCGTCCAGCTGCGGATGGGGCAGTGCCACGTGCGCCGGTGGACCGACGAGATCATCCCGCTGCTCTCCGGCGACGACGACCCGCTGGGCGTGATGGACCTGCGGACCCACCGGGTGCCGCTGGCGGAGGCGCCGCAGGCGTACGAGATGTTCCAGAAGAAGGAGGACGGCTGCGTCAAGGTCGTGCTCGCACCGTGACCCGGACGGTGGTCGTGACCGGCGCGACCAGCGGGATCGGCCGGGCGGCGGCCCGGGCCTTCGCGGCACGCGGGGACCGCCTCGTGCTCGCCGCCCGCTCCCCCGTCGCCCTCGCCGCGGTGCGCGACGAGTGCCGGGCCGCGGGCGCGCAGGTGCTCCAGGTGCCCACCGACATCACCGCCGACGGCGCGCTGACGGCGCTCGCCGACGCGGCCCTCGACCGGTTCGGCGGCATCGACGTCTGGGTACACACGGCGGCGGTGATGGCCTACGGCCGGTTCGAGGAGACCCCGGAGCGGGTCTTCGAGCAGGTGGTGCGCACCGACCTGCTCGCCGCCGCCGCGGTCGCCCGGGTGGCGCTGCGCCGCTTCTCGGCGGACGGCGGGGGAACGCTGATCCTCACCGGGTCGGTGCTCGGCCACATCACCGCGCCCTACATGAGCGGCTACGTGGCGAGCAAGTGGGGGTTGCAGGGGCTCACCCGCACCCTCCAGCAGGAGACCCGGGAGACCCCGGGGGTGCACGTCTGCATCGTCAACCCGGGCAGTGTGGACACCCCGGTCTACCAGCGCGCCGCGAACCACCTCGGCCGGGCCGGCCGGCCCCCGCCGCCCGTCACCACCCCGGAGCGGGTGGCGCGGGCCATCGTGGACTGCGCCGACCGGCCCCGCCGGGAGGTGTCGGTGGGCCGGGTCAACCTGGTCATGCGGGTCGGCTTCACCATGCTGCCGGGCGTCTACGACGCCCTCGTCGGGCCGTTGATGCGACTGCTCGGGCTGACCGACCGGCCGGTCGCACCGCACGACGGCACGGTGTTCGCGCCGGACCCGGCCACCGCGTCGGTGCGCGGCGGCTGGCTGCCCGACCTCCAGCGGCTGGCGCGGGCCGTCGGGGAACTGCCCGGACCGGTCGTGGCGGCCCTCCGGCGCCGGCTGCCGTGAGCCCCGCGCGGGATCACCCGCGTCGATCGTTTCGCCTAGGGTGGTGGGCCGGCCCACCACGACGGGAGAGACGATTGACTATCCGGGTGAACCGCAGGACCGCGCTGGGACTGGGCACGGTGGCCACCGCCGGGACGGTGCTGGGCGCCGCGTCCCCGGCCGCGGCCGCCCCGGCGACCTCCGGCCGTGGCGTGGCCGGGTCGGCACCGGCGACGCCACGGCAGGCCGCGCACCGGGTGACCACGAGCTACCAGGGCGAGAGCGCGTACGCGGGCGGCAACTGGCAGGCGTACGTCAGCGTCGTGGACCCGGCGGGCCCGCTCCTGGTGCCGGTCGCCGACGAGCCCGACCGGCGGATCGAGGCGTACAGCGTCAACAAGATCGCGGTGGCGGTGGCGGTGCTCGACAAGGTCGACCGGGGCCTGCTCACGCTCGACCAGCGCATCGAGGTGACCGAGGCGATCGTGGTGCCCGGCGGCGACGGCATCTTCAGCCTCGACGGGGCCTACCCGAGCTTCGTCACGCTCGGACACGTGCTAGCCAACCTGCTGACCGTCTCCGACGACACAGCGGTACGGCTGTGCGGGTCGGTCTGCCCGGCCGCCGAGCTCAACGAGATCCTGCGCGGCAAGGGCTTCCCGAACACCCAGGTGCAGCCGGTCGCCAACCCCTACCGGTTCTTCCTCGGCACCAGCACCCCCCGGGAGACCCACGACCTGCTGCGCGCGCTGGTGGCGGGCACGCTGCTCGCGCCGACCTCCACGGCGCTGGTGCTCCGGCTGCTGCGGGCGCCGGTCGCGTACACCGACGGGGTGCGGCGGGTCATGTCCTCCGCCGAGCGGGCCCGGGTCGCCACCAAGGCGGGCTGGTTCGCCGACGCCCGGCACGAGGCCGGCGTGATCTTCGACAAGGCCGGCGCGCCCGTGCTGACGTACGCCCTCTTCGCGGACGGCCAGGCCGGCGCCGACAACTTCGGCGCGACGCACCCCGCCGTCGCGGCCCGGGCCCGGATGGGCCGGCACTTCCTCGCCGCGGTCGACAACCTCGTCGGCACCGGCCTCGTCCACCGCCCGGCCGTGCAGCGACCCAGCAACGGCGGCTGAACCGCGCGACCGCCCGTCCGGGCCACCGGCGTGCCGCGAGCACCCGCCGGGGTCCGCCGCCTGGGGGCGGTCCGGCCGGGCCGCCCCCGGCACCCGGCCGGACTGCCCGGCGGTCCCTCGGCGGCCCGGCTACCGTGTACGACGGGACACGGCGGAGGGACGACGATGGGCGCAGCACCGCAACGCGCGGAACCCGACCGGGCACTCGGGCGGCGGCTACGCGGGGCGGCCGGACTGGCCGCGCTCGTCGGGCTCGCGTGGGTGGCCCGGGACGTGCCGGCGGCGCTCGGCGGCCGGCTCACCGGCGCCCGCGCGGAGCGGGCCGCCCGCTCGCCCCGGTTCCACGACGGCGTTTTCCGCAACCCGGGCGGCTCCCGTTCGATGGCCGGCACCCCCGACCGCAACCTGGTCCGTGAACTGATCTTCGGCAAGCAGAAGCGCCGGCCGGGCGTCGCCGTGCCGCTGTCGCGCCCGGGCGCCGCCCCGGCCACCGACGCGGGGCGTGAACTGAACGTCGTCTGGTACGGCCACGCCTCCGCGCTGATCGAGATCGAGGGCCGCCGGGTGCTGCTCGACCCGGTGTGGAGCGACCGGTGCTCCCCGTCGAGCCTGGTCGGCCCGCGCCGCCTGCACCAGCCGCCGGTACGCCTCGACGAACTGCCCCCGGTGGACGCGATCCTGATCTCGCACGACCACTACGACCACCTCGACATGGCGACCGTCCAGGCGCTGACCGCCCTGCAGTCGGCGCCGTTCCTGGTGCCCCTGGGCGTGGGCGCGCACCTGGACCGCTGGGGCGTACCGGCCGGGCGGATCGTCGAGCTGGACTGGGAGGAGAGCCACCGGGTGGCGGGGCTGGAGATCACCGCCACCGCCGCGCAGCACTTCTCCGGCCGAGGGCTGCGCCGCGACGGGACGCTCTGGAGCTCCTGGGTGGTCGCCGGCGCGCACCGCAAGGTCTTCTACACCGGTGACTCCGGCTACTTCGACGGCTACGCCGAGATCGGCGAGCGGCACGGGCCGTTCGACGTCACGCTGATGCAGATCGGGGCGTACGACCGGGCCTGGCCGAGCATCCACATGTTCCCCGAGGAGGCCGTCGCCGCCCACCTCGACCTGCGCGGCGGGCTGCTCCTGCCGGTGCACTGGGCGACGTTCAACCTCGCCCTGCACGACTGGTCCGAGCCGGTGGACAGGATCTGGGCCGAGGCTAAGGCCCGGGACGTACGGCTGGCCGTGCCCCGCCCCGGGGAGCGGGTGGTGGTGGACGACCCGCCGGCCGTCGACGGCTGGTGGCAGGCCGTCGCCTGAGCGCCCTCAGAGCACGAAGGCGTCGGTCCAGAGCGCCCCGGAGCGGCCCGACAGGGCGTCCAGCATGGCGACCGCCTGGCCGTCGGTGAGCTGGGCGACGAAGTCGACGATCGCCCGCCCGCGGGCCTTGCCGATCCGGTCCGGCGTACGCGGGTGCAGCTCCGCCTCGGCCAGCTCCACGAGGTCGTGCAGGCGGCGCGGCAGCCGGGACTCCTCCTCGGGGTCGAGCAGCCACTCCAGCAGCGCCTCCACCAGGGTGCCCAGCAGCCGGGCCTGCCCGCGCTGGTGCAGGGCCAGGTCCGGCCGGGCCAGCACGAACCGGTGGTGGACGAACTTGAGCACCTGCACCTCGTGCCACTGCGCGGGGGCGAGCAGCACGTGACCGGAGCGGACCGCCGGCTGCTCGACGACGGTGATCGCGTCGACGAAGCGGGTCGTCCACCGGGCGGAGAACCGGGCCACGTACTGCTCCGCCTCGATGGAGCCGTCGAAGGGCATGGCGAGCAGCCCCTCCACCAACTCCTCGCGGACGTGCTCGACGGCGGCGGCGAACGCCTCGTCGTCGGCGATCCAGGCGTCCTTGCGGTGCAGTTGCCGGCGCAGCCGCTCGATCGCCGAGCCGGGTCGGCGGGCGGCGGTGGCCAGGGCCGCGTCGGTGATGGCCCGGAAGTGCCCACTCTCGCGCTGCCAGGCCATCAGCTCGGCGGCCACCGCGCCCTGCTGGAGCACCCCGACCCGGTAGAAGTCCTCCACGTCGTGGATCGCGTACGCGACGTCGTCGGCGGTGTCCATGATCGACGCCTCGGGGGTCTGCTGCCAGTCCGGGATGCGACCCACGAACGGCTCCCGGGCCTGCCGCAGGTCGCCGAGCTCGGTCCGGTACGCCCCGAACTTCGACGAGCCGCTGTCCGGGTCGTCCGGCGGCGGGGTGGCGCCACGCGGCGGCGGGTCCAGCAGCCGGGGGTGCGGGTCGGGGTGGTCCAGCCGCGTCCACGGGTACTTCAGCAGTGCCGCCCGCACCGCCGCCGTGAGGTCCAGGCCGGTGGTCGCCGCGCCGCGGATCTCGGTGCTGGTGACGATCCGGTACGACTGGGCGTTGCCCTCGAACCCGTCGGTCAGGCCGAGCCGCTGCCGGGCCAGCCGGTCCAGCACCCGCTCGCCGAGGTGCCCGAACGGCGGGTGGCCGAGGTCGTGCGCGAGCGCGGCGGCCTCCACCACGTCCGGGTCGCAGCCGCCCAGCTTCTCCAGCAGGTCGCGGTGCGCCTCGTCGGCGGTGAGCCGCTCGGCGATGGCGCGCGCCACCTGCGCCACCTTGAGGCTGTGGGTCAGCCGGTTGTGCACGAGCAGGCCGGAGCCGCCGGGGCTCACCACCTGGGTCACGCCGTTGAGCCGGGCGAAGAACGGGGAGGCGACGATGCGGTCGCGGTCGGCCCGGAACGGGCTGGTGGCGAGGTCGCCGAGCGCCCGGGCGCTGCCGCCGAAGAGCCGCCGGGCGCGCGGGTCCACGGGATTTTCCATGATCGCCACGCTAGCGCAGCGGGCGGCGTCGCGGGCGAGGCGGTGTAAGGAAGGGGTGGGGCGGCTCGCCGGGCCGGGGGCGGCGACGGGCGTCGGTGCGGGCCGGCACAATGCAGGGCGGAACCCACACCGAAGGCGGATCGAGATCGTGACCCTCTCTGTTCATCAGCGGATCGCCGACGAGCTCGGCGTCGCCGAGCGTCAGGTACGGGCGGCCGTGGAGCTGCTCGACGGCGGCGCCACCGTGCCGTTCATCGCCCGCTACCGCAAGGAGGCCACCGGCCTGCTCGACGACACGCAGCTGCGCACCCTGGAGGAGCGGCTGCGCTACCTGCGCGAGCTGGACGAGCGGCGCGCGGCGGTGCTGGAGTCGATCCGCGGCCAGGGCAAGCTCGACGAGGCCCTGGAAGCGCAGATCATGGCGGCCGACTCGAAGTCCCGCCTGGAGGACATCTACCTGCCGTACAAGCCCAAGCGCCG
Source organism: Micromonospora sp. CNZ303 (assembly GCF_004345505.1). Taxonomy (NCBI): domain Bacteria; kingdom Bacillati; phylum Actinomycetota; class Actinomycetes; order Micromonosporales; family Micromonosporaceae; genus Micromonospora; species Micromonospora sp. CNZ303. The sequence goes on along the minus strand of NZ_SLVT01000008.1, from coordinate 186,097 downwards.
CACGCGGGCGCAGATCGCCCGCGAGGCCGGGCTGGAGCCGCTCGCCGAGTCGCTGCTGACCGACCCGGGTCAGGACCCGCGCCAGGCCGCCGCCGGCTACGTGGACGCGGAGAAGGGCGTGGCCGATGCCGCCGCCGCCCTGGAGGGTGCCCGCGCGATCCTCATCGAGCGCTTCGCCGAGGACGCCGACCTGATCGGCACGCTGCGCGAGCAGATGTGGTCGCGGGGCCGGCTGGCTTCCCGGGTACGCGACGGACAGGAGTCGGCCGGCGCGAAGTTCGCCGACTACTTCGACTTCGCCGAGCCGTACCCGAAGCTGCCCTCGCACCGGATCCTGGCCATGTTCCGGGGCGAGAAGGAGGGCGTGCTCGACCTGACCATGGAGCCCGAGGAGGCCGGCGAGGCCGACGCGGTGGTCACCGGGCCGAGCCGCTACGAGGCGGCGATCGCCGGGCGGTTCGGCATCACCGACAAGGGTCGGCCGGCGGACCGGTGGCTGGCCGACACGGTGCGCTGGGCCTGGCGTACGCGGATCCTCATCCACCTCGGGGCGGACCTGCGGATGCGCCTGTGGCAGGCGGCCGAGGAGGAGGCGGTGCGGGTCTTCGCCACCAACCTGCGGGACCTGCTGCTCGCCGCGCCGGCCGGCACCCGGCCCACCATGGGGCTGGACCCGGGCCTGCGTACCGGCGTGAAGGTCGCCGTGGTGGACGCGACCGGCAAGGTGGTCGCCACCGACACGATCTACCCGCACGAGCCGCGCCGGCAGTGGGACGCCTCGATCGAGACCCTCGCCCGGCTGGCCGGCGCGCACGGCGTCGAGCTGGTCGCCATCGGCAACGGCACGGCCAGCCGGGAGACCGACAAGCTCGCCGGCGAGCTGATCAAGCGGTACCCGCAGCTCAACCTCACCAAGGTGGTGGTCTCCGAGGCCGGCGCGTCGGTCTACTCCGCCTCCGCGTACGCCTCCCAGGAGCTGCCCGGGCTGGACGTCTCGCTGCGCGGCGCGGTCTCCATCGCGCGCCGCCTGCAGGACCCGCTCGCCGAGCTGGTGAAGATCGACCCGCGCTCGATCGGGGTCGGCCAGTACCAGCACGACCTGTCGGAGGTGAAGCTCTCCCGGTCGCTGGACGCGGTGGTCGAGGACTGCGTCAACGCCGTCGGCGTCGACGTCAACACCGCCTCCGCGCCGCTGCTGACCCGGGTCTCGGGCATCGGCGCCGGGCTGGCGGAGAACATCGTGCTGCACCGCGACGCGAACGGTCCGTTCCGCACCCGGTCGGAGCTGAAGAAGGTCGCCCGGCTCGGGCCGAAGGCCTTCGAGCAGTGTGCCGGCTTCCTGCGCATCCCCGGCGGCGACGACCCGCTGGACTCCTCCAGCGTGCACCCCGAGGCGTACCCGGTGGTCCGCCGGATCCTGTCCACGACGGGGCAGGACCTGCGGTCGCTGATCGGCAGGAGCGCCATCCTGCGAGGGCTGCGGGCCACCGACTTCGTCGACGACACCTTCGGCCTGCCCACCGTCACCGACATCCTCGCCGAGCTGGAGAAGCCGGGCCGCGACCCGCGGCCGGAGTTCCGCACCGCCACCTTCGTCGAGGGGGTGGAGAAGATCAGCGACCTGGTGCCCGGCATGGTGCTGGAGGGCGTGGTGACCAACGTGGCCGCGTTCGGCGCGTTCGTGGACGTCGGCGTGCACCAGGATGGTCTGGTGCACGTCTCGGCGATGTCCCGGACGTTCGTGAAGGACCCGCGCGAGGTGGTCAAGTCCGGCGACGTCGTACGGGTCAAGGTGCTCGACGTCGACGTGCCCCGCAAGCGGATCTCGCTCACCCTCCGGCTGGAGGACGACGCGGAGGCGGGCGCCGGGCGCGGCGGCCCGGACGGCGGGCGCCGCGAACGTGGTGGTCAGGGCGGACCGCGAGGCGACCGGGGCGCCTCGCGGGGCGGGCAGGGTGGCCAGCCCGCCCAGGGCGGTGGGCGCGGTGACCGGGGCACGCAAGGCGCCCAGGGCGGCGGGCGCGGCGGTCAGTCCGGGCAGGGCGGCGGGCGCGGCGGTCAGTCCGGGCAGGGCGGCGGGCGCGGCGGTCAGTCCGGGCAGGGCGGCGGGCGCGGCGGGACGCAACGGCAGGGCCGTGGCGGAGCGGGACCCGCGCCGGCCAACGACGCCATGGCGGACGCGCTGCGTCGCGCCGGACTGGCCTGACACGGCCTGGGCTGCCCGAGCCTGACACGGCCCGGGCCGCCCGAGCCTGACACGGCCCGGGTCGGACCGGCCTGACACGGCCCATGCCCGGAGCGACGCGGCACGCAGGGCCCTGGGACCCGGCCAGGTCCAGGCCACCCGGCCGGGTTCCAGGGCGGCGCGGGACGCACGTACGACGCTGTCGAGCTGATGTCGTGGACGATTCGACGACGGTTCAGGCAACCGCCTGATGTCGCAAGCGACTCAGCTCGACAGCGTCGTGCGGACCTTTCGCCCGGACTGCTCACGACCATCAGGACCCGGCGGTGCGCGCCTGTCGACCGGCCGGACCGCCGACAGGGCGCGGTGGTGCTTTCCGGTGGCGGGCGGCGGGGCGTACCGTCTCGGTCGTGGATCGGGGCGACGGCCTGGAGTGGCGGGAACGGCAGCGGGAGGCGGTGCGGGCGCACGCGGCGGCCGACGAGCGCCGGCGGGCGGCCGAGCACGCCGAGGCGGCGGAGCTGGTCGGTTGGTTCGTCGCCGAGGCGACCCGGCGCGGCCTGCCCACCGAACGGCTCACGGCCCGGGGCCTCGACGGGCGCGGCAGCTACCGGACGGGGCTGCGCGGCTGGTACGTCGACCGGGCCCGCACCAGGGCCGTCGACGTCGACGGGCGGTTCCACCTGCTGACCGTGGCCGGTGGCCCGCGCGCCCTGCTGTTCGGGGCCGATCCCCAGCCGAGTCCGCCGCCGCTCGTGGTCGGCGCGGGTGGTCGCGACGGCGAGTCGATCCCCCTGCGCACGCTGCTGGCCCGCCGGCTCGAAGGCGGCGACGCGACGCCCTCAGCGTAGGCAGGCGGATGCGCCGAACACCGGCGTCGGCCCACCTGCCGCCCCACCAGGGCCGCGGCGCGGGCAGGTCGAGGGGCACGTCTTCGGCGTCGGGCCGCGTCCTGACGGGCCGTTGCGCGGTTGACCTGTCGGGAACGGCGCGAGTGTCGCGATTTCGCACTGCTGGCACGTTCACCCCTGTTAGAACGTGTTTGTCAACTGGTGCCCGACTCTGCCCTGGAGGTCGAAGCCTTGCCTGGTTCCGTGCACACGCCGGGAAGAAGCCTCGCGGAGCGGCCCCGACCGGAGGCCCTGAAGCGGGCGATCGACGTGCTGGCGGCCGTGGTGCTGCTCGTACTGACCGCGCCGCTGGTCCTCGTCGTGGCGGTGCTGGTGGCGGCGGGACTCGGTCGGCCGGTGCTGTTCCGGCAGCCCCGCGTGGGGCGGCACGGCCGGGTGTTCGAGCTGGTCAAGTTCCGCACCATGCTCCCGCCGGATCCGCTGCGGGGACGGGTGCGCGACGGGGACCGGCTGACGCCGCTGGGGCGCTTCCTGCGCTCCACCAGCCTGGACGAGCTGCCGACGTTGTGGAACGTGCTGCGCGGCGACATGAGCCTGGTCGGCCCCCGGCCCCTGCTCACCGAGTACCTGCCGCGCTACTCCCCCACCCAGGCCCGCCGGCACGAGGTCAGGCCGGGCGTCACCGGGCTGGCCCAGGTGCGTGGTCGCAACAGCCTGGGCTGGGAGGAGAAGCTGGACCTGGACGTCTGGTACGTCGACCACCGCAGCCTGCGGCTGGATCTGTCGATCCTCGCCGCGACCGTCCGCACCGTGCTGCGCCGCGAGGGGATCTCCGCGGCGGGCTCGGCCACCGCTCCCGAGTTCCTCGGCACACCCCCGCCCGCCCCCGCAGCGCCGGGACCGGACGCCACCCTCACCGTCCCCGCCGGAGGTGGCCGATGAGCGGGACCATCCACCTGTCCCCGCCCGACGTCGGGCCGCTGGAGGAGTCGTACGTCGTCGCCGCCCTGCGGTCCGGCTGGGTCGCGCCCGTCGGTCCGGACCTCGACGCGTTCGAGCGCGAGGTCGCCACGCGGGTGGGCACGCGCGGGGCCGTCGCGGTGAGTTCCGGCACGGCGGCGCTGCACCTGGCGCTGCTCGGGGTGGGAGTCGGGCCCGGAGACGCCGTCATCGTGCCGACGCTGACGTTCGTGGCGAGCGCGAACGCGGTCCGCTACGCCGGCGCCCGGCCGGTCTTCGTCGACTGCGACCCGCACTCCGGGAACCTCGACGTGGCCCTCGTGGACGAGCTGATCCGGGCGCTCGTCCTGCGGGGACAGCGCGTCGGCGCGGTCGTCCCCGTCGACCTCTTCGGCAGCTGCGCCGACCACACCGCGCTGGCCCCGGTCTGCGCGGCGGCGGGCGTACCGGTGGTCGAGGACGCCGCGGAGGCCCTCGGCGCGACCCATCACGGCCGGCCCGCCGGCTCCTTCGGGCAGGCGGGCATCCTCTCCTTCAACGGCAACAAGATCATGACCACCTCGGGCGGCGGGATGCTCGTCTCCGACGACACGGCCCTGCTGGCCCGGGCCCGGTTCCTGTCGACCCAGGCCCGCGAGCCGACGCCGCACTACGAGCACCGCGAGACGGGCTACAACTACCGGCTGAGCAACCTGCTCGCCGCGTTGGGCCGCGCCCAGCTCGTCCGGCTGGACGGGATGATCGCCCGGCGCCGGCACCTGCGCGACCAGTACGCCAAGCTCTTCGCCCCGATCCCGGGTGTGCGGCTGCTCGGCGTGGAGGACCCCGGCTCCAACTGCTGGCTGACCACCATCGCGGTCGACCCGCAGCGGGCCGGCTGGCGGGCCGCCGACCTGGCCGCCCACCTGGCGGGGCGGGACATCGAGACCCGCCCGGTCTGGAAGCCGATGCACCTGCAACCGGCGTACGCCGACGCCGAGTGCCTCCTCACCGGGGTGGCCGAGCGGCTGTTCGCCGACGGGCTGGCCCTGCCCAGCGGCAGCGCGATGAACGAGCGGCAGGTCGGCCTCGTCCTCGCCGCCGTCGACGAGTTCCTGGCGGCCCGCACGGGCGGGTCGACGGCGTGACGGTCCCGCTGGTGGTCGTCGGTTGCGGCGGGCACGGCCGGGAGGTCCTCACGATCGCGCGCGCGATGGACGTCGCCGCCGGCCGGCCGCGCTGGCGCCTCCTCGGGTTCGTCGACGACCGGCCCTCCGAGGAGAACCTGAAGCGGGTGCAGCGGCTCGACGTGCCCTATCTCGGGGGCGTCGCCTGGCTGCGCGACGCGCCCCCGGACGCGCACCACGTCATCGGCATCGGCGACCCGCGTGTCCGGCGGGCGGTCGCCGCCCGGGTCGAGGCGTACGGCACGCCGGCGGCGAGCCTCGTGCATCCGGCGGCGACGATCGGGCCGGACACGGTGCACGGCCCGGGCCTCGTCGCCTTCGCCGGTGCCCGGGTCACCACCAACGTCACGCTCGGCCGGCACGTGCACCTCAACCAGAACGCCACGGTCGGGCACGACTGCACCCTCGCCGACTTCGTCTCGGTCAATCCGCTGGCCGCCGTCTCGGGCGACTGCCACCTGGCGGAGGGGGTGCTCGTCGGCACGACGGCGGCCGTGTTGCAGGGCCTGCGGGTGGGCCGGGACAGCACCGTCGGGGCGGGCGCCTGCGTCGTCCGGGACGTGCCGGACGGTGTCGTGGTCAAGGGCGTGCCCGCCCGTTGACCCGACGAGCCCTCCGCCCCACGGACGAAAATTCGGTCATCGAATCCGAAAGCCGCCAAAAATCGTGTTCGGGCATGTATCAACCTAAAGAGCCCTAAAGCTCCTTTCGCCCTGTGGCGGAAGCCCTCGGAGACGGACAGGGAGCACAGATGCCGCCCGCAACAGAGGCCACCCGACTCGGTGAACAGAGTTCACACCGGGCCAGGGCGCGTCGCCGCACCATCGGATTCCTCGCCACCGACAGCACCGCCTGGGTCGGTGGGTTCACCGCAGCGGTCTGGTTCCGTTACGAACTCGACCTGGCCTCCGGCCAGCTCGCGCGCGCCGCCACCTGCGGCGCGCTCGCCGCCGTCGTGCACGTCGCCGTCGCGGCGGTCCGCCGGATCTACTCCGGACGTCACCCGCTCGGCAGCCTCCAGGAGGTGCAGGGGGTCGCGGGCACGACGGCCACCACGGCCGCGATCATGCTGATCGGTCTGCTGCCGGCCGGCGTACGACCGGTGCCGGCGAGCACGCCGCTGGTCGGTGGCGCCCTGGCGCTGCTGTTCATGCTGACCGCCCGGTTCACCTACCGGCACCGCCGCGACCTCGCCATGCGGCCCGACGCCCGGTCCTCAAACCCCGTGCTGCTGTTCGGGCTCGGCGACGCCGGGCAGGGGCTGCTGCGGGCCATGCTCGGCGATCCGCGTGGACGCTACCGGCCCGTGGGCGCCCTCGACGACGACCCCGACAAGCGCGACCTGCGCATCGGCGGCGTACGTGTGCTCGGCGGCCGTCAGGACGTGGCCGCGGCCGTACGGCGCACCGGCGCGACGACGGTGATCTTCTCCGTCGCCAACGCCGACGCCGCGCTGATCCGGCAGATCCGCGAGGCCACCCTCCAGGCCGGGGCGACGTTCAAGGTGCTGCCTCCGGTCCGGGACCTCGTCGACCACCGGATCACCGTCACCGACGTCCGCGACGTGCAGATCGACGACCTGCTCGGCCGCCGGCAGGTGGTCGCCGACATGGCGTTGAGCGGCAACGGGCTCAGCGGCCGACGGGTTCTCGTCACCGGCGCCGGCGGCTCCATCGGCTCGGAGCTGTGCCGGCAGCTGATGAAGGCGGACCCGGGCGAGCTGATGATGCTCGACCGCGACGAGTCGGCCCTGCACGGCCTCCAGATGTCGCTGACCGGCCAGGCCATGCTGGACGGTCCCGAGCTGATCCTCGCCGACCTGCGTGACGACGAGGGCATCCGGCGGATCATCCGCGAGCGCCGGCCGGACGTCATCTTCCACGCCGCCGCGCTCAAGCACCTCACACTGCTGGAGCGGCACCCCGGCGAGGCGGTGAAGACGAACGTCTGGGGCACCCTCTCGGTGCTCGACGCGTGCCGCGACGTGGCCCGCTTCGTCAACATCTCCACCGACAAGGCGGCCGACCCGATCAGCGTCCTCGGCTACTCGAAGCGGATCACCGAGCGGCTGACCGCGCACGCCGCCTCCCGGTTCCCCGGCACCTTCCTCAGCGTCCGCTTCGGCAACGTGCTGAGCAGTCGCGGCTCGGTGGTGACCGCGTTCCAGCGGCAGATCGAGCTGGGCCACCCGCTCACCGTCACCCACCCGGAGGTGACCCGCTACCTGATGACGGTGCAGGAGGCGGTGCACCTGGTGTTGCAGGCCGCCGAGATCGGCCGCGACGGGGAGGCGCTGGTGCTGGACATGGGCGAGCCCGTCCGCATCGCCGACCTGGCCCGGCAGATGGCCGAGCAGGCGGAGAGCGGCGTGCCAATCGTCTACACCGGGCTGCGCCCCGGCGAGAAGCTGCACGAGGACCTGTTCGGCACCGGCGAGACCGACACCCGGCCGCTGCACCCGCTGGTGTCGCACGTGGCGGTGCCCGCCCTGGACCCGATCGAGGTCAGCGGACTCGACCCGTACGACGATCCGGAGAAGGTGGTCGCGCAGCTCGCCCTGCTCTGCGACCACCCGGTCGGGCCGGTCCCCCGCGCCTCCGTGCAGGTGCCGCTGGCTCGCTGACCGCCAGATGGTGAGGGCCGGCGACCGGAGCTTCCGGTCGCCGGCCCTCGCGGTACGCGGTCAGCGGCGGATGCCCGCCCAGTCGTGGTGCCGGCGGACGGTGGAGAGGATGAAGTCGACCACCCGGCGGGAGGTGTCCGGGACCCGGTAGTCGACGGGGCACGGCACCCCCTGCGCGGCGACCTGGGCCACGGTGACCTCGACTGCCTCCACGACGCCCTGCGGGTCGAGCCCGGTCATGATGATCCCGCCGGCGTCCAGCGCCTCGGGGCGCTCGATCGACTCGCGCAACGTCACGGCGGGGAAGCCGAGGATCGCGGCCTCCTCGCTGATCGTGCCGCTGTCGGAGAGCGTGCAGAAGGCCCTGGTCTGCAGGTGCACGTAGTCGAAGAGGCCGAACGGCTCGTGGAACGCGATCCCGTCGAGAGCGGCGGCGTCGGGCGCCAGCGCCTCCAGCCGCTTGCGGGTACGCGGGTGCGTGGAGACCAGCACCGGGTGCCCCCACCGGTCGCGGACGGCCCGGAGGCAGTCGAGCAAGCGCTGGAGGCGGTCCGGCTGGTCCACGTTCTCCTCGCGGTGCGCGCTGACCACGAAGTACCGGCCGGGTGCGAGGTCGAGCTGGCGCAGGACGCCCGACGCGGCGACGTCGGCGCGGTAGTGCTCCAGCACCTCCCGCATGGGCGAGCCGGTGTGCAGGATGCGGCGCGGGTGCAGCCCCTCGGCCAGCAGGTTGCGCCGCGCGTGCTCGGTGTAGACGAGGTTGAAGTCGGCGACGTGGTCGACGAGCCGCCGGTTGGTCTCCTCCGGCACGTTGAGGTCGAAGCAGCGGTTGCCGGCCTCCATGTGGTAGACCGGCACCCGCATCCGCCGGGCCATCAGCGCGGCGATGCAGCTGTTGGTGTCGCCGAGCACGAGCAGCGCGTCCGGTCGCGTCTCGGCGATCGCCGCCTCCATGCCGACCAGCACGCCGCCCAGCACCCGGCCGAGCGACGAGGTGTCCACCCGCAGGAAGCGGTCCGGCTCGCGCAGCCGCAGCTCCTTGAAGAAGACGTCGGAGAGGGTGCTGTCCCAGTTCTGCCCGGTGTGCACCAGCAGGTGGTCCACGGTGTCGTCGAGCCGGGCGATCACCCGGGACAGTCGGATGATCTCCGGTCGGGTGCCGACCACCGTCATGATCCGGGTCATGCCCGTCCTCTCTCTGCTGCCAGCTTGGTCATGATGTCCTCGAACTGGTCCACGCCCACCCGCAGCGACATGCGCTCCTGGTAGACCCGTCGGGCCCGCCGACCCAGTTCCGCCCGGGCGTCCGCGGACTCGGCCGCCGCGACGGAGAAGCGCGCGGCGAGCGCACGCCAGTCCCCCGGCGGGGAGACGAGGCCGACCCCGGCCGAGCGGACCAGGGCCGCGGCGTCGCCGCCCACCGACGCGATCACGGGACTGCCGCAGGCCAGCGCGGCCTGCAACTTCGACGGGATGCTGCCGCGCAGTGCGGGCAGGTCGCGCAGGCAGATCAGCTGCCAGTCGGCGGCGGCGTACAGCGCGGCCATCCGTTCGGCGGGCCGCCGGCCGACGAACCGCACGTTGTCGGCGCCGAGATCCGCGGCGAGCCGGCGCGCGGCCTCCTCGCCGGCACCGGAGCCCACCAGCACCAGGTCGATCCGGTCGCGCACGACGGCCGCCGCCCGGATCGCGGTCTCGATCCCCTGCAACAGGCCGATGTTGCCGGCGAACATCACCGTGCAGCGCCCGCGGTGGCCGAGCGCCGCGCGGGCCTCGTCGGTGGCCGGCACCGGCCGGAACAGCGCGTCGTCGGTCCAGTTCCACACCACCCGCACCCGGTCCGGGTCCGCGCCCCGGGCCACGACCAGGTCGGCCATCGCCGGCGAGATCACCACCACGGCGCCGGCCAGGCGGTACGTCGCGCGCATCAGGGCGGCGACGCCGCGCTCCAGGACCCGGCCCGCCCGGCCGGCGGGCGCCATGCCCGAGCCGAGCACCGACTCCGGCCACAGGTCCTGGACGTGCAGCACGATCGGCGTACGCCGGGCCAGGCGGACCAGCGCCGCTGCGGCCGCGGAGGTGGGTGGCGGGTGGTAGACGTAGGTGACGTCGACGCCGGCCAACCAGCGGACGCCGCCAAACGCGCTGCTGGCCCCGAAGGACAGGTGGCTCAGCGCGCGCCGGGCGGCGGACGTGTCGTGGCTGGGATAGGCGGGCACCCGCCGCACGGCGACCGGCCCGTCGGCCTCGGTGTGTCGCCAGCGCTGCCGCCAGCCGGGGAAGATCCGGCCGTGCGGGTAGCTCGGGAAGGTGGTGAGCACCCGCACGTCGTGGCCGCGCTCGGCCAGTTGCCGCGCCAGGTTGCCGGGGATGAACACCCCTTCGGGCGGGTACCACTGGCTGACCAGGCCGATCCTCACGTGGCAGCCACGGCGTGCTCCGGCCGGCCCGGCTCCACCGGCTCGGGCCAGGTGTCCGGCCGGTCCGGGTCGAACAGCTCGTTCGTCCAGAACATGGTGACCAGGTCGTCGCCGCCGGTGTTGACCAGCTTGTGCGCCCACATGGTGGGCATGTCGACGAGCGCCGGCTCGTCGCCGGAGACCGCGAACCGCACCACCCCGGTGTCGCCGACCCGGCGCAGGCTGATCTCCGCCGAGCCGCGCAGCACGACGAAGCGCTCCACCTTGGCCAGGTGGAAGTGCTCGCCCCGGGTGATGCCGGGGCGGGTGGTGGAGCAGAAGGTCTGGCCGCCTCCCCCGTGCGTCCGGACCGTCTCGACCAGCTCGCCCCGGGCGTCCGCCCGGCGCGGCAGCGCCAGCGGGTAGTGCGCCGGGAAGCAGTGCGAGCGGTAGGTGTTGAACAGCCGCACGTCGTGCCGGTCCACCAGGGCCGGCAGCTCGCCCGTGCGGTAGGTGGCGGCGACGTCGGCGAGCCGGTCGGCGAGGGCCCGTACGCCGGTCCGCAGCGCCGGCATGGCGGGGTCCCAGGAGCCGCCGGCCGGGACGCCGACGAGCCGGGCCGCCGCGTCGGTGACGTGCACCAGGCTCAGCTCGCGGTCGCCGTGCACCTCCGGCTGCCCGCCCTCGGCGAGCAGCCGGCAGAACGTCGCGACCGCCGAGTTGTAGTACGGCCGGCCGTGCTCGCCGTACAGGTTGGGCAGCAGGACGTCGTCGAACGGCAGGCCCGTGTCGGCCAGGATGCCGGCGGCGGCGGCTTTGGCGTCGCCGTAGGGGGTGCCGTTGCCGGCCTGCACCGAGTTGGCGAAGACCACCGCGCCGGGTGGCGTCGGGCAGTGCTTGAGGCCCTGCGCGAGCTGGGCGGCGAGCTGCACGTTGCCGGCGGCCACGTCGGCCGGCTCGCCCCGGTTGACCCCGGCCAGGTGCAGCACCCGGTCGACGCCGTCGAGCTTCGCCGCGACCCGATCCGGGTCGGTCAGGTCGGCCCGGGTGACGACAACCGGCTCCGGCCGGCCGAGGACGCGCAACAGCACCCGCACGTGCCAGCCGAGGAAGCCGCCGGCGCCGGTGACCGCCAGCCTCAGCACGCCAGCACCGGGTCCCGCAGGGCCAGCTCCGCGCGTACCTCCGGCAGCGTCTTCAGCAGCTCGACGATCTCCGGTACGCCCAGCCGCGGCGCGTTGGCGGAGTTGAAGTCCTCCCGCGGCCCCCGGCCCAGCTCGCCCTCGGAGACGTAGAGCGCGTAGTTGAGGTCGCGGGCGTCCAACGGCACCCGAAGGAAGTCGCCGAAGTCGTCCGCCTGGGCGAGTTCCTCCCGGCTGGCCAGCGTCTCGTCCTGCTTCTCGCCGTGCCGTACGCCGATCACGTCGAGCTTCGCGGGCACGTCGAAGAGTTCGCAGACCGCCTCGGCCAGGTCGCCGACGGTGCAGGCGACGGCCTTGCGGATGAAGATGTCGCCGGGCCGGGCGTGCTGGAAGGCGTGCTCGACCAGCTCCACCGAGTCGTCCAGCGACATCAGGAAGCGGGTCATCCCCGGGTCCGTGACGGTGGGCGCCCGGCCCGCCTTGATCTGCTCGATGAACAGCGGGATCACCGAGCCGCGCGAGTACATGACGTTGCCGTACCGGACGCAGGAGACCGTGGTCGCGCTGTTCGGGTTGTTCCGGGCGTGCGCCTGGGCGACCTTCTCCATCATGGCCTTGCTCATCCCCATCGCGTTGACGGGGTGGACGGCCTTGTCGGTGCTCAGCACGACCACGGAGCCGACGCCGTTGCGCTCCGCCGCCTCGACGACGTTGGCGCTGCCCAGGACGTTGGTCCGCACCGCCTCCAGCGGGAAGAACTCGCACGAGGGCACCTGCTTGAGCGCCGCCGCGTGGAAGACGTGGTCGATCCCCCGGCTGGCCCGCAGCACCGAGTCGTAGTCGCGCACGTCCCCGACGTGGTAGCGGACCCGGTCGTCGCCGAGCTGCCGGCGCATGTCGTCCTGCTTCGCCTCGTCGCGGCTGAGCACCCGGACCTCGCCGACGCCGCGGTCGAGGAGGCGGCGGACCATCGTCCTGCCGAAGGAACCCGTGCCGCCGGTGATGAGGACCCGGCGGCCGTTGGTCGAATACGTCACTGGTTGCTCCCCGTCTCGGTTCTGGGATCGCGACGGCCGCGCCGCAGGTCACGAGGCGGCGGTCACACCTCCCGCAACGAGCCGGGCCAGGTCTGGAAACGGCAAAACGGACGAACGGACAGTGTCCGCTTCACTGCCCGGCACTCGCACCACCGCAGGTCGCCACTGCGCCGCATCGGCAGCTCCATTCGACGAAAAGGGCAAATTGCCCTATTGCGGGCTGCTATAACACCAGTCAGCAGGCCGGTGGCAGCACCACGCCGAGTGTCTCGACAGGCAGCGGCTGTGGTGAACGGACAGCACCGGGGTCAGTGGAACCACCACGTCGGGAGGCACCCGACGGACCAGTACCGATACGGGGGCACCAGCCGTGACCATGACGACAGCGGTCCGGGAGGGGCAGCTCCGGCCGATGACGGAAGCGACGGCGCCGTCCTCGGGAACTCAGGCCGCCCCCGGGCGCCAGAAGCCGATCCACCTCTGGCTGCCACTGCTGATCGCCGCTGCCTGGATGCTCGGAACGTTCGGACTGTTTTGGACCGGTGCCCTGGCGGAGCAGGTGCCGAATCCGGCTCGGCTGTGCCTCTTCGTGTTCGCCGCGACCGCCGCCTTCGCCACTGGCTACGTCGTGCGCGTCCGGCGCCGGGCGGGGAGCACGGCCGGGACTGTGAATCCGCTGGCAGACGAGCGACGGGCCCGGCAACTGGTCGTGGCGAGCGCCGTCTACCACCTTGCCCTCGGCGCGGCCCTCCTCCTCGAGTACGGCGCCAACGGGCCGGGCGACATCGTCGCCAGCCTCCAGGATCCGGCGCAGGCCTACGCCAACAAGTTCGCGGTATACCAGGACCAGCAGGACAGCGGTCGGGTCAATCCGGCGGTCCAGGTGCTGACCCTGCTCGGGGTCCTAGGTGCCGCGCTGGTCCCGCTGCTCGTCATCCACTGGCGGCGGCTGTCGGGTGACATCCGGCTGCTCGGGCTCACCGGTACGGGCGTCTACGCGCTCTTCTTCCTCTACATCGGCACTCTGAAGGGCCTCGGGGACTTCGTCGTCATGATCGCCGCCGGCCTGCTCGTGTCCGCCGCTCGCGACGGTGACCGAGCGCGATCGAGGATCCGACGGGCAGCACGACGGCGGTCACTGACGATCATCGTCGTCGTCACGGCCCTGTTCTGCGCGTACATGGTCAGCAGCCAGGCGGACCGGGTGAGCCAGTTCGGCACCCAGGACCGGGTCCGCCCGAACCCCACGGTCGAACGGGTGGTCGGGTCGCATCTCGCCACCGGTGTAGCCGCGCTGGTCATCTACCCAACACACGGCTACCTGGGATTGGCCTACAACCTGGAGACGCCGTTCGTCTGGTCGCGCGGGCTCGGTAGCACCCCGGCGGTCGCCTCGTACGCGGAGCAGTACCTCGGCGCCGACACCGCCCGCCATCCCTCGTACCCGGTCCGGACGGAGAGCCGAACCGGATGGCCGGCGGGCATGTACTGGTCGACCATCTATCCCTGGCTGGCCTCGGACCTGACCTATCCGGGAACCGTGCTGTTCATGGCGCTTCTGGGCTGGCTCTTCGCCGCCATGTGGCTCGGCGCCACCCGGTCCCGTCGGATCCTGCCGACGCTGCTCTTCGTCCAACTCTGCCTGCTCGTTGCCTACATCCCGGCCAACAACCAGTTGGGTCTGTCCCGTCCCACGGTGATCGGCCTGGCCACCCTGCTGGTCGTCATGGTCTGGCTCACGGTTCGACGACACGTACGCCTGGCGCGGTGAGCACCACCTCGAATCCTCTGCATCGTTGACCCTCCCGAGACGGACAGGGCCGGCGGCGACCCGTCGTTCGACGCGTGGGTGTGCCTGCGGCCCCGCACACCCCGACCCGAACCGGGCCGGCCCGGCCGGCCGCCGCCTGCGGGAGGAGATTCGCCGTGAGTCGACGGTACGACGCGCACGGGTCCGTGCTGGGCCGCTCGGGGACGAGGACGGCCGGCGTCGCGGCGACGACCCGGGCCTCTCTCCACCTGACCCGCGCAGCCGGGCCCGCACACGCCGCGCCGGAGGAGACGCGGTGGAGGTTGGCCTGGCTCGGCGTACCGCCGCTCGCCGTCGCCGCCGCCCTCGCGCCCGTCGACCCCGGTGTGGTGTTCGGATTCGGGCTGTGGTTGGCCGGGTTCGCGCTGATCGGCAATGGTCGGCTTCCCCGGCTCGGCCCCCTGGACCACCTGGCGCTGCTGCTCTGCGGATGGGCCACCGCGTCGTTGATGTGGACCCGCGACGTGGCCGCCAGTCAGGTCGCCGTGCATGCCTGGTGGACCGTCGCGCTGCTCATGATCGCCGCCCGACACGTGCTAACCACTCGGCGGCGGCTGCTGGTGGTGGCCGGCGCCCTGCTCGCTGGCACGGTCTGGACAGCGGTCCGGCTCATCCTCGCCGGCAACATCGACGAACCCGCACTACGTGTCGGTCTGGATGGCGTGGGGATCAACTACACCGCCTACGCGCTGACCACCGGCACCCTCGTGTGCGTGATGCTCCTGGTCGCCCGGGTCGGAAACCGACTCGTCCGAGTCGGGCTCTGGACGCTCTTCCCGCTGTTCGTCCACGCGACCGTGCTGACCGGAACCAGGGCGACCCTCATCGCCCTCGCGGCCGTTGCCGGCTACCTGCTCGTCACCCTGCTGTATCGGCACGCCTGGGCCTGGTCGGTGGCGTTGTCGGCTCTCCTGCTTGTGGTCGTGCCCTTCGGACATCTCAGCCGGCATCGTCCGGATTGGCTGGACAGCGTCTTCAACAGACCGCTGGACGACCTCTCCGGGCGGCTGCTCGTCTGGCCGATCGCAGAGGCGTCCTTCTGGGAATCACCGCTGGTGGGCATCGGTGTGGGGGCGTTCCCGAGCACCAATCCGTACCTGGGGATCGGCGCGCACTCGCTGCTGCTCACTCTCGGCAACGACGTTGGCCTGGTGGGAATCGTCGTCTTCATCGCGATGATCAGTCAGGTGATCCGGAGTGCCAGACCGACGTCCGCACGCAGCAACGGCCTCCTGGTCGGAGTCCTGGTCGTCGGGTGGACGCCAATCTGGCTGAGCGGACACTGGGAGATCTCACCGTTCGCGTGGATGGTGCTCGCGCTCTGGTCCCGACTGCCCGTGGCGCTGGCCCTGCCGCGCGGCGGTCGACGTCGACGCCGGCGCTCCGACCCGCCCCTGCCGAGGCGACCGGTGCCCCGCCGGGCGATCAGCGTGCGTGCCGGGTATCCCTGACGGTCTGAGCCCGGTACGGGACCGCGCCGCCAGGAAGTCGCGCATCCGTCGCCCCTGCGCCGCCGGACCACGAGTCTCCTGGACGAAGTCGGCGCCACCGAGCCCGATCCGGGCGCGCTCCTCGATGGGCAGCCGCAGCGCCCGGTCGACGGCTTCCCGCAGCCCTTCGGCCGTGTCGACGTCGGCGAAGACCAGCCACGGCGCGTAGTCCTCCGGAATGCTCGGAAGCCGGGTCGTCACGACCGGGACGCCGGTGGAGAGGTACTCGATGAGCTTCGACGGGAAGGACCAGCGCACGAAGTCCTGTCCGACCGGCCGGGGGTTCACCAGCACGGCGGCCCGGGCCAGCCGCGGCAGCAGCGCGTGCCGCGGCAGCAGTTCAGGCGGTGCGATACGGGAATCGAGAACCGCCTGGTCGCGGAGCCACTCGTCGAGTTCGCCCCGGCCGTACACCCGCAGCCGTAGATCACTACCCGGCAGCCCTCGGAACGCCTCGATCAGGCGGTCGACGCCGTACGCCCGGGTGAGTCCGCCGGCGTACACGATCTCGCGGGTCCCGGGTGCGGCCGGTGCCCGGTCGGTGGCGCCGGACCCGGCGCCAACCGGGTTGAATATGCCCTCCATGACGAGCCGGGGCAGGTCCGGGGCGAAGTCCTCGGCGAGCGCGTCGGTCAGCGTGACCACTCCGGAGCAGCGGGCCAGCGCGGCGCGGACCAGGGCCCGATCCAGTCGACGCAACGACCGGACCAGCCGGCCGTCCGTGGGCAGGACGACGCTCGGCGGGTCGGTCAGCACCGGGACCACCCGTACGCCGAGGCGAGGTCCACGCAGTGCGCCGAACCAGAGGAAGGGCGAGTGCACCCCGTGCACCAACAGCACGTCCGCCTCCTGCTGCCGCAGCACCCGGGTGCCGCTCCGCCACACGTTCACGAACCGGGTGAGGTGTTTCAGTCCGAGTGCGTTGACGAAGCCGAGCAACTGCCCGTCCACCCCGTCCTGCCGGAACGTCCCAGAGCGGAACAGGAACTGACGGTTGCCGGGCCAGTTGGACACGGGAGCCGTCGAGAGCAGATGCACGGGGCAACCCGCCGCACGCAGGCTGCGGGCCAGGCCCCAGGCAAAGGTGTGCGTCTGGACGGGCATGATCGTGTCCCGGCCCATGATCTGATCGAAGAGGTCGTCCGGCACGGTGAAGCCGAGCAGGACGACCCGGACCTGGCCGCCGTCGGGGGCGCTCACCGGCGCAGCATCCGACCGTAGACGCCGTCGAGCGCCCGGAGCATCCCGTCGAGGCTGTAACCTTCGCTGACGACCTTCCGACCCAGTTGCCCCAGGTGGTGCCGCTCCGCCGGGTCGGCGAGCAGCCCCGCCAACGCCGCCGCCAGAGGCTCCGGATCCCCCGCCGGCACGAGGCGGCCACCGCCGGAACGCAGCACCTCCACGTTGCCGCCCACCGCTGACGCGATCACCGGCAGTCCGTACGCCATCGCCTCCAGCAGCGCGTTGGACAGGTTCTCGTGCAGTGTGGGGAAGACGAAGATGTCTGCTGCGGAGAGCAGCTCCGGCACGTCCAGCCGGTTACCCAGCATCCTCACCTCGGTCCCGGCCGCACCGGCCAGTGCCGCCACGATTCCGGCCCGGTCCGGGCCGTCACCGGCGACCAGCAGGACCCGCCGGCCGCCGGCGACCGGCAGCCGGTGCAGCGCGTCGGCGAGGACCCTGTACCCCTTCTCCCAGGTCAGCCGGGCCACCGCGATCATGGCCACGTCGTCGGGATGGAGACTCAGTTCGGCGCGGACCCGGTCGCGGGCCGCCGTAGGGTCGGGCGGCACCGGGACCCCGTTGGGGATGACACCGACGAACTTCCCGGCGTACGGACGCAGGAAGTCCCGTCCGGCGGCGTACTCGCAGACGGTGGCATAGTGGCTGGCCATGCGCAGGGTCGCTGGCTCGGCGCCGTGCGTCAGCAGGCGACGCCGCCAGCCTCGGCCGCCCTGTCGCAGGTCACGGACCGTGCCGTGCACCGTGACGAGGATCCTGGTGCAGCCGGCCAGCCGGGCGGCGAGGACGCCGTGGAAGCCCTCGTTCTGCAACCCCCGCACGTGCACCACGTCCGGTCGCGCCCGGCGGAGCAGGCGCACCCACTCGCGCAACAGGGTGGCGTCGACGCTCCCGTTGCCCGCGCTCTGGTGCATGCGCACGAACTCGTAACGCTCGGCCAGCGGCGAGGCGAGCACCCGCTGCACGGCGGTCAGCGGGCCGTTGGCGCCGGGACGGCCGGCCGAGTGCTGCACGACGACCGGTCGGGACCGGCCGCGCGGCGGGGACGGCCGGTCCCTACCGACCGGCGGGGCGGATGGCTCCACGGACACTCCACTTCGACCTCGGCGGCACCGACCGGCTGCGCGGTCGTTGGTGACAGTGAGAGTGCGTAGAGTAACACCAATAATCGCCCTGATAGGTGTTTATGTGGGCAAGGCGGAAGGATGGCATGGAAGAGCAGGAGTCGCCCACCATTTCGGCGCAGATCCGGGGAGATCGGAGTGAGGTCCTGCCGAGACTGATGGTCCTCGGGGCTTACCGGTTCCCACACGGAGACGCCATGTCGAACCGGTTGCTCCACCTGGCGCGTTCCGCCACCCCCGAGGGCACCGTCACACTGGTCGTCAACGACTGGCCTGCCGGCGACAGCCCGCCCGGTCCAGGCCCGGACCTGCCATCCGACGTACGACTCATCACGCTGCCCGGCGGCGGTGGTGGCCGGTTCGGTCGCTGGCTGCATCAGCGCACCCGTCCCCTGCGAGTACTCGCGGCGTTGCGGCGGGCAGGGATACGAACCGACCAGTTGACCGGGGTCTACCTGCCACTCGGGTTGTGGACCCTCACCACCTGGGCTGTCCTGCGGGTGGTGCTGCGCTGTCCACTGACCGTCGACGTGGTGGAACGGCACGACCCGGAGCAGTTTCCGCACGGACGCCTGACCCCATACTTCATCCGGCACCGATGGTCCACCTTTCTTGCCGGCCGCACGGCGGACCGCGTCATCGCCATCTCCGAAACCCTGGAACGGCACTTTCTCCGACGCGGTCGGCGGACCATGGTGGTGCCGCCCCAGGTCGACTGCGCCGACTATGACGACCCCGCACCTGCCTCGTTGTGCGACGGCCTGCGACTGCTCTACGCCGGCTCCGCCGGCCCTAAGGATCTACTGGCTGTCGTACTCGAAGGAATTCGCCTGCTACCGCCCGGTGAGCGCGCCAGGGTGCGGCTGGTAATCGCCGGTATGAGCCGGGACCAGGCCGCCAACGTCTCCGACCTGGACGAATCCGCCCTGGCCGAGTTCGGTGACCAGGTCACCTTCCTGGGCCGGCTGTCACGCCGGCAGGTGCTCGAAGAACTGGCCCGCGCGCACTTCTCGGTGCTGGTACGCCCGACCGTCGGCTACGCCCAGGCCGGGTTCCCCTCGAAGGTGCCGGAGAGCCTGGCGGCCGGCTGTCCCGTCCTGCTCAACCACACCAGCGACCTGGCCCGACACATCGTCGACGGCCGTGAGGGAATCGTCCTGGCCGGCCCCTCCGCCGAGCACGTCAGAGCCGGGCTGGCCCGGGCGCTCACCCTCGACGACCCACAGTGGTGGCGGATGAGCCGGTACGCCCGGGACCGGGCCCGTTCCTTCGACTACCGGTCCTGGAGGCCGGCGGTGAGTGGATTCGTGGCCGGCGACGATCGCGGAGCCGGTGGCGCGAACTCCGCCAGTGCGGCCAGTTCGCCAGCGTCGAGACGCTGATCCGGCGGATACAGCTCCCGCTCGTGCCTGATGATCGTCTCGACCGGCCAGCGGAGCCGGATGACCCGTGCCGGGTTGCCGGCGACGATCGCGTACGGCGGAACCGAACGGGTGACCACGGCTCCCGCGCCGATCACCGCGCCACGGCCTACGGTGACGCCCTGCAGGATGATCGCCCGGGTCCCCACCCAGACGTCGTCGCAAATCGTGACGCCCCGGTCGTGGTCCTCGTCCCCCGGCTGCTTACACACCGCGATCATCGGCACGCCCACCCGGTCGATGCGGTGGTTGCCGCCTCGGATGGTGACCTCCGGCCCGAACATGACGTTGCTGCCGATCCGGATGCGGCTGCGGGCGGCCATCAGCACGGGCCGGTAGCCCAGGTCCACGTCGGAGCCGAGCTCGATGGTCTCGTAGGTGTAGACACCGTCCGGGTCGAACGTCACCCGATCCCCGCGCACGGCGAACCGAGGCACTGTCGCCCAGCCGCGTACCGCCCGGCGGATGCGGGAGCCTGCCGTCCACGCGCCATCAAGTAGGCGGGCAAGACGATAGGTCAGAGGCATTGGACGGCACGAGTTGACACGCATCAAAACCGCCCGTACCCACGCCAGTCGCCTGCTGCCATCACGGCATCACAGCGTCGCATTCACGACTCCCGAATTCCTGTCACCACGCTCCGCGACGACGGACAGTGTCCTGCGGTAGCCGAACAGGGCCGCCGGTAGCACGGTGAGCGCGTATGAAACTGTCCCGGCGAACGCGATACCCGCCAGACCAAGCCGACTGGCCAAAGTGATCTTCAGAACAAGGGAGACGACGAGGAAGGCAGCCCAGCCAATGAACTGTGGGCGCAGCAGACCGATGCTGTTCTGGACCATGAACATCGGGGACGCCGAAGCCACCAGTACCGACCAGATGGCGAGTGCTACGAAGACTGCGACCGGCGTCGTGGGCAGTTCCGGCGACCGCACCCATGACTGGAGGATGTCGTTACCCAGCAGCACGAATCCCCCGGCCGGCAGGGCCACGGCCACGACCGAGAGGAACGTCATCAGCCGGGTGCTACGGCGCACCCAGGTCACGTCTCCCCTGGCCAGCGCTTCGCCGTTGGCTGGCCAGAGCGGCGTATTCACCAGTGTCACGAACAGTGCGAGAAGGCTGAACATTCGCAGCACCACGGAGTAGCTCCCCGCGACGTCCAGGCCCAACAGCCGGCCAACGAGGAACGGATCCACGTTGAGCGCGGTGGAGGTCAGCACGGAGAGCGCGAAGAACCTGACCCCTAGGCGCAGCAGCCCACGTGTCACCGCCGGCCTTACGTCCCGTGGGCGGGGTCGGAGGGGGCGGTTCTGCCATCCGAAGTAGCAGATCGAGTTGCCCAGGTTCACCAGCGGGACGGCGAGAACGGCGGCGGCGACCACCAGCACCGGACCGGCGTCGGCGGCCACCGCCGCGAAGACCAGGCCGACCGAGACGAGGCTGCCACCGGCCTGCCAGAGGTTGCTCTGCGCCACCTGCTGGTGCGCGTACTGGACCCGTTGGATCAGGCCCAGCGGGATGTTGACCAGGAACGCCCCGAAGCAGAACAGCACCACCGCGCGGGTGTCCCGGGCGACAGCCGGGTCGGTGACGTTCAGCAGCGTGGGCCACGGGACCACCCGCGCGGTGGCCACCAGCACCGTGAGCAGGCCGACGGCCAGCGCGCCGAGCATCGCGTACGCGCTGGCGATCTCGCGGGCCGCCGCCTGTCGGTCGCCGATGGCGTGCAGGCGGGCGAGCCGGGTGAGCAGCCCGTTGCCCAGCCCGAAATCGGCGAAGAGCGCCATGCCGGTCAGCGAGGTGACCGCCATCCACAGGCCGTACCGCTCCGCGCCCAAGTGGGTGAAGGCGACCGGCGTGATCAGCAGCGGCGCCACGAGGCCCACCGCCTTGCCTCCGAGGGCGGAGACGATTCCCGTTATCAGGGCCTGGTTGCGGGTGCGGCCGGCCTGCTGCGACGAGTCATCGACGTGGCGCGGTCCGGCCGCTCCGGCGCCGGCTCCCGGCACCGGCCGCACGGCGGCGTCGACCAGGGCCGCGGGGGCCCGGCCGGCAGCCGGTGGCCGGTCGGTCATCGGGCGAGCTGCTCCGCGTGCGCCTCGTACCACTCCACGGTCGCCCGCAGGGCCTGGGCGCGCGGCACCGGCGTCACGTCGGGGAAGAGCGCGCGCAGCACCCCGTCGTCCGCGTCGGAGTGGCGCACGTCGCCCGCCCGCGACGGACCGTGCTCCACCTCGAGGCGGCGGCCGAACACCTCCTCCAGCTCCGCGATCAGCTCCAGCAGCGAGAGCCGCACGCCGAAGGCGAGGTTCACCACGTCCGGGGCGCAGACGCGGCGCAGGACCGCGTCGATGATCACGTCCGTGACACTGCCCACGTAGGTGAAGTCGCGGGACTGGGTGCCGTCGCCGTGCACCTGGAGCGGCCGACCCTCCAGCGCCGCCGAGACGAACCTCGGCACCACGGCGGCGTACGCGTGGTTGGCCGCCTGGCGGGGCCCGTAGACGTTGAAGAAGCGGAACGGCAGCACGCCGATGCCGTAACAGGCGGCGTACGCGAGCGCGTAGGCCTCCGTGGCCAGCTTCGAGACCGCGTACGGGCTGACCGGCATCGGCCGCAGCGTCTCCTGGCGGGGCAGGACGGGGTTGGCGCCGTAGACGGAGGACGACGAGGCGACCACGACGTGGGGGACCCCGTGGCGCCGGACGGCCTCCAGCACGCTGAGGGTGCCGGTGGCGTTGGCATGATGGCTGCGCAGCGGGTCGTCGATGGAGCGGGGCACCGAGCCGAGGGCACCGAGGTGGACCACGCTGGCGGCCCCGCTGACCGCCTCGTCGAGCAGGTCGGGGTCGAGGATCGTCCCCGTGAACAGCCGGACCGGCAGGTCGAGCAGGTTCTCCAGCGACCCGGTGGAGAGGTCGTCGACGGCCACCACCTCGGTGACCTGCGGTGCGTCGGCGAGGGCGCGTACCAGGTTGGAGCCGATGAAACCGGCGCCACCGGTAACGACGATCTTCAAAGATCCTCCTCGTGGGTTCCCGCCCGGCGCGCCACCTGCACGCGGGCCCGGGACGTCGAGCCCCTGCGGACCCGCTCCCGTCTGCACCAACGAGCCGTGCACCGGCGCGTCACGCGGAAAGCCCCGGACGTGACGAAGTGGCACGCCGCGCGGTCACCCGCCCGCCTCGCGGTACGCCCGTCCCGGGACCCCGGGATGTGATGAGCTGTAGGCATGGACCGGAGCTGCCTCGGGCTGGTGCTGCATCCCACCCGGGACGTCTCCGAGGTGGTCGACACCATCGTGACCTGGGCCGCCCGGCACCACATCTCCCTGGCCGTACGCGCCGAGGACCGGCACCGCGTACCGGCCACGGTCGAGCCGCTGCCGGTGGGCGAGGTGGCCCTCCGGTCGGACGCGCTGATCGCCATCGGCGGCGACGGGACGATGCTCGGCGCGCTCCGGTCGGCCGTGCACGATCCCAAGCCGGTGCTCGGCGTACACGTCGGCAAGCTCGGCTTCCTCGTCGAGGTCGAGCCGCCGGAGCTACCGAGGGCCCTGGACCGGCTGGTGGCACACGACTTCACGGTGGAGAACCACAGCTGCCTGGCCTGCGACGTCTGCGGTGACGACCTCGTCGCGTTCAACGACATCGCGCTGATCCGCCAGCCCGGTGCCGGCTTCGTCAGCGCCTCCCTCGCCGTCGACGGGCAGCAGTACGGGTACTACCGCTGCGACGCGCTGGTGGTCAGCACCCCGACCGGCTCGACCGCCTACAGCTACGCCGCCGGCGGCCCGCTCGTCTCGCCGGCCACCGAGGCGGTGGTGGTGACCCCGTCCGCCCCGATGGCCGGCATCTCCCGCGCGCTGGTGCTCTCCCCCCACGAGACGGTCCGCCTGCAACTGCGCGAGGGCTCCGGTCCGGTCGCGGTGGAGGTGGACGGCCTGGTCATCCGGGATGCCGCGACGGAGGGCGTCGTGCAGATCCGCTACCGGCACGACGCCGGCCTGGTGGTCCGCCTGGACCCGCGCCGCTACCAGGAACGCAACCAGCTCAAGCTGAGCCTGCTGGACCTGCCGCTGCTTCCCGAACAGCTCCGCGAGCTGCTGCCGGAGGGCCTGCGGGAGAGGTTCAACCGCCGCGAGCTACCCCCGCCCCGCTGACCCGCCCACCTGCGCCCAGGCCAGCCCGGCAGCGGGACTCGGCCTGCGTCGACCCGCCCTCGCCAACCTGG
>NZ_SLVT01000008.1:0-162313 GCF_004345505.1 Micromonospora sp. CNZ303 | reverse complement strand
GGGCCCGGCACACGCTGGGCCCGGCACACGCTGGGCCCGGCACACGCTGGGCCCGGCACACGCTGGGCCCGGCACACGCTGGGCCCGGCACACGCTGGGCCCGGCACACGCTGTCGAGCTGATGTCGTAGACGACTCAGCTCGACAGCGAGGCAGGCTCGACCGGTCAGGCACGCACGACGGGCCTGGCAGGAAGGCTCCCGTCAGCGGGCTCCCGCGCCGGAGTCCGCCCCCTCCTGCCCTCGGGCATGGGGCAGCTCGACAGGCGCGCACGGCCTTCTGACGCCGGCACCGGCGCCGCTCGGTCCGGCGCACACCGGTGTCGGCTGCGGTGGGAGGCGCACCGGGCGTTCAGGCCTGCTTGAGTACCTCGGAGACCAGGTCCTTCGCCTCCTGCTGGATCCGGGCGAGGTGCTCCGGGCCCTGGAAGGACTCGGCGTAGATCTTGTAGACGTCCTCGGTGCCCGACGGCCGGGCGGCGAACCAGCCCGACTCGGTGGTCACCTTGAGTCCGCCGATCGGCGCGTCGTTGCCGGGCGCGGTGGTGAGGGTCGCGGTGATCGGCTCGCCGGCCAGCTCCGTGGCGGTCACCTGCTCCGGCGAGAGCTTGCCGAGCACGGCCTTCTGCTCGCGGGTGGCCGGCGCGTCGATGCGGGCGTACGCGGGCGCGCCGAAGCGCTCGGCCAGCTCCGCCCAGTGCTCGCTGGGGGTGCGGCCGGTGGTCGCGATGATCTCGGCGGCGAGCAGGCAGAGCAGGAGGCCGTCCTTGTCGGTGGTCCAGGTGCTCCCGTCGCGGCGCAGGAAGGACGCGCCGGCGCTCTCCTCGCCGCCGAAGCCCACCGCGCCGTCGAGCAGCCCGGGCACGAACCACTTGAAGCCGACCGGCACCTCCAGCAGCGGGCGGCCCAGGTCGGCGGCGACCCGGTCGATCATCGAGGAGGAGACCAGGGTCTTGCCGACGGCGGCGGCCGGACCCCACTGCGTCCGGGTGCGGAACAGATGGCCGATCGCCACCGCCAGGTAGTGGTTGGGGTTCATCAGGCCCCCGTCGGGGGTGACGATGCCGTGCCGGTCGGCGTCGGCGTCGTTGCCGGTGGAGACCTGGTAGTCGGCGCGGGCGGCGATCAGGGAGGCCATCGCGTTCGGTGAGGAACAGTCCATCCGGATCTTGCCGTCGCCGTCCAGGGTCATGAACCGCCAGGTCGGGTCGACCGTCGGGTTGACCACGGTCAGGTCCAGCCGGTGCCGCTCGGCGATCTCGCCCCAGTAGGCCACGCTCGCGCCGCCGAGCGGGTCGGCGCCGATGCGCACCCCGGCGTCGCGGATCGCGTCGACGTCGATCGCCGCCGGCAGGTCGTCGACGTAGCGGGCGAGGAAGTCGTACGACCCGGTGGTGTCGGCGGCGCGGGCGCGGGCGTACGGGATCCGGCGGACCTCCTTCAGGCCGTCGGCGAGGATCGCGTTGGCCCGGTCCTGGATCCACCTCGTGACGTCGGCGTCCGCCGGGCCGCCGTGGGTGGGGTTGTACTTGAAGCCGCCGTCGCCGGGCGGGTTGTGCGACGGGGTGATGACGATGCCGTCGGCGAGCCCGCTGGTGCGCCCCCGGTTGTGGGTGAGGATGGCGTGCGACACCGCAGGGGTCGGCGTGTAGCCGTCGCGGCTGTCGAGCAGCACGGTGACCTCGTTGGCGGCGAGGACCTCGAGCGCGTCCACGGCGGCCGGGGCGGAGAGCGCGTGGGTGTCACGGCCGAGGAAGAGCGGCCCGTCCAGGCCCTGCTCGCGGCGGTAGTCACAGAGCGCCTGGGTGACCGCCAGGATGTGGTCGGAGTTGAACGCGTGGCGCAGGCTCGACCCGCGGTGCCCGGACGTGCCGAAGGAGACCTGCTGCGCCGGGTCCTGCGGATCGGGGTGCTCGGCGTAGTAGGCGGTCACCAGCCGCGGCACGTCGACCAGGTCGGCGGGCTGGGCGGGCTTGCCGGCCCGGGGATGACTGCTCACGGTTCCACCTTCTGTCCCTTGCCGATCACCACGATGCCGTTGTCGGAGACCGTGTAGCGCTGCCGGTCCTTCTCCAGGTCGACGCCGATCTCGGCCCCCTCGGGCACGATCACGTTCTTGTCGAGGATCGCCCGGCGCACGACCGCGTGCCGGCCGATGTCAACCCCCTCCATCAGCACCGCGCCGTCCACGTGCGCCCAGGAGTGCACCTTCACCTTGGGCGAGACGACCGAGTTCTCCACCAGCGAGCCGGAGATCACCGCGCCGGGCGACACCATCGAGGCGACCGCCCGGCCGACCCGCTCGCCCCACTGGTGCACGAACTTGGCCGGCGGGTACGTCAGCTGCCCCGTGTAGATGGGCCAGTCGAAGTTGTAGAGGTTGAACACCGGGTGCACGTTGATCAGGTCCATGTGGGCGTCGTAGAAGGAGTCGAGCGTCCCGACGTCACGCCAGTAGCCGCGGTCCCGGTCGGTGCTGCCGGGCACCTCGTTGTCGCGGAAGTCGTAGACGTTGGCCTCGCCGCGCTCGACCAGCATCGGGATGATGCTGCCGCCCATGTCGTGCTTGCTGGTCTTGTCCTCCGCGTCGCGCTCGACCGCCTCGCACAGCGCCTTGGTGCTGAACACGTAGTTGCCCATCGAGGCATAGATCTGGTCGGGCGCGTCGGGCAGGCCGACCGCGTCGGTGGGCTTCTCGCGGAACGCCCGGATCCGCCGGCCGTCCTCGCCGACCTCGATCACTCCGAACTGGTCGGCCATCGACAGCGGCTGCCGGATGCCGGCCACGGTGACGCCGGCGCCGGAGGCGATGTGGTCCTCCACCATCTGCCGGGGGTCCATCCGGTAGATGTGGTCGGCACCGAAGACGATCACGTGGTCGGGCTGCTCGTCGTGGATGAGGTTGAAGCTCTGGTAGATCGCGTCGGCGGAGCCGGCGAACCACCACGGGCCGCGGCGCTGCTGCGCCGGCACCGGGGTGACGTAGTTGCCGAGCAGGGTCGACATCCGCCACGTCTTGGTGATGTGCCGGTCCAGCGAGTGGGACTTGTACTGGGTCAGCACGACGATCTTGAGATAACCGGCGTTCGCCAGGTTGGACAGGACGAAGTCGACCATGCGGTACATCCCGCCGAACGGGACGGCCGGCTTGGCCCGGTCCGTGGTGAGCGGCATCAGGCGCTTGCCTTCTCCGCCGGCCAGGACGATCGCGAGCACCTTGGCAGCCATGTCCAGACGCTATCTACCCCGCCGTCACTTCACCACTCGTACGGCACAGTTCCACAGCCGGGTGCGGCAGCGCGTTCTGCACTAGGGTGCCGTTCATGAACGACTCCGCCGGGCTGCGCGTCGACCTGCTGACCCGTGAGTACCCGCCCGAGGTCTATGGCGGCGCCGGTGTGCACGTCGAGTACCTGGCCCGGGAGCTGCGCCGGCTCGCCGACGTACGGGTGCGCTGCTTCGGCGCGCCCCGCACCGAGGCGGGCGTCACCGCGTACACCGAACCGGCGGGCCTGACCGGCGCGAACGCCGCGCTGCGGACGATGGGCGTGGACCTGGAGATGGCCGCGGCCTGCGCCGGCACCGACGTGGTGCACAGCCACACGTGGTACGCCAACTTCGCGGGGCACACGGCGAAGCTGCTGCACGGCGTGCCGCACGTGGTGACCGCGCACAGCCTGGAGCCGCTGCGGCCGTGGAAGGCCGAGCAGCTCGGCGGCGGCTACGCGCTCTCCTCCTGGTGCGAGCGCACGGCGTTCGAGGCCGCCGACGCGGTCGTCGCGGTCAGCGAGGGGATGCGGCGCGACGTGCTGACCGCCTACCCGGCGGTGAACCCGGACCGGGTCCGGGTGGTGCACAACGGCATCGACACGGCGCAGTACGCCCCGGACCACGGCACGGACGTGGTGGACCGGCTCGGCATCGACCCGGCCCTGCCCAGCGTGGTGTACGTGGGGCGGATCACCCGGCAGAAGGGCCTGCCCTACCTGCTGCGCGCGGCGCGGGACCTGCCGGCGGACACCCAGCTGGTGCTCCTGGCCGGGGCGCCGGACACCCCGGACATCGCCGCCGAGGTGGAGGGCCTGGTGGCGGAGCTGCGGGCGAAGCGCTCCGGGGTGGTGTGGGTCGCGGAGATGCTGCCGAAGCACGAGGTGATCCAGGTGCTCACCCACGCCACGGTCTTCGTCTGCCCCTCGGTCTACGAGCCGATGGGCATCGTGAACCTGGAGGCGATGGCCTGCGAGACGGCGGTGGTGGCCACCGCCACCGGCGGCATCCCCGAGGTGGTCGCCGACGGCGGGACGGGGCTGCTGGTCCCCATCGAGCAGGCCACCGACGGCTCCGGGCGGCCGCTGGACCCGGACCGCTTCGTGGCCGACCTGGCGGCGGCGATGAACGAGATGCTCGCCGACCCGGCCCGCACCGCCGACCTCGGCCGGGCCGGGCGGCGGCGCGCCGTGGAGCACTTCTCCTGGGACACCATCGCCGCCCGCACCCTCGACCTCTACCGCTCGCTGCTGGCGTAAGGAAGGGCACCGAAGACACGCCTTGCGGGCGGCGGGCAGGATGGCGGCATGGGCTGGCGGAGAAGACGCGCGCCGGTGCGGCTGCGCAGCCGTTGGCTGCCCGGGTACTGGCTGCGGCACCCGCTGCCGAGCCTCATGGTCCTGCTGCTCGGCGCCGTGGTGTTCCTGTGGCTCGGAGTCGACTCGGCGCACCGCGCGCACCGGTTGGCCGCGTACGGCGTGCGTGCCGAGGCGACGGTGCTGGAGGTGCACCATCTTCAACGGGACTCGTACGTGGTGGCCGCCTTCACCACCGCCGACGGCCTCCGCGTCGTCGCTCAGGTCAGCGACTACTACTGGAATCCACCGCCGGTGGTGGGCGACGCGGCCACCGTGCTCTACGACCCGGCCGACCCCGCCGGGATCGTGCGCGACGTACGCCTCGGCGACGACTCCGTCATGGCCTGGCTCGGCGTCGTCCTGGCCGTGGCGTGGGGAGTGGGCGGCGGCGTCCTCCTGTGGCGCACGTGGTCGATGTGGCGCGAGAACGCCGAAGACTGGCGCTCCGGACGCCACTTCGCCTGACGGCGAATCGGGGCTCAGGTGACGTGCAGGGCGGCGGCGAGGCGGGCCCACCTGCTGGGCATAACGTTCCGGATCTCGGGACAGCAATAGATCTTGGCAGGAAACGGCCCTCCAGGGGACCATTTCGTACCAAGATCTACAACGCCACTATCCACACCCCGCCATCGTGCCCACGCCAGCCGCCGCGCCTTGGGCGACGATGGCGGACTCGGGCGGATGGCGCGGGCACCAGGTTGTCCGCCGGGCCCTGACCGGACCTCTCTGGACACGTCGGGAGGGAGGGCGATGGGTGCTTGGCCGCGCGCGAAAGGATCTCGCGCAGTAGGTTGAACCGGTGACTGGACGGTTCCCGATCGAAGACGTCTCCCCCGTCGTCTCCTGCGGTCGCTACCCGGCCAAGGCGGTGGTCGACGAGCCGGTGCCGGTGTCGGCCCGCGCCTACCGGGAGGGGCACGACGCGCTGGGCTGCAACGTGGTCTGGCGCGGTCCCGACGGGCGGGCCCGGCCGTTCACCCGGATGCGCCCCGGCGAGCCCGGGCAGGACCGCTGGCACGCGGTGATCCGCCCCGACGCGGTCGGCGAGTGGACCTTCACCGTCGAGGCGTTCCAGGACCCGTACCTGACCTGGCAGAACGCGGTCACCAAGAAGATCGCCGCCGGTCAGGGGCCGGCGGACCTGGCCAACGACCTCGCCGAGGGCGCCCGGGTGCTGACCGCGGCCGTGGAGCTGGTGCCGGCCGGCGACGCGGGGCGGGTCCGCGCGGCGGTGGCGGCGCTGGGCGACGCCGACAGGGAGCTGCCCCGGCGGGTCGCCCCCGCGCTGGAGCTGGCCGACCTGCTCTGGGCGCACCCGGTCCGCGAGCTGGTCACCACCGGCGCGGAGCACCGGCTGTGGGTGGACCGCCGGCGGGCGCTCTTCTCCGCCTGGTACGAGTTCTTCCCCCGCTCGGAGGGCGCCATCCCGGCGACGGTCGACGCGCCGGCCCGCTCCGGCACGTTCGCCACCGCCGCCGAGCGCCTGCCGGGCGTCGCGGCGATGGGCTTCGACGTGCTCTACCTGCCGCCGATCCACCCGATCGGCCGGGTCAACCGCAAGGGCCCCAACAACTCGCTGACCGCCGGGCCGGACGACGTCGGCTCGCCGTGGGCCATCGGCGCCGCCGAGGGCGGCCACGACACCATCCACCCCGACCTGGGTACGCCGGAGGACTTCCGCGACTTCGTCGCCGCCGCCGCCGAGCAGGGCCTGGAGGTGGCGATGGACCTGGCGTTGCAGTGCGCGCCGGACCACCCGTGGGTGACCGAGCACCCGGAGTGGTTCACCACCCGGGCCGACGGCAGCATCGCGTACGCGGAGAACCCGCCGAAGAAGTACCAGGACATCTACCCCGTCAACTTCGACAACGACCCGGAGGGCATCCGGGCCGAGGTCCTGCGGGTGGTGCTGCACTGGGTCGGCGAGGGCATCCGGATCTTCCGGGTGGACAACCCGCACACCAAGCCGTTCGACTTCTGGCACTGGCTGATCGCCGAGGTGAAGAAGGTCGACCCGGACGTGCTCTTCCTCGCCGAGGCGTTCACCCGGCCGGCGATCATGCACGGGCTGGGCAAGGTCGGCTTCACCCAGTCGTACACGTACTTCACCTGGCGCACGTCGGCGGCGGAGATGCGGGCGTACTGCGAGGAGCTGGTCGAGGCGGCCGACTACATGCGGCCCAACTTCTGGCCGAACACGCCGGACATCCTGCACGAGTCGTTGCAGCACGGCGGCCCGCCGATGTTCAAGATCCGGGCGGTGCTGGCCGCGCTGCTCTCCCCCTCCTGGGGCATGTACGCCGGCTACGAGCTGTTCGAGCACGTCGCCCGCCCCGGCGCCGAGGAGTACCTGGACAACGAGAAGTACGAGCTGCGCCCCCGGGACTGGGCCGGTGCCCAGGCGCAGGGCCGCTCCCTCGCGCCGTTCATCGCGGTGCTCAACCGCGTACGCCGGGAGAACCCGGCCCTGCACGCGCTGCGCAACCTGGTCTTCCACGACATCGACAACCCGGCGCTGCTCTGCTGGTCCAAGCACGACCCGGACACGGGCAACACGGTCCTCGTGGTCTGCTCGTTCGACCCGCAGACGGTGCAGTGGGGCAACACCACGCTGGACATGCCCGCGCTCGGTCTCGACTGGCACGACCGGTTCACCGTGCGCGACGAGCTGACCGGCGCCAGCTACGACTGGGGGCAGCGCAACGCCGTGCGCCTCGACCCGTATCTGCAACCGGCGCACGTGCTGACGGTGCGGCGACCCGCGCCCGGTGCCGGCCCCGTGCCGGCGCAGGCGGCGCCGGACCTGACCGTCGAAGACGTTCCGGACGACCTCTCGGGCGGCACCGCCCCCACCACTTCCGCCCAGAAGGACGACGCCCGATGGACCAGTTGATCGCCGGCGCCACGCACGACCCGCACGCCGTCCTCGGCGCGCACCCGGCCGACGGGCGGACGGTCGTCCGGACGCTGCGCCGGGGCGCCGCCGACGTCGCCCTCGTCGTCGACGGCGAGCGGCACCGGATGCGGCGGGTGCACGACGTCGGCGTCTTCGAGGCGGAGGTCGCGGGCGAGGTGCTCGACTACCGCGTCGAGGTCGACGGCCGGACCCACGACGACCCGTACCGCTACCCGCCCACCCTGGGCGAGCTGGACCTGCACCTCATCGGCGAGGGCCGGCACGAGCGACTCTGGGAGGCGCTCGGCGCGCGGGTCTTCGACGAGGGCGTGGCGTTCACCGTCTGGGCGCCGAACGCGCGCGGGGTGCGGGTGGTCGGGGACTTCGCGGGCTGGGCGCCGGACGACGGCTGGCCGATGCGCTCGCTCGGCGGCAGCGGGGTGTGGGAGCTGTTCGTCCCGGGCGTCGGGGCGGGGGCCCGCTACAAGTACCGGATCCTGGGCGCCGACGGGCAGTGGCGGGACAAGGCCGACCCCCTGGCGGCGTACGCGGAGGTGCCGCCGGCCACGGCCTCGGTGGTGCACCACTCGACGTACGAGTGGGGCGACGCCGACTGGCTGGCGCGGCGGGCCCGGCGGCAGCCGCACCAGGAGCCGATGAGCGTCTACGAGGTGCACCTCGGCTCGTGGCGCCCCGGGCTCAGCTACCGGGAGCTGGCCGAGCAGCTGACCGCGTACGTCACGGAGCTGGGCTTCACGCACGTGGAGTTGCTGCCCGTGATGGAGCACCCGTTCGGCGGCTCCTGGGGCTACCAGGTCACCGGCTACTACGCGCCGACGTCCCGCTTCGGCGACCCCGACGAGTTCCGGCACCTCGTGGACGCGCTGCACGCCGCCGGCGTCGGCGTCATCCTGGACTGGGTGCCGGCGCACTTCCCCAAGGACGAGTGGGCCCTCGGTCGCTTCGACGGCACCGCCCTCTATGAGCACCCCGACCCGCGCCGGGGCGAACACCCCGACTGGGGCACGTACGTCTTCGACTTCGGCCGCCCGGAGGTGCGCAACTTCCTGGTCGCCAACGCGCTCTACTGGTGCGACCAGTTCCACGTCGACGGGCTGCGGGTGGACGCGGTGGCCTCGATGCTCTACCTGGACTACTCCCGCCAGGAGGGGCAGTGGCTGCCCAACCGGCACGGCGGCCGGGAGAACCTGGAGGCCATCGCGTTCATGCAGGAGGTCAACGCAACGGTCTACAAGCACCACGCCGGGGTGACGATGATCGCCGAGGAGTCCACCGCCTGGCCGGGGGTCACCCGCGCCACGGCCGACGGCGGGCTCGGCTTCGGCTTCAAGTGGAACATGGGCTGGATGCACGACACCCTGCTCTACACGTCGAAGGACCCCGTCCACCGGCAGCACCACCACCATCAGCTCACGTTCTCCCTGGCGTACGCCTGGAGCGAGAACTACGTGCTGCCGATCAGCCACGACGAGGTGGTGCACGGCAAGGGCTCCCTGGCCGGCAAGATGCCCGGCGACACCTGGCAGCGGCTGGCCAACGTACGCGCGCTGCTGGCGTACATGTGGGCGCACCCGGGCAAGCAGCTGCTCTTCATGGGCTGCGAGCTGGCCGACGACCGGGAGTGGAGCGAGGAGCGGGGCCTCGACTGGTACCTGCTGCACGACCCGGCCCGCGCCGGGGTGCAGCGCCTCGTCGGCGACCTGAACCGCGTCTACCGGGACACCCCCGCGCTGTGGGCGCAGGACACCGAGCCGGCCGGTTTCCGCTGGATCGCCGGCGACGACGTCGCCAACAACACCGTCTCGTTCGTCCGGATCGCCCCCGACGGCGCGACCCTCGTCTGCGTGGCGAACTTCTCCGCCCTGCCGCTGGAGGACTACCGGATCGGACTGCCGGCCGGCGGCACGTGGGCGGAGGTGCTCAACACCGACGCCCACCACTACGGCGGGTCCGGGGTGGGCAACCTGGGCGCCGTGCACGCCGAGGACGTGCCGTGGCACGGGCTGCCCGCCTCGGCGGCGCTGCGGGTGCCCCCGCTCGGCGTGCTCTGGCTGCGCCGCGACTGACCGGCCGTCACTCAGCACACGCTCACCGACCCCCGGCACGACCGACCTGACGGAAGATCTTGGTAGGAATCCGCCCCTCCAGGGGCCGATTCCTACCAAGATCTCCGACCATCCCAGGAAGCAGAACGTGACTTCCGAAGGGTGGAAACAGGAGGGCGTCTAGGTGCCGTACGGCAGGTCTCTGTCGCTCAGAGGCGGGTGATCCGGACGGCGTCGGCGACGACGTACCCCTGGGTGCTGGTCCAGCGGCTGACCCCGACGACCTGGCGCGTGCCGGCGGCGAGGTCGTAGGTGCCGAGCACCCGCCACTGCCCGCCGCCGGTGCGCTGGTCGACCCTGGTCGTGACGGTCCCGTTCGCCGTCGCCACCAGGTGCGGGGTGGCGCTGTTGTAGCCGGGGTCGGCCGGGTACCACACCTCGACCCGGTACGAGCCGGCGGCGGGCAGCGTCGCGGTGAACCAGGCCGGGTCGCTGACCGCCTGCGGGCTGGCGAACCGGTAGTTGGCCCCGTAGCGCGCCGGGAGGTACGACGACGTGCCCCAGGTGGTGGCGGCCGTGAAGCCGCCGGCCGTGGCGTTGTCCACGATCACGCTGAACGTACCGCCGGTGCCGGTGACCACCCGCGCGTTGCTGGCGGCGCTCTCGTGGTGCAGCCGATCGAGCGCCGTCACCAGGTAGCGGTACGTCGAGCCGGCCGCGGCGGTGGCGTCGGTGAACGTCCCGGTGCCGCCCGAGGCGCGGACCGTGCCGAGCAGGTTGCGGGCGTCTGCCAGGTCGCAGGCGTCGACCGCGCCGTCGCCGGGCAGCCGGTACACCGCGTACGCGGCGGTGCTGCCGGTGGCGCCGCGCTGCCAGGTGAGGGTCACGCCGCCGGTGCCGCGTACCGCCGAGGTGAGGTTCGGGGCGGCGGGCGCGGCGCCGCCCACCCCGGCCGGCGCCAGCGCGGGCCGGCGGTAGTGGTCGGTCGCCGTCCGGGAGACGGCGCCGATGCGGTCCGCGCGGACGTCCTTGGCGCTGAAGTGGATGTCGCCGACGATCCTCGGGTAGCTGCGGTTCAGCGTGAGGTGATCGGTCAGCTCGGCCGGGTCCTGCCAGGCGGTGTCCTGCCCGGACGCGCCGGCGCGGTAGGTGGCCTGCCCGACGAGCAGCTGCACGTCGGTGCCGGCCACGGTCTCGGACCACCAGCGGACCAGCTCCGCGTAGTCGGCCGCCGGGTGGCCGATGTGCCAGTAGATCTGCGGGGCGATGTAGTCGACCCACCCCTGCCGCACCCAGCGCCGGGTGTCGGCGTAGATCGCGTCGTACGACTGGAGGCCCGTGGTACGCGAGCCGAGCGGGTCGGTGCCGGCGTTGCGCCAGATGCCGAACGGACTGACGCCCAGCTTCACCCACGGCTTGGCCGCCCGGATCTTGTCACGCATCTCCCGGACCAGCAGGTTGACGTTGTTGCGCCGCCAGTCGCCGATGGTGCTGAAACCGGCGCCGTACTGGGCGTAGGTGGCCTGGTCGGGGAAGGCCACCCCGCTGACCGGGTACGGGTAGAAGTAGTCGTCCCAGTGCACCGCGTCGATGTCGTAGCGCTTGACGGCGTCCATCATCGCGTCCTGCACGAAGGCGCGGACGGCGGGAATGCCGGGGTTGTAGTAGATGTGACCGCCGTAGGTGACCGTCCAGCCCGGGTTCTTGCGGGCCGGGTGGCTGGCCGCCAGCTTGGTCAGGTCGGTGTGGTTGGCCACCCGGTACGGGTTGAACCAGGCGTGGAACTCCAGGTTGCGGGCGTGCGCCTCGGCCACCATGAAGGCCAGCGGGTCGTAGCCGGGGTTGCCGCCCTGGGTGCCGGTGAGCCACTGCGACCACGGCTCGTACGTCGACGGCCAGAACGCGTCGGCGGCGGGGCGGATCTGCACGACGACGGCGTTCATCCGCCGCTGCTTGGCCAGGTCGAGCCAGCCCCGGTACTCCGCCTGCTGGGCGGCGGGGGTGAGCCCGGTGCGGCTGGGCCAGTCGATGTTGGCCACGCTGGCGATCCACATGCCGCGCAGCTGCCGCTTCGGGGTGGCCGGGTCGGTCACGCAGGCCGCCTGGGCGGACACGGGCACGGTGTCCGGCGCGGTCCCCGGCCCGGCGGGCGAGGTGGCGGGGGCGGCCGTGGGGAGGGCCGCGCCGAGCGCCAGCGCCGCCACCAACGCCAGCCCGGACAGGTATCGACCATAATCTCTACGCACGAAAAGATATTCAGCGTTGCTGCGCCGTTTCGCAAGTATCCTTCACGGTTTTCACCGACCGGGGTCACGGCGGTGCCGATGGTGAGACCTCCCCGGGAGCGGAGCCCGGAGGCTCGACTGGCATCTGCGGGTCGGCCCTCGCTCAGTGGCTGGTCGCCGGGCCCCAAACGCCCGCCTGCGCGCCCGGTGGCTGGCTCGCTGGCGAACCGGCCTTTATCCGAATCCGCATCGGTTACGGAGCGCCACTTTCAGCAGAACCCCACCCTTTCTTACCCTGCGTAATTGACGCTTCCCCCTGCGGCAATCCTTCAACCCGACCCTTCATTGCCGCGAGACGCTGAGCAGGCATTACCTGTCCTTGCGCTTCACCCGCCCCATCATCCCTCCGCGCCCTTTGCTCTGCAGCCATATCGGCACCAGATACGTTGCGTCAGCGGTGCATATGCGGCTGCAGAGCAAAGGGCGCGGAGCAAGGGCAGGCAAGGGCCGAGAACGACCACTTTCCGTAACCGAAGGATTGTTGTCGGGCTCGGCGGGCGTGTCGCCGGGGCGCGGTGTCACGGGTGGACCTGACGAGGCCTGGGCCTGAGCTGAAGATCGCTTCAAGTGACAACGCCCGCATCGACGGTGCCTGTTGGGCCTACTACCGAATCGCCCCGCAGCGGATCCTCGCCCGGCGGGAGGAGCACGAGCTGCCGGGTCGCGAGATCATGCGCGACGGCCACTGGCTCCGCCGGCCGCTGGGCCGGCTGTCGGGATCAGACCAGGCCGGCGTCGCGCAGCAGCTTCCACAGGCCGGCGCCGTCGGGCGCGGAGAGCCACTTCTGCCCCACCGGCCCCGCCGACGACTCGCCGGCCGGGGTGGGCAGGCTACCGGCCAGCACCGCCTGCGTGGGCGAGAGCCGGCGGATGCCCACGCCGGCCACGTTCTCCGGATGGGCGGCGGCGAACTCGCGGTAGATCTCCGGGTCGTGCTGCCCGTCGTCGCCAACCAGCAGCCACTTCACGTCGGGGAACTCCTTGGCCAGCCGGGCCAGGGTGACCCGCTTGTGCTCCCGCCCGCTGCGGAACCAGCGGTCGGCGGTCGGCCCCCAGTCGGTCAGCAGCAGCGGCCCGGCCGGGTAGAGGTGCCGGGACAGGAACCGGGTCAGCGTCGGCGCCACGTTCCAGGCGCCCGTGGAGAGGTAGAAGACCGGAGCGCCCGGGTGCGCGGTGACCAGCCGCTCGTAGAGCACCGCCATGCCGGGCACGGCGTTGCGGGCGTGCTCGTCGAGGACGAACGTGTTCCAGGCGGCGAGCAGCGGCCGGGGCAGCGCGGTGACCATGACCGTGTCGTCGATGTCGGAGAGGATGCCGAAGCGCACCTCCGGGTCCAGGATGCGCACCGGCGCCTCGACCGGCTCGGCGTCCGGCAGGCTGATCCGCACCGAGCCCCAGCCGGGCGGCAGGTCCGCCTCGACCACGGCGTCGACGAACCCGCTGCGGTCGGCCCGCGCCTCGTGCCGTTCCCCGCCGGCCTCGATGGTGACCGTGACGTGCTTGGCCGGCAGCGTGGTGAAGCTGCGCCACCCGCGCACCTTCTCCAGCCGGCCGCGTTGGCGGGTGTCCGGCCGGCCCAGCAGCACCCGGCACATCACCCGCACCCAGCCGGGCGCGCCGTAGCCGGTGTACGCGATGACGTTCGTCCGCCAGCCGGTGCGCCGCAGCCGGCGCTCGACCAACGAGTGCACGGCGTCCTCGATCCGCGCGGCCCGGTGCAGGTTCGGTACGGCCAACTGGCCGGCGGCAGTGGGTGGCACGCCAGCAACCCTGCCACAACCCGGCCACCTCGGCCACGCGAGGCGATCTTCCCCGGCCGCCGGGCAGCCCGACGCCTTCCCCGGCCGCCCGGGAGGCCCGACGCGTTCCCCTGCCGCCGGGAGGCCCGACGCCGTGCCCGCCGTGGTCCGGCGGATCGTCCGCGCTACGCCGAACCGCCCCGGCCGGCCCCCGCGGCGTGAAACACTCCGGTCGGGACGACGACGGGGGCGTTGGTCGTGTCGCAACCAGTGCGCAAGCGTGGGCGGTGGCGCCCGCAGCTCGACCGGCCGGCGCTCGTCGCGCTGCTGCTCGGGCTCGCCGGGGTCGGCTACCGGCTGGTCCTGACCCTGCACACGGTGCCCGTCTCCAACAGCGACGAGGCGACGTTCGGGCTGGCCGCGCTGCACATCGCGCAGGGCCGCGAGCTGCCGGTCTTCCTCTACGGGCAGCGCTACATGGGGGTGCTGGAGTCGTACCTGGCCGCGCCGCTGATCGCGGTGGCCGGGCCGGGCTGGCCGCTGCTGCGCCTGCCGCTGCTGCTGCTCTACGCCCTCTTTCTCTGGCTGATCCACCGGCTGACCCGGCGGATCGGCTCGCCCTGGTTCGCCACCGGGATCGTCGGCCTGCTGGCGCTCGGCGGGGAACGGGTCGTCCGGGACCAGCTGACCGTGGTCGGCGGCCGCCCGGAGGTCAAGGTCGCGGTGCTGCTGATGCTGCTGATCGCGGTGGGACTCGCCCGGGGAACGGTGCGGCACCGCCGGCTGGCCGTCGGGCTCTTCGGCCTGCTCGCCGGGGTGTCCGTCTGGTCGGACTGGCTGATCCTGCCCTACCTGGCGGTGGCCGCGCTGGTGTTGGCGTGGGTGGCCCGTCGGGAGCTGCTCGGTTGGGCCGGGGCGCTGCTGCTGGCCGGGTTCGCCGTCGGGATCGCGCCGATGATCCGGGACAACCTCGTCGCCCCGCCCGGCGAGGACTCGCTGTCGGTGTTCCGCGAGATCAGCACCAAGGCCGGGCCGACGCCGCCGTGGTCGCGGCGCCTCGACGGCGGGCTGTTGGAGGGGGTTCCGCTCGCCGCCGGCCTCTGCCCGATCGACGGCTGCGCCCGCTGGCAGGGCTGGTTCGGGCTGCTCTACCCCGTGCTGCTGGCGGTCGCCGCCGCGCTCGCCGTCCTCGCGTACCGCCGGGCCGCGGGCGCCCCGCGCGGCGAGCGGGTCGGCCCGGTGGTGCACCTCGCGCTGGTCGTCGGCGCGGCGCTGACCCTGCTGTCGTACGTGCGCAGCCCGCTCGCGGCCACCAGCCCGCTGGACAACGCCCGCTACCTGTCGGTGCTCCAGCTCTCCCTGCCGGCGGTGCTCTGGCCGCTCTGGGTGGCGGCGGTCGCCTGTTGGCGGGGCACGGTCGGCGCGTTCGGCCGCCTGGCCGGCGCGCTGGCCACCGCCGTGCTCGCCGCGCTGGCCGCGACCACGCTGGTGGTCACCGTGCTGTTCGCGGCCACCGGCACCGGGGCGTCCCGGATCGAGGAGCGGCAGGCCCGCGAGCTGGCCGACACGCTGCGCGCGGGCGGCCCCCGCGAGGTGTACGGGGACTACTGGACCTGCAACCGGCTGATCTTCAACACGGCCGAGGCGGTGGTGTGCGCGGTGCTCGACGGCGACCTCACCCCCGGGCAGAACCGCTATCCGGCGTACTGGCGGCAGGTGGGGCGGGCCGACCGGCCCGGGTACGTGCTGGCGGCCGGCTCGGCGGCGGAACGGCGGCTGCGCCGGCTGCTGGGCGACCGGGCCGACGCCGCGCTGGTCGCCGACGTGGGCGGGTATCGCGTGTACCACCCCCAGACGCCGGTGCGGCCGTGGCGGTAGGGCCGGCCGTACGCTGGCCGGACCGGCGCGCGGACGCCGCGCCGAGCCGAGGAGTCACCGATGCTCATCCTGCTGCCGCCCTCCGAGGGGAAGGCCGACGCCGGCACCGGCCGGCGGCTCGACCTCGCCGGGCTCTCCCTGCCGGAGCTGACCGGCGCCCGGGAGGAGGTGCTGACGGCGCTGGTCGCGCTCAGCGCCGACGGCGACGAGGGGGCGGCCCTGGCGGCGCTGGGGATCAGCGAGGGCCAGCGCGGCGAGTTGCGCCGCAACGCCCGGCTGCGGGCGGCGGCCACCGCGCCCGCCGGCCGCGTCTACACCGGGGTGCTCTACGAGGCACTCGATCTCGCCTCGCTGCCGGCGCCCGCGCAGCGGGCCGCCCGCCGGTCGGTGCTGATCAGCTCGGGGCTCTGGGGCGCGGTACGCCTCACCGACCGGATTCCGCCCTACCGGTGCCCGATCGGGGCGCGGCTGCCGGGGCTCGGCGCGCTGTCGGCGTACTGGCGGCGGGCGCTCGCACCGGCGATGGCCGCGGCGGCCGGCGACGGGCCGGTGCTCGACCTGCGCTCCGGCGCGTACGCGGCCACCTGGGCGCCGCGCGGCGAGGTGGCCGACCGCACGGTGACCGTCCGGGTGCTGCACGAGCGGGAGGTCGACGGCGTGCCCGTCCGGTCGGTGGTGAGCCACTTCAACAAGGCGACCAAGGGGCGGCTGGTCCGGGACCTGCTGACCGCGGGCGCCCGGCCGCGTACCGTCGGCGGGCTGCTGACCGCGCTGCGCGACCTGAAGTATCCGGTGCTGGAGCAGCCCGCCCCGCCCGGTCGGCCACGCCAGGTCGACGTGATCGTCACGGAGCTGTAGGACAGCCGCAAGATTTCCTCAAGGCTGGGGCTGATCGGTTTCCCCGGCGGCGTCGAGCGACCACGGTAGAGGGACCCCGACGCCGACAAGGAGTGCCCACGTTGGCTCCCGAACAGATCCTGCTCGATCGGCCGCGCCTGCCCTCGACGCCGCCGCCGTTGGACTGGTCCACCCTGGCCGACGCGTTCGAGGCCGCCTGCCTGCTGCGCTGCACGCCCCCGCCGGCCGTCGTCGGCACCCGCCGGCCGGCGGCGGAGCACCGCCCCCCGTCGGTGGAGTTCAACCGGGAGGAGGCGGCGCACCGCATGCGTCAGCTCCTCCACCGGCTGGACGTCCCCATCGAGCACGAGGTGACCGTGGGCGGCCTGCGTCGCCGCTTCGAGCTGCACCGGCTCTCCGTGCCGCACCAGCACCGGCCGGCGTACGCGAGGACGTTGGAGGCCGGTTGGCGGCAGGGCCGGCGCGAGCTGCTGGGCGGACCGGTCCCGGGCGCGTCGACCGTACGGCGGGCGTGGCGGCCCCGGCTGGCGGCGGCCGCCTGGCGGGCCGCCCTGCTCGCCGGTGGGCGGCACGTCCGCCGGCACATCCTCGGCGTCCGGATCACCGACCGGGAACTGGCCGCGATCCTGGTACGCGGGGCCGCCCTGCTGGACGTTCCGGCGCTGCTGCGCCCCGGCACCGGCTGTTACCTGGTCTGTGTCGCCGACGGCCCGGACCGCCAGCGGATCCTGCACAGCACCGCGCTGGATCCCACCCACCTGCGCGAGCGGTCGTGATTGCCGGATGAGCACGTTCGGCGGCGCTGCGGCCCGGTCGCGTAGCGCAGCTAGCTGACCATCGGCACCGACCCGCCGCCGGGTTCCTAGCCCGGTCGGTGGGCGGCGGGTTGCGGCGACGGCCCGCACGGCGCAGAGTGCAGCGCGTGAGTCGCACCGGGTTCCGCTGTGTCCGCCCGCGCCGTGTCCGCCCGCCGGCGCTGCTGGCGCTGCTGCTGGTGGTGGCGTTGCCCGGCGTCGCCGGCTGCCAGGACGCTCCCGAGCCACCGGTCCGGATCCGGATCGCGACCGGCAGCCCGACGGCGGTCTACCACGCCTTCGGGCAGTCGCTGGCCGCCGTGCTCAACCGGGAGCTGCCGGACGTCCGGGCCAGCGTGGTGGTGACCGCCGCCTCGGCGGAGAACGTCCGGCTGGTCGGCTCCGGCGAGGCCGAGCTGGGTTTCACCCAGGCCGACGTGCTGCCGGCGGCGCCGGCGACGCACCCGTCCGTGGTCGCGGTCGCCCGGGTCTACGACGACCTGCTGCACCTGGTCACCACCGCCGGCGGTCCCGTCCGCACCCTGAGCGACCTGCGCGGGCGGCGGGTGTCCGTGGGCGCGCCCGGCTCCGGCACCGAGATCACCGCCGTCCGGCTGCTGGAGGTGGCCCGCCTCGGTGGCGACCGGGTGCGCCAGGAGCACCTCGGCCTCGACGACTCGGTCGCGGCGTTGCGGGCTGGCAGGATCGACGCGTTCTTCTTCTCGGGCGGGCTGCCGGTGAGGGCGCTGGAGCAGCTCACGGACGACAGCGCGACCCGGATCGTCGACCTCGGCGAGTGGACCGGGCCGCTGCGCGAGAGCAACCCGGAGGTCTACGTCTCCCGCGACATCCCCCGCTCGGTGTACGGCACCGACCCGGTGACCACGGTGGCGAACCCGAATTTCCTGATCGTCCGGGCAGACCTGCCGACGCCGCTGATCCGGGAGGTGACCCGGCTGCTGATGGAACGCCGCCAGGAGTTGGCCGCCGCGCATCCGGCCGCCGGGCGGATGAGCCCCCGCTCGGCCATCGCCACCGCTCCCCTGCCGCTGCACCCCGGCGCCGCCGACTGGTACCGCGCCGCCAAGCCCTGACCTCGCGACACCTCTGCGCCCGCCGGCACCCCTGCGACCGCCGCCAGGCCCGCCCTACGGCACGTCAGCGGGGCCAGCGGCGGCGTCGGCGA
Organism: Micromonospora sp. CNZ303; assembly: GCF_004345505.1. NCBI lineage: Bacteria > Bacillati > Actinomycetota > Actinomycetes > Micromonosporales > Micromonosporaceae > Micromonospora > Micromonospora sp. CNZ303. The sequence continues at coordinate 143,988 of NZ_SLVT01000008.1, read as the reverse complement.
GGACGGGGGCGGCGTTGGCGGGGGCGAGGGCGGCGGAGCCAGCGTCGGCCGGGGCGGGGAACCAGAGGCCGGCGACCAGGCCGCGCGGCTCGCCCCCGCGCATGGTGAGCCGCCCGTCCGAGGCGTCGACCAGCACGGCGACGATGGTGAGGCCCAGCCCGGCCCCGTCGATGTTCTGCACCTCCGGGGCCCGCCAGAACCGCTCGGTCGCCTGCCCGAGCTGGCTCGCCGTCATGCCCGGGCCGGTGTCCCGGACCTCCAGCGCGGTGCCGTCGCCGTCGTGCCGGACGGTCACCGTCACCTCCCCACCGGCGTCGCTGAACTTGACCGCGTTGTCGATCAGCGCGTCCAGGGCCTGGTCGATGGCGGTCGGCACGGTCCGCGCGTACGCCGGGGCGTCCCCGGCCACCAGCCGGAGGGTGATGCGGTGGTGCCGGGCGAGCGGCTCCCAGGCGGCCACCCGGGACGCGGCGACGGCCGCCGCGTCGACGGTGACCCGCTGGTTCTCCCGCCGCTCGGCGCGGGCCAGGGTCAGCAGCGCGTCCAGCACGAGCGCCAGCCGGTCGGTCTCCTCCAGGGCCAGTTGGTGCTCGGCGCGCCCGTCCGCGTCGGTGAGGCTCGGTCCCAGCTCCTCCACGCGCAGCCGCAGCGCGGTCAGCGGGTTGCGCAGCTGGTGGCTGGCGTGGGCGACGAACGCCCGCTGCCGGTCCATGACGTCGGAGACGACGTCGGCCATGTGGTTGAAGCTGGTCGCCAGGCGACGCAGCTCCGGCGGGCCGAGCCGGTGCTGCACCCGCGCGCCACGGTCCCCCTCGGCGATCTCATGGGTGACCGCGTCCAGCTCGGTGACCGGGCGCAACACCCAGCCGGCCAGCCCGAACGCGGTCAGCACGCAGGCCAGCACGGCGAGCAGGCCCGTTCCGGCCAGCGCCAGCCACCAGACGGTCACGGCCCGCCGGACCGGATCGGCGGGGGTGGTGATGACCACCGCCCCGAGCACCTCGCCACCGTCGTTGATCGGCACCGCCACGACGATCGGCCCGTCGACCCACGGCCAGACCGAGTCCGGCCCGCTGGCCTGCTGGCCGGAGAGCGCCATGTCCAACGCCTCGCGGGAACCCGGGGCCATCCGCCAGCTCCCGGAGGCCGCCACCGTCCGACGCTCCCGGTCGACCACCGCCGCGCCGATGTCGTACAGGGCGTCGTAGCTGCGCAACTCGTTGGCGAGCGGGCCGGGGGTGCCGCCGCGCAGCGCCGGGCCGGCCAACGAGGCGAACCGGGTGGCGTCGGCGAGCCGGTCGGCGCGTACCCGGTCGGTCTCCCGGTTGGCCAGGGTGACCGCCAGCGGGGTCTCCAACGCGATCAGCACCAGCACCATCAACAGCAGATAGCTGATCACCAGCCGACGTCGCACGGCGTCCCCTCACTCGCCGCGCAGGCGGTAGCCGACCCCGCGTACGGTCTCCACCAGGCCGGGGTCGCCCAGCTTGCCACGCAGCGAGCCGACGTGCACCTCGACCGTGTGCCCGTCGCCCCAGGTCGAGCCCCAGGCGTCGAGCAGGATCCGTTCCCGGGCCACCGCCACGCCGGGCTGCCGGGCCAGGGAGAGCAGGACGTCGAACTCCTTGCGGGTCAGCGCCACCGGCCGGCCCCCGACGGTGACCGTCCGGGCGGCCACGTCGACGCGTACGGGCCCCACCTCGATCAGGTTGCGCTCCGGCACGGCGTGCGCCGCGCGGCGCAGCACCGCCTCGATGCGCGCCTGGAGTTCGGTCATGGAGAAGGGCTTGACCACGTAGTCGTCCGCGCCGAGCCGCAGGCCGAGCACCCGGTCCCGTTCCTCGCCCCGGGCGGTCACCGCGATGATGCCGAGCTGGCTGCTGCGGCGCCGCAGCTCCCGGCACAGGTCGGTGCCGTCCCCGTCGGGCAGGGTCAGGTCCAGCAGCACCAGGTCGCAGGGGGCCGCGCAGAGGGCCGCGGCGACGGTCGCGGCGTGCTCCACCTCGTACCCCCGGCGGGTGAGGGCGGAGGAGAGCGCGGCGGCCACCCGGCGGTCGTCCTCGACCAGCAGGATGCGCACCCGGGGCCCCCATTCGTCGGTCTGTCGACCCCGAATGGTGGCAGAAGTACGCCCGCGACGGGAGGGCTGGTCCCGCACCGACCCGGCGACAGCCCCGTCGGCGCGCCGGCGCCGGGGCGCCGGTGGTGCTCGACCGGCAGGTCAGAGACCGAAGACCTCGTCGGCCGTGGCGTCGCGGACCCCGTCGACGAAGCCCCGGAAGGCGGGGTCGTCGTGGCTGGCGGGCACGCTGGTGACGATCTCGCCGGTGGCCTGGGTGACCGCGTCGACCAGGGGCGGATAGTCGATCTCGGCGTCCGGGAGGGTGTCGTCGTCCGCCTGGCCGAGGTTGATCACGTGCTGCACGTCCTCGGTCGGGGTGTCCGGGTCGCCGGCCCACTCGCCGCCGGCCCGGTGGCACTCGTCGTACAGCGCCCGCTGGCTGTCGGTCCAGTCCTCGTCGTAGCTCTCCATCGCCATCCCTCCGCGACCCGCTGCCCCGAGCATGCCGGGCGGCGGCGGGCACCGGGGCGGTACCGGGAAACCGGGACGGCCGCCGGCGCGACCGGCCGCGCGTAGGCTGCCGGGGTGATCTACAAGCTCCTCACCACCACCGAGTGGGACGACGCGCTGGCCGCCGGCCACCTCGACGGTACGGCGCTGGACCGGCAGTCCGGGTTCATCCACCTCTCCGGCGCCGACCAGGTGGTCGGGACGGCCCGGCGCTACTTCGCGGGTGCCACCGGGCTGACCCTGCTGACGGTGGACCCGGACCGGCTGGGCGACGCGCTGCGCTGGGAGCCGTCGCGCGACGGGGCGCTCTTTCCGCACCTGTACGGCCCGCTGCCGGTGCCCGCCGTGGTGGCCGCCGACGCGCTGCCGGCGGACCGGCCGGTCGCCGACGCGGTGGCGGCGCTGCTCGCCTGACGGGTCGCTATGCTACGCCGAGTCCGCTCCCCCGGCCTCGCCCGCGCGCCCCGGGGCGGGTGTGGCAGAACCGGTCCGCGCGATCGACGCCCGCCCGGCGTACGCCGACGCGGACCACCGACGGCGCGACGCCGCGCCCCGAGCCATGCGAGTTGAAGGATGACTGACAGCAGTTCCCTGCCCCGCTCCGTCTTCGTCCACCCGACGGCCGACGTCGAGGAGGGTGCCCGCGTCGGCGACGGCACGAAGGTCTGGCACCTCGCCCACATCCGGTCCTCGGCGCAGGTCGGCGCCGGCTGCGTCATCGGCCGCAACGTGTACGTCGACGCCGGCGTGACGGTCGGCGACCTGGTCAAGATCCAGAACAACGTCTCGGTGTACCAGGGCGTCACCATCGAGGACGAGGTCTTCGTCGGCCCGTGCGCGGTCTTCACCAACGACTTCCGACCCCGGGCGCAGAATCCGGACTGGACGATCACGCCGACCCTGGTCCGCCGGGGCGCCTCGATCGGCGCCAACGCCACCCTCGTCTGCGGCATCGAGGTCGGCGAGTACGCGATGATCGCGGCCGGCTCCGTGGTGACCCGGGACGTGGCGCCGTACCAGCTCGTCGCGGGCAACCCGGCGCGGCCCAAGGGCTGGGTCGACGAGCGTGGCGAGGTCGTCTCCCGCGACGTGGACAACCCGCCGCCGCCGCGGGACTGACCCCTCGACGCGCGACGGCGGTGGACGGGTGCTCCCCTCCACCGCCGTCGCGCGTCCGGTCCGCTCAGCGGCAGAGCCGCCCGATCTCCTCCCGGAACCGCTCCATCGGGTTCTCCTCGGCCGGGCCGAGCAGATAGGTCTTCAGCTCCCGCCGGGCCTCGGTCATCGGGTCGTCCCCGGCCCGGGTCACCGTCACGATCTTCTCCAGCTCCCCGCAGTCCCGGGAGAGCAGGTACGCGCCCCGCGAGGTCGGGTACTCCCGGCGGAACTCGTCCTCCGGCAGGCCGCTCGGGTTGGCCACCACGTACGGCCGCTGGCTCTGCACGAAGTCCGAGACCACACTGGACACGTCGCTGATCAGCAGGTCGGTCTGGTTGAAGCAGTCGAACAGGGCCGGCGTCCGGCCGGTGACCACGAGGTGCCGCGTACCGTCCAAAGAGGTCGCGTCCGGGTTGCCGCCGGCGGCGCGGATCCGCTCGACGATCCGCTCGTGCACCGCCTTGGCATCCTTGGACCGCGAGCCGGTCAGGGGGTGCGGCTTGTAGATGAGCCGGACTGCGGGCACGGCGGCCAGCAGTCCCTGGACGATCCGCTCCCCCATCAGCACCAGCGAGGTGTGGTACGGGTCGTCGTCCAGCCACCCCTCCCAGGTGGGGGCGTACAGCACGGTGAACGGCCGGTCGACCGACTCCGCGCCGAAGGTGTGCACCCCGGCGAGCTGCGGGCGTCCGACCTCGACGATGTCGGAGTCGAGTACGCCCACCCCGGCGCGCGCGTACCGCTCGCGGCCGGCGAGACCGGCGACCCACACCTCGTCGTACACCTTGCTGTACGGGTTGACGCTGGCCTGCTTGTCGCTGTCGCCATGCCCGACGAAGACGTGCTTCATGCCCGGCTCGCGGAGCATGTGGATGTTCGCCCCCACGTTGGCCGCGTAGAGCGCCGCGCGCACGCTTCGCAGTTCGAGGTTCATGAAGTCGACCCCGGCCGGCACGCAGATCACCGGCAGCCGGGTGTCGGCGAGTTCGAGGAACGCCTCCTTGCTGCGCAGCAGCACCACCGCGCGCTGGTCGAGCGCCTCCGTCGGGGCGAGCCACATGTTGGCCTGGTAGACGTCCTTGGCCGGGCCGGCGAAGTAGAAGGCCACCTCGGGGCGGTAGCTGTCCAGCCAGCGCTGCACGGCGGGCAGCAGCGGGCTCTGGCCCATCCCCCGGCCGCGCAGCCAGGTCAGCGCGACCAGCCCGCCGACCAGCGCGGCGGCGAGCACGGCCGTCACTCCCGCGCCGATCACCGGCGCGGGGTTGTCGAGCACCACCGCGAACACTGCGGCCGGGGCCAGCACCACGTTGACCAGCGCCAGCCGGTCACCGGCGAGCCAGGTCGCCCAGTCCGGCGGGCGGGGCGCCGCCCGCATCGGGCCGAGGTCGATGTTGCGCACCATCGCCGAGAGGGGGTTACGCCGGTCGATCATCGTGGCCAGCGCGCCAGCGAAGACCGCGATCAGCCAGACCGCGGAGGGCAGCAGCAGGATCAGGCTGAGTTCCGTCGCGCTCGGGCGGAGCGTGGCCGCCACCAGCAGGACGACCGCGAGGTCGCGGGTGAGCTGGCGGTAGTCGCCGCGCAGCCCGACCTTCTCGAGCAGCACGTGCGTCGCAGGCGACCAGCGGGCGAGCGCGTACTCGCCGACGAGCGCGGCGACTCCGGCGACGGCGAAGGCGCCGACCCAGCCGAACAGGCCGGCGGCGAGCAGCACCAGGTAGGCCACCAACAGCAGTGCGCCGCGGGCGGCGACTCCCGCCGGTCCCATCAACTTGCCGAACAAGGACTAGCTCCCTAGAGGTCGACGACTGGCTCACCGGCTGTCGCCGGCGCCGTGACGGCACGAGTTCCCCGCTGCGGCGGCCGTCGGCGCCCGGACACCAGCAGTGTGCCCCGGGTCGCGACGGGGACGGTCTGTGGACGCGCTCGACCGGCCCGTTCCTCGTCGTCACCGACCGGCAGCGGCACCGGCGCCCGCGGCCTGCCCGCCACCACGCCGGTGTGACCTTAACGCGAAGGAACGCACCGGTATCGCTCGGGTACCGGCACACCGGGACGATTCCCTACGACTGGGCGGCAGCCGGGGCCGGGACGGAACGATCCCGACGAAAGCGACGTGACCGACGGGTCCGCGACGGTGGGCTCGCCTGCGCGGGGCGAGGTAGGTCACCTTCCTATACTGGTCCGGCCGCTCGCCACCCGGCCGGCGCAGCCACGCCGGAGGCCTCGCACGCCATTCGTCGCGGGGACCTGCGTGTTCCGCTGGAAAGGATCCACGGTTTGACGACCCTGATCGCGTTCGCCGTCGCCGTCGTGCCCGGCGCGCTGCTCGGATTTGCGCTCCCTCCCGGCCGTTACCGGTGGGCGACCTGGGCCGCCGCCCCGGCCCTGACCCTGGGCCTGGTCACCCTCGCGATGACCTGGCTGCCCAAGGTCGGGCTCCCCGACGATCCGCTGGCGGTGCTGGCCGCCGAGGTCCTCCTCGCCGGCCTCGCGGTGCTCGCCTCCCGCCTGGTGAGCCGCGGCCTGGTCGAGCGGAAGGCGACCGCTGGCGACACCGACCGGCACGCCGACGCCTCCCGCACCGACGCGCCGACCGGGTGGCGGGCCCGGGCGGGCCGGCTGCGGCTGCCCGCGGCTCGGCCCGGACGCGCGGACGTGATCGGTATCGCGGTGCCCGCCGCGATCAGCGTCGCCTTCGGCTGGCTGATGCTGGGCCGGCTCATCGCTCCGCCCGGCTGGGACGCCATGAACCACGGCTTCCTCACCCGGCGGATCATGGACACCGACAGCGTGCTGATCTCCTCGGCCTGTACCACGGGCGCGACCGAACCGGCGCTGTCCTGCTCCTTCTATCCGCTCGCGGCCAACGTGGCGTGGGCGCAGGCGGCGGAGCTCTCCGGCGGGCGGATCAGCACCGTGATGAGCGCCTGGTCGATCCTCGTCGGGCCGCTCGCGCTGGTCGCCGCCGTCTACGCCTGCGTCCGGGCGCTCGGTGGTCGGCCTGTGGTCGCGGCCAGCGCCGCCGCCGCGCCGGCCGTGCTCGGTCCGATGTGGATGTCGGTGATCACGGGCCGGATCACCGAGCAGACCGCCCCCTGCATGGCCGGGGCGATCGCGCTGCTGATCGCGCTCTCCGCGCGCGGCGCCCACCCGGTCCGGCTGGGCCTGCTCGCCGGCCTCTGCGGCGCCGGGATCGTCATGACCCACACCTACGACGTGCTGTTCATCGCGGTCCTCGCCGTCGGCATGCTGCTGGCCCTTCGCGGGCGCTGGGTGCTGCGCCGGGTCGCCGCGGCGGCCGGGGCGATGCTGCTGGCCGGCCTGGTGCCGCTGGTCCCGCTGCTCGGCGTGCTGGCCGGCGCCAACGGCGAACGGCTGTCCAACCCGCCCGCCCTGCTCGGCCGGTACGACGAGGCGTTCGAGTACTGGGTGAGCGACCCGCAGCGGTACGTCCTGTTCGCCTACCCGGGGGTCGGCGGCGCCGACTTCCAGCTCAGCGAACCGACCATCCGGATCGCCCTCTGGCTGGTCATCCCCTGCCTGCTGCTCTCGGTGCTCTGCCTCGTGCTGCCCCGGCTGCGCTGGGCGCGACCCTGGTTCGCGGCCGGCGTGATCTGGACCGCGATCGGAGTCTGGACCACCGCCTCCGACTCGACCGCCGCGATCACGCTCTCCAGCCTCTGGTACGGCGTCCGGGAGCGCGTCCGCTCCATGATCTTCCCGGTGTACGGGGTGCTGGCGGTGGCCGGGGCGGTGGTGCTGGGGATCGCGGTGCAGTGGCTGCTGGCCCGCGTCGCCCGGCGTGCCGAGGCGCTGCGCGGCTCCGACGTGCCCACCGCCGTCGCCGCGGCGGCGCTGGTCGTGGTGCTGCTCGGCCTGGCCGCCGTGCCGGCGAGCTGGCAGCCGCTGCGCGGCGCGCTGAAGGGCCGGGCCCCGGTCGGCGAGTCGTACGTGCGCACGTACGAGTGGCTGGCGGAGAACACGCCGCGGGGCGGCACGGTCGCCTACGACCGGCACCACGAGTTCATCAGCTGGTCGTACGCCGACTACGAGGTGCCGATGCTGTTCGGCATCCCGCCGCTGCCCGGCCTGCCGACGGAGAACTACGACCGGCGCTGGGACGCCTGGAACTGGCTGGTCGACAACGCCGACGCCCGGCCGGCCGGCTGTGAGGTGCGCCGGTTCAACATCGCCTACCTGGTCGTCGGGACGCGGAACATGCCCGGCGCCTGGGACAAGCACTACGAGCGCAAGCGGCTGGAGGCCAGCGACCGCATCGAGCTGGCCCAGAAGTTCGGTCGGATCAGGATCTACCAGGTCACCGACGCCGGCCGGAGCTGCGCCGAAGGCGGCTGAGCCGGCGCGGGACCGGACCGGTCGACGAAAAAGGGCGGGGCGACCGTGGTCGCCCCGCCCTTTCGTCGGTGTGCGTCAGCGCCCGTTGTCGGCGAAGAGCCGGCCGACCACCCGGTGCGCGGGCAGGATCCGCTGCCGCTCCGCGTCCGCGTCGGCGGTGCCGGCGACGATGTCGACGAAGTGGTCGAGCTGGGCGGCGAGCGGCTCCCGGTTGGTGAGCAGCTCGGGCACCTCGATGATGGTCTGCTGCCGGTAGCCGCGCCCGTCCGGGGTGGCCGCGTCCGAGGAGACGTGCCGGTAGATGGTGACGTGCTTGCGGATCAGGTCCGCCTCGACCAGCCGGTCGACCTCGCTGATCACCAGGGTGCGGACCTTGCGCTGCCCGATCCGGCTGGCCGAGACGTTGGCCAGGGCGCCGCTGCCGAAGCTGAGCACGGTCTCGGCCACGTCCTCGGCCTCGGTGAGCGAGTCTGGGTGGAAGTGCCCGAAGGTCCCCCGTACCGCCGCCGGTTCCTCCCCGCCGAACGCCTGGATGGCCAGGTCGACGTCGTGGATGAGCAGATCCCAGGCGACGCCGGTGCGGATCCGCGGCGCGTACGGCGAGTGCCGGGTGGCCGTCAGGTGCACGGGGCGGTCGACCAGGGCCAGTGCGGTCAGCACCGCCGGGTTGAAGCGCTCCAGCAGCCCGCACAGCAGCGGCACGCCACGCTTCTCGGAGACCGCGACGATCTCCTCGGTCTCGGCGAGGCTGCCGCAGACCGGCTTCTCGATCAGCAGCGGCTTGTCGGCGGCGAGCACCTGGTGCGCGAGGCCGTGGTGGAACTCGGTCGGCGCGGCGATCACCACGGCGTCGACGTCGGAGAGGTCCTCGGCGTCCGGGGCCCAACCGGCGCCGTACCGCTCGGCGATCTGCTGGCCGGCGGAGCGGCGGGGCTCGATCACCCGGGTCAGCTCGGCCCGGTCGGACTGGGCGATCACGCGGGCGTGCAGCGACCCCATCACGCCGGTGCCGACCAGGGCGAAGCGCACCTTGGCGGTCATGCGCCCACCGCCGCGCGGACGGCCTCGACCACCTGGTCGAGGTCACCGTCGGTGAGGTGGTGGTGCACCGGCAGCGAGACGCACTGGCGGACGACGCGGTCGGCCACCGGCGCCGGGTCGGCGACGACCCGGGGGTGCTCCCGGTAGCAGTCGTAGTCGTAGACCGTCTTCGGGTAGTAGATGCCGCAGCCCACGCCGCGCTCGGTCAGCCGGGCGATCACCTCGTCCCGGCTCACCGGAGCCTCGTCGGTCACCAGCACGGTGTACTGGTGCCAGACGTGCGACCGGCCGGGCAGCTCGACCGGCAGGCGCAGCCCGGGGACGTCGGCCAGGCCGGCGGAGAGGCGGGCGGCGTTGTCCTTGCGGCGCTTGACGTTCTCGCCGTACGCGGCGATCTGCGGGATGCCCAGCGCGGCCTGGAGGTCGGTGAGGCGGTAGTTGTGCCCGGCCACCTCGTACTGGTAGCGCTGCCGCATGCCCTGGTTGCGCAGCACGCGCAGGCGGTCGGCGAGGCCGGCGTCGTTGGTGGTGATCATGCCGCCCTCACCGGTGGTGAGGTTCTTCGTGGCGTACAGCGAGAAGGTGCCGAGCCCGAAGCTGCCGGCGCCACGGCCGGAGATCGTCGCGCCCAGGGACTGCGCGGTGTCCTCGACGAGGCCGAGGCCGTGCCGCTCGGCCAGCGGGGCGATGGCGTCCATGTCGGCGGGCTGGCCGTACAGGTGGACCGGCATGAGCACCTTGGTGCGCGGACCGACGGCGGCGGCGAGCGTCTCCGGGTCGACGCAGAAGTCGTCCTCGCGGATGTCCGCGAACCGGGCCGTCGCACCGGCCTCGAGGATCGCGTTGAGCGTCGCCACGAAGGTGAAGGGGCTGGTGACGACCTCGTCGCCCGGCTGGAGGTCCAGCACCTGGAGCGCGGCCACGAGCGCGGTCGTGCCGTTGTTGACGGCCACCGCGTGCTCGACTCCGACCAGATCGGCGAACTCGCGCTCCAGGCGCGCCACCATCGGTCCCTGCGCGATGACGCCCGAACGGATCACCTCGACCGCCAACCGTTCGGCCGCCTCGTCCAGCTTGACGACGGAAATCGGGATCACAGGAGCTCTCCTTGGGGTGTGGGGCAGCGTTGCAGACCGTAGCAGCGCGCGAGATCCAAGGCACATCTGGACCGCCGCACGGAGAGTCAGCGCACGTCCAACTCGCCGCCAGGCGGGTTCGTGATAGGTGCCTCGCTGCGCTAGTCTCGGCGAATTGTGCAGGCGACCCCGACGGGGTCCGGGCGACGCAGAGGCAGGACGGCCGTGGCAAAGACCGCGACGCAGGTCGAGACGGTGACCCCAGCGGCCGGGGGGGCCGACGCGAAGGGCTCGTCCCGGTGGCTCTCGCTGGGCGTACGGGTCGTGGTGATCGCCGCGATCGCCGCGGGCATGACCTGGAGCGTGGTGAGCCAGTGGCCGGACGTGCGGCAGACCTGGCTCGACCTCGCGTGGCCCTCGGTGCTGCTCGCCGTGCTGGCGGTGCTCGCCGGGATGTTCGCGAACTCCATGGCGTGGCGGGCCGCCGCGGAGGACCTGGAACACCGGGTGTCCGTTCCCGCCGCCCTGCGGATCTGCATGGTCGGGCAGCTCGGCAAGTACATCCCGGGCAGCGTGTGGGCGTACGTCCTGCAGATGGAGCTGGGCCGACGGGCCGGCCTGCCCCGCGCGCGGGCCTTCCTGGCCACGCTGGTCGCGCTGGGCCTCGGCGTGGTCGCCGCGCTCGGCGTGGGCCTGTTCAGCCTGCCCTCGCTGCTGGACGCGACCGCCGAGACCGGGGCCGAGTACGCCGAGCCGGTGCGGGTGGCGCTCTACATCGTGGCCGTGCTGTTCCCGATCGCCCTGATCTGCGCGATCCCGGCGGTGCTCACCCGGCTGATCCAGCTCGTCCTCAAGGTGCTGCGCCGGCCGCCGTTGCAGCACCGGCTGACGCTGCCCGGCGTGCTGCGCGTGGTCGGCTGGAGCGCCCTGGGCTACACCCTGTTCGGCGTGCACCTGTGGCTGTTGGCCAACGCCCAGGCCGCCCCCGGCTTCGGCGGCCTGCTGCGCAGCATCGGTTCGTTCGCCATCGCGATGACCGTCGGGATGTTCGCCTTCCTCTCCCCCTCCGGGCTCGGCGTGCGGGAGGCCGTGCTGGTCGCCACCATGGCGCCCTTCCTCGCGGACGCCGGCGGTCTGGGGGCCGCGACGGGAATCGCGCTGGCCTCGCGGCTGATCTTCACGGTGGCGGACCTGCTCGCCGCCGGCATCGCCGCCCTGTCCGGGATGCGGCAGCTGCGCCGCTCGGACGGGGCGCCTGACGAAGCGTCCCTCGGGGACCCGGTCGCCGCCGAGCAGGTGCCGGCGCCGCGCTCGGGCGTGGAGCAGGCCACCGCACCCGTGACCACCCGCTGAGGTCCTCCCCCGCCGGGCCACCCGGCGGGACGAACCCCGACACGAACGCCGGTGCCCCCGACCAGAGCTGGTCGGGGGCACCGGCGTTCGGCGTACGGTCAGCGGCGGCGGGTGGCCGCCATCTCGGTGAGCACCTCCAGATGCCGGTGCAGCACCCGGTCGAGGCTGAACCGCTCCCGGATCAGTGCCTGACCGTTGACCCCGATCTGCTTGGCCAGGGCCGGGTCGGTCAGCGCGGCGATCAGCCGCTCGGCCAGCCCCCGGACGTCGCCCGGCTGGCAGAGCAGCACGTTCTCGCCGTCGCGCAGGGAGATGCCGGGGAAGTTGTCGGCCCGCGCCGGCGCCACCACGGGCACGCCCGCCGCCATCGCCTCCAGGGTCGCCGTGCCGAGGCCGAGGCCCTGCTCGTGCGACTCCACCGTCGCGGCGGCCAGGTAGTCGGGAATCTCGTTCTTGGGCACCTTGCCCGCCGTGACGACGGCGTGCTCGACGCCGAGCGCGCGGGCCCGCTCGGCGAAGAGCCCGTAGTAGATCTGGCCGCAGACGAGCAGCTTCGCGTCCGGCACCCGGGCCAGCACCTCGGGCAGCGCCTCGACCAGGGCCACCCGGTCGCGCAGCGGGATCACGTGCCCGACGGAGAGGATCACCGGCGAGCTGCCCAGGTCGTGCCGCTCGCGGACCCGCTGGCCGTTGCCGCCGACCACCCAGTCCGGGTCGACCCCGACCGGGATCGGCACCAGGCCGGAGTGCGCGCCCCGGTAGCGGGACTCGATGTACTCCTGCATGAGCACGTCCATCACCACCAGCCGCGGCTTCGACCGCCACATGAACGGCTTGACCATGGTGGCGTCCAGCCCGCGGAACACCTTCGCGTAGCGGGCCTGCGGGTTCTCCAGCCGGGTGTGGATGGAGAGCAGCGCCGGCACGCCGCGCTTGCGCGCGTAGAGGGCGGTCGCCCAGGTCAGGTCGAAGAACTGGCCGTGCTGGTGGATCACGTCCGGCCGGAACTCGTCGAGCAGCTTGCGGACCCGCCGCAGCAGCGTGGGCCGGCTGGTGAACGAGATGTCGAAGCTCACGGCCAGCCGGGTCTGCGGCAGCATCCACGCCGGCAGCCGGACGATCCGGAGGCCGTCGCGCTCCTCGACCTCCGGGGCGTCCTGGTAGGCGGCCGTGAGCACCAGCACGTCGTGCCCCTCGGCGGCGTAGCCCTTGGCGAGCGACTCGGACAGGTGCGAGCTTCCGCCCGCACGCGGCGGGAAGAAGTTGTTGACGACTGCGATACGCACGGGAGGGGTGCTCCTAGCTCTCCGCTACAGGGACGAACCGGACATCGCCGCCGTCCAACTCGACTGTGGAGACCACCCGGGCGGGGACCCCCGTCACGACCGCCCCCGGTGGCACGTCTCTGGTGACCACGGCCCCCGCGCCGACGACCGCGCCGTCGCCGATGGTCACGCCCATCATCACGGTCGCATTCGCCCCGATGAACACCCGGTCGCCGATCGCCACGGGCGCCCGGTCCACCGAAGCATAGACACGCCCCGACACGCAACGCCGCGCGGTGGAGTGGGTGTAGATCTGCGCGCCGCAGCTGATGTCGCAGCCGGCTCCGATGGTCAGCCCGCCGGAGCCGTCGATGACGGTGAACGCGCCGATCCACGTCCCGGCGCCGATCACGGGCTCGCCGATGACCCAGGCGTGCGGGTTGTACGGGTTCGCCGGGAGCCCGTGCGACGACGGACCCCCGGCGGACGAGGACTGGGTCACGCGACCTCGGTCTTGATGAGGTCGGTCATCCCGTCCTCGACGGCGATGGTCGACTCCCAGCCGAGCACCTCGCGGGCCCGGGTGACGTCGGCGGCGCGCCGGCTGACCAGCACCTCGCGCGGGTTGAACTGCGGCTGCACGTCCACGCCGACGGCCTTGATCAGGATCTCGGCGAGGGTGGCGATCGAGGTGTCGATGCCGGTGCCGATGTTGACCGGCACGTTGCCCTGCTCGGCCTCCATCGCGGCGACCACGGAACGGGCGATGTCGTGCACGTGGATGAAGTCCATCGACTGCTCGCCCTTGCCGTCGATGACCGGCGGCTCGCCGTTCTTCAACCGCTTCACGAAGTGGTTGATCACGGAGGTGTAGTAGGCGGTCGGCTTCTGGCCCGGGCCGTAGACGTTGAAGAACCGCAACGCGATCCAGTTCAGGCCCTTGCTGCGCTGGTAGAAGCCGAGCAGGTCCTCGCCGGCCCGCTTGGAGATGCAGTACGGGGTGAGCGGGTCGAGCCGGTCGTCCTCGTGCATCGGCAGCTTCTGCGGGTCGCCGTAGACCGAGGCCGACGACGCGAAGACCAGCCGCTTGACGCCGTGCTCGGCGGCGGCGGCGAAGACGTTGTGGTTGCCGACCATGTTGATGTCGATCGACTCGTGCGGGTCGGCCTGGCTCTTGTTGATCGAGACGGCAGCGAGGTGGATCACGTAGTCGCAGCCCTTCATGGCCGCGTGCACGGCGCCGCCGTAGCGGACGTCCTGGTCGATCAGCTCGACGTCGCCGGTCGCCACCAGCTCCGCGACGCGGTCCCGGTCACCGCGGAACATGTTGTCGAAGATGCGGACGCGGTAACCCTTCTCCAACAGCATCGGTACCACGTGCAGGCCGATGAAACCCGCGCCTCCGGTGATGAAGACGGTCTGCTTCGACATGGCGGAGCGTGTCCTTCCTGGGGGGATCAGCGGCTGGTGGCCGCGGTGGTGACGACGTCGATCAGCGCGGCCGCGACGGTCTCGACCTGGACGTCGGTGAGGTTGGCGTGCATCGGGATGGCCAGGTGCCGGGCGAACAGGTCCGCCGAGACCGGGCAGGGCGTGGTCTGGCCGTAGAGCGGCTGGACGTGCGAGGCGTACGTGCCGAAGGTGCACTGCACGCCGCGCTGCCGCAGCGCCAGCGCCACCGCGCCCCGGTCGACCGAGGGGGCGAGCGTGACGACGTACGACTGCCAGGGGTGCTCGCGGTCGGGTGCCTCGTACGGGGTGGTGATCAGCTCATGGTCCTTGAGCAGCTCGCCGTAGCGGGCGGCGGTGCGGCGCTTGGCGGCCAGCAGCTCCGGCAGCCGGTCGAGCTGGGCGAGCATGATCGCCGCGGAGATGTCGGAGAGCCGGTAGTTGTAGCCGAGCTCGGTGAAGGTCGGGATCGGCAGGTGCGACAGCTCGGCGCGGGTGAGCGCCCCCTCCACCCCGTACGTGTGCAGCTTGCGGGCGTGCGCGGCGAGGTCCTCGCGGTCGGTGACGTAGGCGCCGCCCTCGCCGGCGGTGATGCCCTTGCGGCCGTGGAAGCTGAAGGTGGCGACGTCGGCGAGGCTGCCGGCGGGCCGGCCCTTGTAGGTGGCGCCGGCGGAGCAGGCGGCGTCCTCGATCAGGAACAGCCCGTGCCGGTCGGCGATGGCACGCAGCTCGTCGTAGTCCGCCGGCTGCCCGAACGCGTCGACGGCGATGATGCCGACGGTGCGCGGGGTGACGGCGGCCTCGACGGCGGCCGGGTCGACCGTCCAGGTGTCCGGCCGCACGTCGGCGAAGACCGGCTTGGCGCCGGTCCACATCACCGAGTGCCCCGTGGCCGGGAAGGTGTAGTCGCCGACGATCACCTCGTCGCCCGGCTTGACACCCAGGGTGAGCAGCGCGAGGTGCAGGGCCGACCCGCAGTTGCTGGTGGCGAGCGCGTGACCGGTGCCGGTGACGGCGGCGAAGCGCTCCTCGAAACGACGACAGGTGGGCCCGGAACCAGCGAGCCAGCCGGAGGCGAAGACCTCGGCGATCGCGGACAGCTCCGCCTCGCCGACCGTGGGCTGACCGAGCGCGATGACCTCAGACATGAGACTCCCAGAGAGATGGACCCGGAGCAGTCTAGGCCAACCGGGCGGGTCTTCCGCGACTCGGGCGCGCCGGGTGGGCTTGGTTACCATCGGTCGCGGCGTCCGGCAGGGGAGATGAGATGACCAGGTTCGTAGTGGTGGGTGGCGGCATCGTCGGGCTCGCGGTGGCACACCGGCTGATCACCGACCGGCCCGGGGACCAGGTGACCGTGTTGGAGAAGGAGGCCGGCTGGGCGGCCCACCAGACGGGCCACAACTCGGGCGTCATCCACGCCGGGGTCTACTACAAGCCCGGCAGCCTGAAGGCGACCATGTGCCGGGCCGGCAGCGCGTCGATGGTCGAGTTCTGCGAGCGGCACGGGCTCACGTACGACATCTGCGGGAAGCTGATCGTGGCGACGGACGCCGCGGAGCTGCCCCGGCTGCACGACCTGCACCAGCGCGCCCTGGCCAACGGCCTGCCGGCGCGGCTGATCGACGCCGCCGAGGCCACCGAACACGAGCCGCACGTGGCCACCGTCGGCGCGCTGCACGTCGCCTCGACCGGCATCGTCGACTTCGGGGCGGTCTGCCGCAGGCTCGCCGAGCTGCTCGCGGCGGGCGGGGCGGAGCTGCGCACGGAGACCGAGGTCACCGGCGTGGCCAACCGGCCGGACGGGGTGGTGGTCCACACCACCCGGGGCGAGGTGGTCGCGGACGTCCTGATCAACTGCGCCGGGCTGCACGCGGACCGGATCTCCCGGCTGGCCGGCGCGCCCACTCCGGTGCGGATCGTGCCGTTCCGGGGCGAGTACTACGAGCTGGTGCCGCAGCGGCAGGGCCTGGTGCGGGGGCTGATCTATCCGGTGCCGGACCCGCAGTTCCCCTTCCTCGGGGTGCACCTGACCAAGATGATCGACGGCACCGTGCACGCCGGCCCGAACGCGGTGCTGGCGACCGCCCGGGAGGGCTACTCCTGGGGCCGGTTCAGCCCGCGCGACGTGTGGGACGAGCTGACCTACCGGGGGCTGTGGGCGCTGGCGCGCCGGCACTACCGGTACGGCCTGACCGAGGTGACCCGGTCGCTGTCGAAGAAGCGGTTCGCGGCGAGCCTGGCCCGGCTGGTGCCCGAGCTCACTGCGGCGGACATCGTCCGGGCGGGCGCGGGCGTGCGCGCGCAGGCGATCCTGCCCGACGGCGGCCTGGTGGACGATTTCCTGATCGTCGAGGCGGAGCGGCAGGTGCACGTGCTCAACGCGCCCTCCCCCGCCGCGACGAGTTCGCTGGAGATCGCCCGGCACATCGTCTCCCGGCTGCCGGTCGACGCCCCGCGCTGACCCGGCCGCGCACGTGGGCGGCGCCCGCTGCCGGACCCGTCCGGGGCGGGCGCCGGAGGGTGACCGGGAGCGGTCAGGCGGGCGCGGCGTCCGCCGCCGCGTCGCGGGGGCGTGGCACGCCGGCGCCCGCGCCCAGCCCGGTGGCCACCGCCTCCACCAGTGTGCCGAGGTAGGCGTCGGTGAGCGGGGTCCGGGAGATCGCCAGCCGCCAGTAGAGCGGGCCGACGATCAGGTCGACGGCCGCCTCGGGGTCGGTGCCGGGCGGCAGCTCGCCGCGCTGCACTGCGCGGCCGATCAGCCGGCCACCGAGCTCCTGCTGCCGGGCGCGCAGCACCTTCTGCAGGGTCTGGTCGATGGTCGGGTTGCGGGCGGCCTCGGCGAGCAGGTCGGGGATGATCTGCGAGGCCAGCGGGTGCCGCAACGCGTGCGCCACCACCTGGAAGAGCAGTTCGAGGTCGCCGCGGAGCGTGCCGGTGTCCAGCGCGGGCAGCTTGCCGGTGGCCGCCGTTGCGACGATCTCCAGCACCAGGTCGAGCTTCGAGTTCCAGCGCCGGTAGATTGCGGTCTTGCTGACCCCGGCCCGCCGGGCCACCGCCTCGATGGAGAGCCGGCCGTAGCCGACCGCGGCGAGCTCCTGCATCAGCGCACGGCGGATGGCCGTGGTGATGTCGTCTCGGAGCACCGCCGCGCCGGCCGGCGCCCGCCTCTTCCCGGTCGTCACCTGGAGCTCGTCTCGGCTGTCACGAGGAACAATGTAGCGCAACGACGGTACGGTTGCGTCCCGACGTGTTTCGGACTACTGTCCACGCAGCGGCGAGGCGGCGCTCCACGCTTGGTTCCATCGTCGCGCCTCACCCGTCGTCACGAAAGATCGGAGCGGCCATCCCATGGCCAACACCGCGCTGGCCGATCCCGACTCCGGCCTCTCCCAGGCGCAGCTGGCCGCCCGGTACGGGCTGCGGTTCGCCGGCGAACGGCCGTCCCTGGGCGAGTACGCCCGGCGGCTCTGGCGCTACCGGCACTTCATCGCCGCGTACGCCAACGCCAAGCTGGTCGCCTCGTTCAGCAACGCCCGGCTCGGGCAGCTGTGGCAGGTGCTCACCCCGCTGACCAACGCGGCGGTCTACTACCTCATCTTCGGCTTGGTGCTGGAGCAGGACCGTGTCCCGAACTTCATCGCCTACCTCTGCACCGGGCTGTTCATCTTCAACTTCACCCAGACCGCCGTGCAGACGGGCACCCAGTCCATCACCAGCAACCTCGGGCTGATCCGGGCGCTGCACTTCCCCCGGGCCTGCCTGCCGCTGGCCGTCACCGTCACCCAGTTCCAGCAGCTGCTCGGCTCGATGGTGGTGCTCGTCGCCATCGTGCTGGTGACCGGCGAGCCGATCACCCTGGCCTGGCTGATGCTGCCGCCGGCGATCCTGCTCCAGACGGTCTTCAACGCCGGGCTCACCATGACGGTGGCCCGGCTGGGCGCGAAGCTGGCGGACCTCAAGCAGGTCATGCCCTTCGTGCTGCGCACCTGGATGTACGGCTCCGGGGTGCTCTACAGCGTCGCGCTCTTCGACGAGCAGCTGCCGGCGTGGGCCGCCCGGCTGGTCGAGTTCAACCCGGCCCTGGTCTACATCGAGCTGGCCCGGGTGGCGCTGCTGGAGCAGGCGCCGCTGCTCAACTCCTCCCTGCTCCAGCTCTGGCTGGCGGCGGTGGGCTGGGCGATCGTGATGGGCGTCGGGGGTTTCATCTACTTCTGGCGGGGCGAACAGGAGTACGGCCGTGGTTGAGCAGTTCGAGTCGTCCAACGACGTCACCGTGACGCTGCCCCGGATCCAGGACCGGATCCCCACCGTGGTGGTCGACGACGCGCACGTGATCTACCGGGTGCACAAGGGCGCGGGCGGGGGCGGCGGCCCGGTCGGCGCGCTCAAGCGGATCGTCAGTCGCAGGTCGGCCCCGAACATCCGCGAGGTGCACGCGGTCAAGGGGGTCAGCTTCACCGCGTACCGGGGCGAGGCGATCGGGCTGATCGGCAGCAACGGCTCCGGCAAGTCGACCATGCTGCGGGCCATCGCCGGGCTGCTGCCGGTCAACCGCGGCGCCGTCTACACCCAGGGGCAACCCTCGCTGCTCGGGGTCAACGCGGCCCTGCTCAACGACCTCTCCGGCGAGCGCAACGTCGTGCTGGGCTGCCTGGCCATGGGCATGCCGCCGGCGGAGGTGCAGCGGCAGACCCCGGAGATCATCGAGTTCTCCGGCATCAACCAGCGGGGCGACTTCGCCTCGCTACCGATGCGCACCTACTCCTCCGGCATGTCAGCCCGGCTGCGCTTCTCCATCGCGGCGGCCAAGAAGCACGACGTGCTGCTCATCGACGAGGCCCTCGCCACCGGCGACAAGGGCTTCCGCAAGCGCAGCGAGCAGCGGGTCCGGGAGCTTCGGGAGAGCGCCGGCACGGTGTTCCTCGTCAGCCACCAGCTCTCCTCGATCCGGGACACCTGCGAGCGGACGATCTGGCTGGAATCGGGCGTCCTGCGCATGGACGGCCCGACCGACGAGGTGCTGCGGGCGTACGAGGCGTTCGCCAACGGCAAGTAGGGTCCCGCGCACGTACGGCATCGACCCCGGCACCGGACGGCCGCGTCGTCCCGTTGGGGCGACGCGGCCCGCGCGTTAAGGTTCATCCCGCCGCCGCGCGGGCGGAACCTCTGTTCACCATCCCCGAGAGTGAGGATTCGGCAATGACGCAGGACCACACCACTGGCCCGGACGCCGCACCGGACACCCCGGCGCCGTGGCGGCCCTCGCGGACGGTGGCGGTGGTGCTGGCCGGCGGTACCGGGACCCGGCTGGGCCTCGGCATCCCGAAGCAGCTACTGAAGATCGCCGGTAAGCCGATCATCGAGCACACCCTGGCG
Organism: Micromonospora sp. CNZ303; assembly: GCF_004345505.1. NCBI lineage: Bacteria > Bacillati > Actinomycetota > Actinomycetes > Micromonosporales > Micromonosporaceae > Micromonospora > Micromonospora sp. CNZ303. The sequence continues at coordinate 124,336 of NZ_SLVT01000008.1, read as the reverse complement.
GTGTTCGAGGCGGCGCCCGAGATCGACGAGATCGTCGTGCTGATGGCCACGGGCCACGTCGCCGACGCCCAGCAGATCGTCGACAAGGCCGGCTTCCGCAAGGTCTCCAAGGTGATCGAGGGCGGCGACACCCGCAACGCCACCACCCGGATCGCGCTCGACGCCGTCGGCGAGGGCGACTGCAACATCCTCTTCCACGACGCGGTGCGGCCCCTGGTCAGCGGCCGGATCGTGCGGGAGTGCGTGAACGCGCTCTGGACGTACTCGGCGGTCGACGTGGCCATCCCGTCGGCCGACACGATCGTCCAGGTCGACGAGAACGACTGCATCACCGACATCCCCGTGCGCTCCTCGCTGCGCCGGGGCCAGACCCCGCAGGCGTTCCGCTCGGGCACCATCCGCAAGGCCTACCGGCTCGCCGAGGACGACCCGCACTTCGCCGCCACCGACGACTGCGGGGTGGTGCTGCGCTACCTGCCCGGCACCCCGATCAAGGTCATCGACGGCTCCGACGAGAACATCAAGGTCACCCACCCGGTCGACGTGCACCTGGCGGACAAGCTGTTCCAGCTCGCCGCCGCGCAGGCGCCCCGGGTGACCGACGAGCGCAGCTACACCGAGGAGCTGACCGGCCGGACCATCGTGATCTTCGGCGGCAGCTACGGCATCGGCCACGACCTCGCCGAGCTGGCCCGCCGCTACGGTGCGCAGGTCTTCCCGTTCAGCCGCTCCAGCACCGGCACCCACGTCGAGCGCGCCGAGGACGTCGAGGCGGCGCTGAAGACCGCCTTCGAGGCCACCGGCCGGATCGACCACGTGGTGGTCACCGCCGGCATCCTGGAGAAGGGTCCCCTGTCCGAGATGGACCAGGAGACCATGGACCGGGTGCTCCAGGTCAACTTCGTGGGGCCCGTCATCGTCGCCCGCCAGTCGCTGCCCTACCTCCAGCAGACCAAGGGCCAGCTGCTGCTCTACACCTCCAGCTCGTACACCCGGGGCCGCGCCGACTACGCGCTCTACTCCTCCACCAAGGCGGCCCTGGTCAACCTCACCCAGGCGCTCTCCGACGAGTGGGCGGAGTTCGGCGTACGGGTCAACTGCGTCAACCCGGAGCGGACCGCGACGCCGATGCGCACCAAGGCGTTCGGCGAGGAGCCGGAGCACACCCTGCTCGCCGCCGAGACCGTGGCGCAGGCGTCGCTGGACGTGCTGATCTCGGACCTGACCGGCCAGGTCATCGACGTGCGTCGTGCGCCCGGCGAGGTGCCGGCCCAGCCGGGGTCGACGCGGGTGGAGCGGGACGCCAGCCCGGCCGACGCCGGCTGACGCGGATTTCGGGCCACGGCGGGAATCGGAGCCGACATGCGTGGTGACCTGGTTCGGAAGCTGCTCGCCCGCGCGCTGGCCACCGGCCTGGCGGTGCTGGCGTTCCTCGTCGTCGCCCTGACCGGGGCGACCGGCTGGGGGCTGGGGCTCGCCGTGGCCGCCCTCGCGGCGGCCACCTGGGAACGGCGGGTGCGCCCGGGCGCCGACAACTCCGCCGAGACCGCGCTGGTTGCGGCGGCGATCCTGGTCGGCTACGCCCGCCGCCTCGACGCCGGGTTCGATCCCGCCCTGGCCGTGACCGCACTGGCCCTGCTGGGGCTGGTGCTGCTGGTCAACCCGCTCCGCGACGCCGGCGGTCTGGAGGTGCGCGCCGCGAACCTGCCGGTGCGCTCGTGGACGCCCCTGGTCGCCGCCCGCCTCGGCGACGCGCTGGCGGGGCTGCTCGCCCTGCTGGCGCTGGCGGCCGTCGTGGGCCTGCCGGCCGGTGTCGCGTTGGCGGCCGTCGCCCTGGTCGCCGCCGGTGCCGCGGCGGTCGGGCTGGACCTCGCCCGGCGCAAGTTCCGGCCGGGGGCCGGCGGTTCGGCGGTGTCCCGCGCGCTGCGCCGGCACCAGCCCGAGTTCCTGCTCCACTTCTCCGCGCCGCCCGGCTCGGAGTACCAGGTCACCATGTGGCTGCCGTACCTGGAGCGGATCGGCCGGCCGTTCCTGGTGATGGTGCGCGAGCCGGAGTCGCTGCCCCTGGTCGCCGCGGCCACCAGCGCACCCGTCGTCTACTGCCCCACCACCAAGGCGATGGACGAGGCGCTGGTGCCGAGCCTGCGGGTGGCGTTCTACGTCAACCATGGCGCGAAGAACAGCCACTGCATCCGCTTCACCCAGCTGACCCACGTCCAGTTGCACCATGGCGACAGCGACAAGGCCCCCAGCGCCAACCCGGTCTCGGCGATCTTCGACCGGATCTTCGTCGCCGGCCAGGCCGCCATCGACCGGTACGCCCGCGCCGGGGTGGACATCCCGGCGGAGAAGTTCGTCGTCGTCGGCCGCCCGCAGGTCGAGTCGATCGAGGTGCGCCCGGAGCCGGCGCGCGGGCGGGCCAACCCGACCGTGCTCTACACACCGACCTGGACCGGGCACAACGCGGACGCGAACTACTGCTCCCTGCCGGTGGCCGAGACGCTGCTGCGCCGGCTGCTCGACCGGGGCGCGACGGTGATCCTGCGGGCCCACCCGTACACCTCGCAGAACCCGGCCTCCGCCCGGCAGCTGGGCCGGCTCACCGAACTGCTGGCCGCCGACCGGGCCCGCAGCGGCCGGCAGCACGTGTTCGGGGCCGCCGCCAGCCGGGAGCTGACCCTGACCGAGTGCGTGAACCGCTCGGACGCGCTGGTCTCGGACGTGTCCGGAGTGATCTCCGACTACCTCTACTCCGGCAAGCCGTACGCGGTGACCGACATGGTGGACTCCGGTGACCGGTTCCCCGAGCAGTTCCCGCTCGCCGGGTCGGGCTACGTGCTGCGGCGCGACATGGCGAACGTGGACGAGGTGCTGACCGCGCTGCTGGACACCGATCCGCTGGCCTCGGCGCGGTGGGCCACCCGGAGCCGCTACCTGGGCGACTTCCCCGCCGAGTCGTACGCCGAGGCGTTCCTGGAGGCCGCACGGCGCCAGCTCGACGAGCGCGGGAAGACGCCCGCCCCGCGCACGGGCGGCGCGACCGGCCTGCCGCTCGACCCGGACGAGGCGACCCTCTCCCCCGCCACCTGACGCCCCGGCAGCCAGGCACAGCGGTCGCGACGGCGGACCTCCGGGCCGGCCGGCGCGCCGTCAGCGGTACGGCTCGACGAGGTCCAGGACCGCCTCGGGGGCCTCGACGTGGGCGTTGTGCCCGAGGCCGGGCAGGACCGCCACCGGCACCCCCAGCTCCGTGAGCTGGGCGTCGGTGACCATGGGGTCGTGCTCGCCGCGGGCCAGCAGCACGGGCACGTCGGTCGCCGCCAGCAGGGCGGGCAGGTCCGGCGCGCCCACGCCGAACGCGGCCGCGTCCATCGCCAGCCGCCAGCGGCCGTCGACCTGCCGCAGCCCCGCCTGCACGACGGGGTGGTCCGGGGCGAAGAGCCCGGTCAGGCCGGCCACCCGCAGGTAGCGGCGGGCCGCCTCGTCCCGGCTGGCGAACCAGGTCACCGGCCGGGCCGCCAACTCACCCGCCTTGGCCAGCTCCGCCGGCGACCAGACGGCCTTGATGCCGAGCCCGACGACGGCGTCGACGGGCAGCCCGGCACCCCGGGCGGCCAGCGCCAGCCCGACCACCCCGCCGAGGGAGTGCCCCAGCACGACGAGCCGGTCCCCCGCCGCGAGCCCCGCGGCGATCCGCGCGGCCAGCCCCGGGAAGGAGTACTCCGGCAGCGGCGGCGACCAGCCGTGGCCGGCGAGGTCCGGCGCCAGCCACCGCCCCGCCCACCGGCGCTCCAGCAGCGGCGCCCAGGGCAGCCACACGTCGCCGGTCGCGCCCATGCCGTGCAGGAGCAGGAGCACCCGCCGGCCGTCCCGGTCACCCGACTCATCGACCATGGGCGCAGTGTGCCACCCGTCGGACGCCGCGGGCGAGGGCCGTGACCCGGACACGACATCGGGCGCCGACCCCCCGGGTGGGGAGCCGACGCCCGAGGACGTCGCTCAGGCGGAGTAGCCGCGGGTGGCGGCCCAGTTCGCCAGGGCGATGGTGCTGATCCAGTACGACGCGGTCGCCGGGTTCGCCGAGTCGGCGATCTTCACCAGCCGCCCCTCGTCCTGGTAGCCGACCACCGCGACGTAGTGGCCGCCGGGGAAGGAGTGCCAGCCGCCGTCGGTGTCCGTGGCGCTGCCGGCGACGTTGACCACGACGCCCCGCCCGTCGGCGATGGCCGCGACGACATCGGCCTGGAGCCGGTCCATCTGGGCCGGGGTGGCGGCGCCACCGGGGATCATCCGGGTCCGGTACGGGTCACCCTTCACCGTCGCGTTCAGCACGCGGGTGGTGTCCTGGGCCGAGTCGGTGCCCATCTGGTCGGTGCCCAGCTGGGCGCCGAGGGCGTCCTGGCTGCGCGCGATGCCGGCGGCGCTGAGGGCGTGCCGGACGGCCGCCGGACCACAGTTGTAGAAGGTGGTCTGGGCCTGGTAGTCGTAGTCCAGGCTCTTGGCGGCCGGAGGCTTCGGCGGCGCCGGCTTGCGGGTCAGATCCGGGTCCGGGGCGGCGCTGGACGCGCTGGCCGACGGGGCGGCGCTGGACGCGGCCGGGGCGGCGCTGGACGGGGCGGGCGCGACCCGGGCCTGGCTGCGCGAGGCCGCGGCGTCGTCCCGCAGTTCGGTGGCGGCCACCGGGGCCTGCGCGGCGGCGGGGGCCTCGTCGGCTCCGGCCAGCAGCGCGCCTGTGCCCGACGCCAGCACGAGCGCCGCGGCGGACGCGGCGGCCAGCTGGTACGGACGCTCGGACGTGAGGCGACGCAGCTGTCGCTTGAGGTGGTGCTTCACGGTTTCCTCCACGGGCTCAGGGGTGAGCGGCCGTCGGTCCGCGCCGAGGGCAGGGCGGACCGACCGCGCGGACGGGCGTCCGGGCGGGTGGTGGACCACTCAGGGGATGCGCCCGGGACGCCGGGCGACGGACGGTGACCGGTGGGTCAGCTCATGACCTGCGGGCGGACGAGCGCGGTCACCGTGGCGCCGTGGAGACGGCGGCACAACCGAGGGGTGTACGGGTGTGGCATGAAGATGGAACTCCTTCCGACACCGCCGACCGGGTTAGCTGACGGATTCGGGCGGGAAGAACGCCCTACCACGGGCCCACGGCCCACGGATTCACCCCAACGAGCACTGGGTCCCCGGTTCGTCGTTCACGATTAGGCGGGTCGGCGCGGCGTCGCCTCTGGCGATCGGGTACCGCACCGGACGCGCCGACATTACTGGCCGGCCCGCGCCCTGCCAACCCCGTCCCACCTGCCTAAACCTTGATCCGGAAACAATTTTTGCGGGCACTTCGCCACTGACGCGACTCAATGGGACGACCGCTTCTGCGCGCACCTTGAGGCGACAACGGGACAAGTGGCCGACATCGGCGCCGAAACCCCGGCAGGAATCGACCGGGCCGCGCCCGATGACCGGTTCGCCGACGTGGTGACCGGCGTCACCGAAACGGTCGGGATTTTCGTCGCCCGGGCTCTCCGGCCGCCGGGGCGCTCAGTGCGAGTCGGCGTACGTCGGTCGGTGGCCGTCCTGCGGGTCGGCGGCCCGGGGGCGCGGCACGGCGCTGCCCCCGTCCGCCGGCGCCGCCCCGGGGCCGCCGGGGCCCTTCCCGGCGCCGTCCCCGTCCCGCGGCGTCCGGGCCGGCCTGCGCGGGGTGAGCAGCCGCATCATCGGCGTCTCGACGAGACGGTGCAACAGCCCGGCCAGGGCCAGGTTGACCAGCAGGAAGCCGAGCACCACCGCCAACCCCCACCAGCCGGTGAAGCCGACGCCCCAGTCGCCGGTGAGCCGCAGGACGGTGATCATCACGAGGACGTGCACCAGATAGAAGGCGAAGGAGACCTCGCCCAGCCAGACCATCGGCCGGGACCGCCACGGTGAGCGCCGCCCGCGCACGTCCGCGTCCGCCGCCGCGGCGATGACCAGGATGTACGCCACCGAGAGCAGCGCCGCCCACAGTTCGGCGCGGACCCACTGCGCGGCGACCACCCAGGTCGCCACGAAGACCAGGCTGGCCAGCGGCAGGCCCGGCCCGCGCCATCGGCCACGCCGCATCAGCTCGGCGGCGGCCACGCCCATCCAGAACTCCAGCGACCGCACCGGCGGGAAGACCTGGGTGAACCACCAGCGGCTCTCCTCGGGCACCAGCGCCTGGGCCGGCCAGAGCGCCAGGATGAGCAGCGGCACCGCGACCACGACCGCCCACAGGGCCCACGGCCGGGCCCGGCGGATCAGCGGCAGCGCCAACGGCAGGCAGAGGTAGAAGAAGAACTCGCAGGACAGCGACCAGCTGACCGTGTTGATGCTGTAGAAGTGGCCCGGCCGCGGGTCCCACGCCTGGAGGAGGAACAGGTTCTCCACCGCGACGAACCGGTCCACGGGGTCGGCGAACCAGGCCGCGACCGCCAGGGCCGCCACCCACAGCACCACGTGGCTCGGCCAGATCTTGGCCACCCGGCGCCGCCAGAACGCCCGACGGGTGTCGGTGGGTCGGGCCGACCAGACCAGCACGAAGCCGCTGAGGATGAAGAAGAACTGCACGCCCGACAGCCCGAGCGCGAAGGCCCAGTCCACGACGGCCTTCTGGCCGGGCTCGGCGATGATGCCCATCGTCGCGACGTGGAACCCGAAGACGAGCAGGGCGGCGACCCAGCGCAGCCCGGTCAGCGACGGCAGGCGGCTGGCCGGGGACGCGGGCCGGGCGGCCGGCGCGACGGTCGCGGCGGCGTTCATGCCGGCATCCCGACGATCGGCAGGGTCACCAGCACGTACGTCTCCTCCTCGACCCCGTCGCCGGGCGTCCCGGGAGGACGCCCCGTGGCGGCTCCGGTCGGCACCGCCCGCCGGGCACCATACCCGCCGCTCCTGCTGATCTTTCCGTCCCGTCCGGAAGCGACTGTTCCGCCCTATTCAGGGCGATCGTTGCGTCCCGTCCCCGTGACGGGGGTGACGGCCGGCTAAGCCCTCGTCGGCCGGTGGCCTAATATTCCGTGACCCAGAGGCGACGAGAGGCGGGGCACATGCATCGGCGGATCCTGATGCGGGCCAAGAAGGGCCCGTTTGACGTCTACTCGCCGGAGGAGAGCTACGAGCACAACTGGATCGGGGAGAACAACGGCAACCTCGTCTTCAGCCACGCCGCACACAAGCTGCTGCGCACCGCCACCGCCGAGATCGCCTCGACCGAGTTCAAGGTCAACCCGCGCGACGCCGACATGATCAACGAGCGGTACGACGTCTACGTGGTGCCGCTGGCCAACGCCTTCCGGCGCAGCTACGCCCACCGCGTCGAGGCCATGACCAAGCTCATCGAGCGGCTGAAGATCCCGGTAGTGGTGCTCGGGGTCGGCGTACAGACCGACGTCCACGGCGACCGGGAGTACCTGCGCCCGATCGACGACGTGGTGACCCGGTTCGTCCGGGCGGTGCTGGACCGCTCGCCCAGCATCGGCGTCCGAGGCGAGATCACCGAGGGCTACCTGCGCACCCTGGGCTTCTCCGCCGTCGACGTGATCGGCTGCCCGTCGATGTTCCTGCACGCCGACAACCTCCGGGTGGAGAAGCGGAAGGCGGCGCTGGCGCCGGACGACCGGCTCGCGCTCACCGTCTCGCCGTACGTCAAGTCGATGGCGAAGATCATCACTCGGCACCACGAGCGGTATCCGAACCTGCGCTACCTGCCACAGGACCTCAAGACGCTCGGCACCCTGCTCTACGGCGACGCCCCCGAGGACCGGGGCAAGTCCAGCGCGATCCCGATCCACACCTCGCACCCGCTGTTCACCGAGGACAAGGTGCGGATGTTCGTGGACCCGTGGACCTGGATGGACTACCTCTCCGGGTTCGACTTCGCGTTCGGCACCCGGATCCACGGCACCATCACCGCGCTGGTCGCCGGTACGCCCGGCTACCTCTTCGCGCACGACTCGCGCACCCTGGAACTCGCCCGCTACTTCGACATCCCGCACCGGGTGATGAAGGACGTGCCGGCGGACGTGGACGCCGCCCAGCTCTACGACGAGGCGGACTACACGGCGCTCAACGACGGCCACAAGGCACGCTACGAGACCATGCTGGCCTTCCTCGCCAAGCACGACCTGGGCAACGCCTTCGCCGACGGCGACAGCGCGGCCCGGTTCGACGCGCAGGTGCGGGCCACCACCTTCCCGCCCGCCGTGCGTCCGGCCGCCGCGACCGCACCGCCCGCGCTGCTGGAGCGCATCCGGTGGCTGCACGACCGCAACACCGAGTTGCAGGCGGAGGCGGAGACCCTGCGCGAGCAGCGCCTGCGGAGCCGGGTGAAGCGGGCCGTCGGCGGCCCGGTGCGCCGGATCCTGAACCGTTGACCCGACGTCGGGCAACGCCGACGTGTGCGCCAGGTGACCGACGGGCGACGAGCCGCCCCCATCGTCGTACACCTGTGCCAACGGGCGGTACGCTGGGCCGATGACCGGGGCCGCCTACCAGCCGTCGATGCTCGACCTCACCGCCGCGCAGCCGTCGCTGGGTCCGTTGGCCGGCCGGCTGCGCCGGCACCCGCTCACCTCCGGCGCGTGGGTCGACCACCTCCCCGGCTGGATCGCCAGCTCCGACCAGGTCTTCGACACCCTGCTGCGGGACGTGCCCTGGCGGGCCGAACGCCGCACCATGTACGACGCCGAGGTCGACGTGCCCCGGCTGCTCTGCTGGTACGCCGGGCACCGCCCGCTGCCGCATCCGCTGCTCACCGAGGCGCGCGCCGCCCTCACCCGGCACTACGCCCCCGAGCTCGGCGAGCCCTTCGTCACCGCCGGCATGTGCCTCTACCGCGGCGGCCGGGACAGCGTCGCCTGGCACGGCGACACCCAGGGCCGCTCCGCGCACACCGACACCATGGTCGCCATCGTCTCGTTCGGCTCGCCCCGCGCGCTGCTGCTGCGGCCCCGGGGCGGCGGCACCAGCCTGCGCTTCCCGCTCGGGCACGGCGACCTCGTCGTGATGGGCGGCTCCTGCCAGCGCACCTGGGAGCACGCCGTACCCAAGACCACCCGGCCCGTCGGCCCCCGGGTCAGCGTCCAGTTCCGCCCCGCCGGCGTCGCCTGAGCCCCCCTACCCACCGGAGCGGCGGCGGCCGAGCGGATGGCCGGACCGTCCGGTCGGCGCCCGCGGTGCGGCCGTTCGTACGAGTATCCGCAGGGTCAGCGCCGGATCGACCGTTTCGGGCGCGTGAACGGCAGAGGGCGGGTCGCGGACGTCGGATGCCGTGCCCGGTCAGTACACCCACCGTCACCGTCCATCGTGCTAGCTTGACCGCGCCAATCACTCTCCGCTGTCCTTGGGAGCCTTCCTTGCCCGTTGGACGCCCGACCGCGCGGTGGGCCGGTCCGCGTTCCCTCCCCGCCCTGCTGCGCCGCCACGTCGGCCTCGTCGCCGTGCTCGCCGCCGGTGTCGCGCTGCGGATCACCACAATGGCCGCGTACCCGCCCGCGCTGTGGTTCCAGGGCGACTCCGGGTCGTACCTCAGACGGGCCGCCGAATGGCCGGCCATGCCGGCCCGGTGGACGTACCCGTGGCTGCTCAAGGGCTTCGAATGGACGGGCACCGTCGCCTCGGTGGTGGCCCTGCAACACCTGGCCGGGCTCGCCCTGGGCGTCGCGGCCTACCTGCTGCTGCGCCGCCTGGGCGGCGGCCCCTGGCTGGCCACCCTCGCCGCCACGCCGGTCCTGCTCGACGCCACCCAGCTCACGCTGGAGCAGTACCTGCTCACCGAGACGCTCTTCACCACCGCGCTGGCCGTGGCGGCGCTGCTGCTGGTGTGGCGGGAGCGGCCCGGGACGATCGCCGGCCTGGGCGCGGGCGTCGCCGTCGCGCTGGGCATGGCGACCCGGCCCACCGGCGTCGTCGCTCTCGGCGCCCTGCTGCTGTTCCTGCTCGTACCGTGGCGCGGCTGGCGGGCCCCGGCGGCGTACCTGCTCGGCATCATCGTCCTCTTCGGCGTCGCCTTCGCCGGCATCGGTACCGTCACGGGCGCGCTCGGCCTGGAGGGCGGGAAGTTCCTCTACGGCCGGACGGCCCAGATCGCCGACTGCGACCGGCTCGAACTGCGGCCCGGACTGCGCAAGCTGTGCCCGACGCAGCCGCTGGGCCAGCGTGCCCCCAGGCCCGACTGGTACATCTGGAACCGGGACAGCCCCATCCACGCCGCCGAACGGCCCGAGGACCTCGACGAGTTCGCCCGGGAGGTGCTCCGGCAGCAGCCCGGCGACTATCTGGCCGCCGTGGCGTCGGACACCGCCCGCTACTTCTGGTCGGCCCCGCTCGCGCCGACCGAGGCGTGCCTGGCCAACTGGTGGCGACCGCAACCCGCGCCGACCGACTGGGCGGCGGACCACGACTGCGTGCCGCGCACCGCCAGCCCCGACTACCAGTGGCAACCGGCGCCGTCGCGGGACGTCGAGCCGAACGCGGCCAGCCGGTTCCTGCACGGCTACGGACGGTACGCGGTCACCCCGCCGCCGGCCCTGGCGGCCATGGTGCTGATCGCACTGGTCGGAGCGGTGTGGCCACGCCGGGGCCGGCGGCGGCTGAGCATGATCGGCCTGCTGTACGCCGGTGTCGGCCTCGGAATCATGGTCTTCTCCGTGGCCACCTCGATGTTCGACCACCGCTACGGCCTGCCGGCGCTGGCGTTCCTCCCGATCGCCGCCGCGGTCGGCTGGCAGCGCCTGCGGTCGGCACCCCAACCGACGGACCGGCCCGCGCCGGCCGACGGCGAGCCGGACCGGCTCGCGCCCACCACGGCAGAAAGCAACGGGAAGCATGACGAACGAACCGGAGATCGAAGTCACGGTGCTGCTGCCGTGCCTCAACGAGGCTGAGACCCTGGAGGTCTGCGTACGCAAGGCCCTGCGCTCGCTCGCGGAGTGCGGGGTGGTCGGGGAGGTGCTGGTCTCCGACAACGGGTCCACCGACGGCTCGCAGGAGATCGCCGAGCGGGCCGGCGCCCGGGTGGTGCACGCGCCCATCCGCGGCTACGGCGGTGCCCTGCTCAACGGCATCGACGAGGCACGCGGCCGGTACATCATCATGGCCGACGCCGACGACTCCTACGCGCTTGCGGACCTCGGCCCGTTCGTCGAGGCGCTGCGCGCCGGGCACGACGTGGTGATGGGCAACCGGTTCCGGGGCGGCATCGCCGCGGGCGCCATGCCACCCCTGCACCGCTACCTTGGCAACCCGGTCCTGAGCTGGCTCGGCCGGCGGCTGTTCGGGCTGCGCGAGGTCCGCGACTTCCACTGCGGCATGCGCGGGTTCCACGCCGAGCGGATCCGCGCCCTCGGGCTCTGCATGCCGGGCATGGAGTTCGCCTCCGAGCTGGTGGTGCGGGCCGCGCTGGCCGGCTACGACATCGCCGAGGTGCCGACCACCCTGTCGCCCGACGGCCGGTCCCGCCCGCCGCACCTGCGCACCTGGCGCGACGGCTGGCGGCACCTGCGGTTCCTGCTGGTGTTCGCCCCGCGCAAGACCCTGGTCTGGCCGGGCGGTGCGCTCGCCGGGCTCGGGCTGGCCGGCGTGGCGGCGCTCACCCCGGGCCCGTTCGCCCTCGGTCCGGTCCGGCTCGACGTCGCCACGCTGGTGTACGCGTGCCTGATGGTGCTGGTCGGGGTACAGCTCGTGCTCTTCGGTGGCCTGGCCGAGATCTACGGCCGGCAGGAGGGGTTGGCCCGGCAACGCACGTCGGACCGTTGGGTCCGCTTCCTGCGGCTGGAGACCAGCGTCACCATCGGCCTGCTGCTGCTCGTCGTCGGCGTCGCGGGCACCGGCGGGGCGGTCGCCCACTGGGGGCTGGACGGGTTCGGCGACCTCGACCCGCGCGAGACGCTGCGGGTGGTGCTCCCGGCGGCCACCGCGATCGCGCTCGGCGTGGTCGTGCTCTTCTCCGGCCTGGTGGGCAGCCTGCTCACCCTGCGACCGACGCATCGGGCGCCGGCGCTCATCCGCCAGCCCGGGCCGGGGCGCGAGCAGGTCCTCAACACCAGGTGACGGCAGGGGCGACGGTGGCGCGCTCAGGTCCCGGGCGCGGTGACGTGGGGACCGCGGGAGGGTGACGGACGAGGTGGGGTGGGGTTCTGCTAGAAACGACTCCCGGGTTCCACCTGCGCCCCCGTCACCTCTCCACGACGCGAAGGGCGTTCCATGACCCAGTCCTCCACCGAGCCGCGCTCCCGTTGGTCCGCGTGGGCGGTCCACGGCGACGGCCGGTCCATCCGCCCCGGCGACGTGGTCCACCCCGACGAACGCCTCTCCTGGCCAAGGACCCTCGGCGTCGGCGTGCAGCACGTCGTCGCGATGTTCGGCGCCACCTTCACGGTGCCGCTCATCACCGGCTTCCCGCCCGCCACCACGCTCTTCTTCTCCGGGCTCGGCACGCTGCTGTTCCTGCTGATCACCGGCAACCGGCTGCCCTCGTACCTCGGCTCGTCCTTCGCCTTCATCGCGCCGGTGCTGGCGGCCAAGGCCGGCGGCGACATCGGCCCGGCGCTCGGCGGCATCGTCGTCGCTGGCGCGGCGCTGGCCGCCGTCGGGCTGGTCGTCCAGCTCGCCGGGTCACGCTGGATCGACGCGCTGATGCCGCCCGTGGTCACCGGGGCGATCGTCGCGCTGATCGGCCTGAACCTCGCCCCGGTCGCCTGGGACGGCGACGGGAGCGGCACCGGCGTGAAGGCGCAGCCGCTGATCGCGGTGGTGACGCTGGCCGCCATCCTGCTCGCCACGGTGGCCTTCCGGGGCTTCCTGGCCCGACTCTCCATCCTGCTGGGGGTGGGGGTCGGCTGGGCCCTCGCCGCCGCGCTCGGCGACCTGGATCCGAAGGCGGTCGACGGCCTGCGCGACGCCGCCTGGGTCGGCCTGCCCGAGTTCCACGCGCCGAGCTTCAGCCTGCGGGCGGTCGTGCTGGTGATCCCGGTGATCCTGGTCCTGATCGCCGAGAACGCCGGGCACGTCAAGGCGGTCGCCGCGATGACCGGCCGGAACCTGGACCGGGACATGGGCCGGGCGTTCATGGGCGACGGGTTGGCCACGATGCTCGCCGGTTCCGGTGGCGGCTCCGGCACCACCACCTACGCGGAGAACATCGGCGTGATGGCGGCGACCCGGGTCTACTCCACCGCCGCGTACTGGGTGGCCGGACTGACGGCGGTGCTGCTCGGGCTCAGCCCGAAGTTCGGCGCGCTGATCCTCACCGTGCCGGCCGGCGTGCTCGGCGGCGCCACCACCGCCCTGTACGGCCTGATCGCCATCCTCGGCGCGCGGATCTGGATCGAGAGCCGGGTGGACTTCCACGACCCGGTCAACCTGATGACCGCCGCGGTCGCGGTGATCGTCGGTGCGGCCAACTACACCCTCACCGCCGGCGACCTCTCGTTCAACGGCATCGCCCTGGGCACCGCCGCCGCCCTGACCGTCTACCACGGCATGCGCCTGGTGGCCCACCTCCGCGGCACCTCCACCCCCACCACCCCACCCACCAAAACCCCACCCACCAAAACCCACTGACCCACCCCGCCCCACCCCAGGTCCCTGGCCAAGGTCCCCGGCCCCGCAAGGTTGATCATGAGGTTAGCGGTGCGATATGTCCGGTCCCGGCCAGCCAACGTCATGATCGACGCAGCAGTGCGCCGGCGGGACGGCCGGAGCCAGGTCGGACAGGTCGCGGGGCAGGCCGGACGGGCAGGGCCAGGACGGCAGGGCCAGGACGGCAGGGCCAGGCCAGGCGGGGCACTGAGACGGGAAGGGCACTGAGACGGGAAACGGGAAGGGCCGGCTGCGTGTGCAGCCGGCCCTTCCCGTGACGGGTCAGTCGCGTTCGATCTGGTGGCCGACGACGGTGGGGCCCAGCATCACGGCGAAGCCGGAGCCGTCGCGGCGCGGGTCCGCCGCCGGCAGCTCCACCGGCTCGCCGGTGGCCGTGGCGGCCACCGGACGCGACCCGACCCAGGCGACGGCCACGTCGGTCTCACCCTTGAGGAAGCGGTGGGCGCGTACGCCGCCGGTCGCCCGCCCCTTCGCCGGGTACGCCTGGAACGGCGTCACCTTCACCGTGGCGCCCGTGGAGGTGACCACCATCGGCTCGCCGTGGCCCGGGTCGTCGGTGCGGACCGCCCCGAAGAACACCACCCGGGCACCGGCGGGCAGGTTGATGCCCGACATTCCCCCGCCCTTGGTCCCCTGCGGCCGGACCAGCCCGGCGGCGAACCGCAGCAGCGACGCCTCCGAGGTTACGAAGGTGAGCGTCTCCGCGCCGTCGGTGAGCCAGGTCGCCCCGACCACCTCGTCGCCCTCCCGCAGGCCGATCACCTCGAACTCGTCCGAGCGGACGGGCCACTCCGGTGCGCAGACCTTGACCACGCCCTGCCGGGTGCCCAGGGCGAGGCCCGGGGAGCCCTCGGCCGTCGGCCCGAGCGGGGCCAGCCCGACCACGGTCTCCCCCGATTCCAGCGGCACCAGCTCGGCGGCGGCCATCCCGCCGCGCAGCGACACCGTCCCCGCCTGCTCGGGCAGGACCGGCAACGGCAGCACGTCGACCTTGAACGCCCGGCCGGCGCTGGTCACCAGCAGCACCTTCCCCCGGGCGGTGGAGTGCACGACGGCGCGTACGGCATCGTGCTTGGTCCGGCCGTGCCGCCGCCGGCCCTCGGACGCCTCCTCCGACTCCGCCGCCGTCCGGGCGACCAGCCCGGTCGCGGAGAGGATCACCTGGCACGGGTCGTCGGCGACCTCCAGCGGGCCGGCCGGCGCGGACGCGGCCAGCACCTCCTTGAGGTCCCCGTCGACGAGCGTGGTGCGACGCGCCGCGCCGAACTGCTTCACCACCGCCGCCAGCTCGTCGGAGACGACCTTCTTCAGCACCTTCGGGTCGTCGAGGATCGTGGAGAGCTCGGCGATCTCCTTGCGGAGCTTCTCCTGCTCGGCCTCCAGCTCGATCCGGTCGTACTTGGTCAGCCGGCGCAGCGGGGTGTCCAGGATGTAGGTGGCCTGGATCTCGGAAAGCCTGAACTTCTGCATCAGGCCGTCCTTGGCGGCCTGGGCGTCCTCGCTGGCCCGGATGAGCTTGACCACCTTGTCGATGTCGAGCAGGGCGATCAGCAGGCCGTCGACCAGGTGCAGCCGCTCCTGGCGCTTGCGCCGGCGGTACGAGCTGCGCCGGGTCACCACCTCGTAGCGGTGGGCCAGGAAGACCTCCAGCAGCGCCTTCAGCCCGAGGGTCTGCGGTTGCCCGTCGACCAGCACCAGGTTGTTGACGCCGAACGACTGCTCCAGCGGGGTGAGCCGGTAGAGGTCGGCGAGCAGCGCCTGCGGGTTGACGCCGACCTTGCACTCGACGACCAGGCGGGTGCCGCTCTCCCGGTCGGTGAGGTCCTTGACGTCGGCGATGCCGGTGAGCCGCTTGGTCTTGTTGACCTCGTTGGTGATGGCCGCGATGACCTTCTCGGCACCGACGCCGTACGGCAACTCCACGACGGTGATCGCCTGCCGGCCCCGGCTGCCCTCCAGCGGGCCGATCTCAACCTTCCCCCGCATCCGCACGACGCCGCGCCCGGTCTCGTAGGCCCGCCGCACCTCGTCGAGCCCGAGCAGCAGGCCGCCGGTGGGCAGGTCAGGACCGGGGACGAACTCCATGAGCTTGTCGAGCGTGGCGTCCGGGTGGTTGATCAGCCAGCGGGCGGCGGAGACCACCTCGCCGAGGTTGTGCGGGATCATGTTGGTCGCCATGCCGACCGCGATCCCCGACGCGCCGTTGACCAGCAGGTTGGGGAACGCGGCGGGCAGCACGGTGGGCTGGGTCAGCGAGCCGTCGTAGTTGGGCTCGACGTCGACCGTATCCTCGCCCAGCTCGCCGACGAGCAGCATCGCCTCCCGCGACATCCGGGCCTCGGTGTATCTCGAGGCCGCCGGCCCGTCGTCCGGACTGCCAAAATTTCCATGCCCGTCGATGAGGGGAACGTTCAACGAGAAGCTCTGCGCCAGCCGCACCATCGCGTCGTAGATCGCGGTGTCGCCGTGCGGGTGGTACTTGCCCATGCAGTTGTGGACCACGTAGCCCTCAGCTACGAAGGCGTGCTCGTCGGAGTCGACCTGGATGTCGTAGGTGGTAGCGGACGCCACGGCTTCGACGGAGACAACCCGCAGGAACGACTGCCCAGCCAACGACTCGAGTCGGCCGGCGAGGGGCGAACCGATGCGCCGGAGTTTGCGAACCCAACCGTCCCGCTCCGCGCGCCAAAGCGGAAACGACCGCTCCGACAAGGGCAGACCGTTGCGGTCCTTGCCGTACCGCACCTTGCTCCCAGGGCCTGACAGGGACGCCCGGAAGGCGTTGCCGTCCTCGTCGCGGAACCATCCACCGCCCTGATGGGCGTTGGTGAACTCCTGCATCACCGGCCGGCACGGCAGGCGGTCGTTGCCCTGTTTGCCCCCGTATCGATAGCCCAGCTCGACCACCCGCCGGAGGCCGTCGCTCTTGTAACCGATGCGTACCCAGGGCAGGAGCAACTCGGCGACCACAGCAGCATCCCGGCCGGTGACGGAGAGGCCGAGAAGCGGGCGGTGTCCGTCGCGTCCGCTGCTCCAGTGGTGACCGTGCACCCCCAGGTCGGCGAGCATGGAGTAGATCTGACGCACCAACACCTCGCTGGTGCTTACGAAGACGAGTTCGCGGTAACGCTTGCGGATGTAGCCGTCACCGTCGAAGAAGCCGGCGAGGAACGGCGACCACGCGGAACGATTTGCGAGCACGTCGTCGGGCACGCGCTTCGCGTGACTGAGTGGCGTGCCGGCCTCGAGCAGCCCCTCGTGCCTGGCGAACGTGAGGATGTGCTGGTCACGATGGCGCGGATCGCTTGCTTCGCGCTTGCCTCGGGAGGCGTTCAATCCGTTCGCGATGGCCCACCCGTGGGCGACGTCGAGCGGTTCTACGTCGCACATGTGCAGCCGTACGCGGCCGTCAGCGTCGCGAGACCGATCGACGGCGAATCCTTCGGCCACCACGAGCCCACGGACGTAGTCGTACGGATCGCCGCCGGATGCGGGTGCCGGTGCCGCCCCGCGGCGCGTCCCGTACGCGACAGTGAGATGCCCAGTCAGGTCTCGGGCTTCCACCCACCGGACAGCCAGGTCCTCATCCACCACACGGAAACGCTGTCCGGGCGTCACGACCATGGTGTGGCCGTTGCTCCACGTGACCCGGACCAGCTCCGAATCCGGATTCCGATAAGCAGCGGCCACCGGGATGGCAGCCCCGTCGCCGTCCAACACGAGGTCACCGACGTCGACATCCTCGATCGGCCGCAGGCCCTCGGGCGTCGAGACCAGGGTCCCGGCGACGAAGCAGTCCCCGACGATGCGGGCGGACTTCACGTGCCCCCGGTCGGGGCGGTGGCCCTGCTCGTACATGGACCAGAGGATGCGCCGGTGCACCGGCTTGAGGCCGTCGCGGGCGTCGGGCAGGGCCCGGGAGTGGATCACCGAGAAGGCGTACTCCAGGTAGGAGTCGGAGACCTCGGTGACCAGCGGGTTGTCGAAGACCCGCGCGCCGGCCTGGTCGAAGGCGGACAGGTCCACCTTGGCGCGGTCGTCCTTACGGCGTGCCATCGTTCAGCTTCCCTCTCGGCGGGCGGTGCTCATGCGTCGATCGCCTCGCGGTCGACCCGGTCGGCGGAGTCGATGAGCCAGTTGCGGCGCGGCTCGACCTTCTCCCCCATCAGCAGTTCGAGGATCCGCTCGGCGGCGTCGACGTCGTCGAGGGTGATCCGGCGCACGGCCCGGGTGGCCGGGTTCATCGTCGTCTCCCACAGCTCGTCGGCGTCCATCTCGCCCAGGCCCTTGAACCGCGGGATCGGGGTGACGATCTGCTTGCCGGCCTTCTCCAGCTTGCGGACCGTCGCCTCCATCTCGGCCTGGGTGTAGGTGTAGATCGTCTGCGGGTTGCGCCCCCTGGTGGTGATCTTGTGCAGGGGCGGCATCGCCGCGTACAGCCGGCCGGCCTCGATCAGCGGTCGCATGTAGCGGGCGAAGAGCGTGATCAGCAGGGTGCGGATGTGCGCGCCGTCCACGTCGGCGTCCGCCATGATCAGCACCCGGCCGTAGCGCATCGCGGACAGGTCGAACGTGCGGCCGGAGCCGGCGCCGAGCACCTGCACGATCGCGGCGCACTCGGCGTTGTCCAGCACCTGCTGGAGGTTGGCCTTCTGCACGTTGAGGATCTTGCCCCGGATCGGAAGAAGCGCCTGATATTCGGCAGATCGGGCAAGTCGCCCTGTCCCGAGTGCGCTGTCCCCCTCCACGATGAACAGCTCACTACGATCGATGCCCGCCGCGCGGCAGTCGACCAACTTCGGCGGCATCGACGCGCCCTCCAGGGCGGTCTTGCGCCGGGCGGCGTCCTTCTGCTGCTTCTGGGTCAACCGCACGCGCGCCGCGTCGACGATCTTCTGGAGGACCGTACGCGCCTCGGCCTTGGTCCTGCGGTCCTCCAGCCACGCCTTCAGGTGCTGCTCGACCAGCCCCTGGATCACCTTCGTGATGCCGGCGGTGGAGAGCTCGTCCTTGGTCTGCGAGGTGAACTGCGGCTCCGGGATCCGGACGTGCACGACCGCGGTCATGCCCTCCAGGACGTCGTCGAGGGTCGGCGGGTCCTCCTTGGCCTTGAGCAGGCCACGGGTGTTGCGGACGGCGTCGGCGAGCGTACGCGCCAGGCCCCGCTCGAAGCCCTTGCGGTGGGTGCCGCCGTGCGCGTTGCGGATGGTGTTGGTGAAGCACTCGACGGTGCGCTCGTAGCCCGTGCCCCAGCGGAAGGCCACCTCGACCTCGGCCCGACGCTGCACGTTGGACTGCATGACGCCGTTGGCGTCGGCGGCGTTCTCCCGGTAGGTGCCCTCGCCGGTGACCATCAGCATGCCGGAGACGGGCCGGTCGCCGGCCGGGGCGAGGAACTCCACCATGTCCGTCAGGCCATCGGGGTAGTGGAAGCTCTCCTCGGTCGGCTCCTCGCCGGTGTGGTCGCGCAGCGTGTAGTTCACGCCCGGCACCAGGAACGCCGTGTTGCGCAGCTTCATCCGCACGGCCTCGGCGTCCAGGCGGGCGCCGGTCTCGAAGTAGCGTGC
Source organism: Micromonospora sp. CNZ303 (assembly GCF_004345505.1). NCBI lineage: Bacteria > Bacillati > Actinomycetota > Actinomycetes > Micromonosporales > Micromonosporaceae > Micromonospora > Micromonospora sp. CNZ303. The sequence goes on along the minus strand of NZ_SLVT01000008.1, from coordinate 105,155 downwards.
GTCGTGCCACCAGCGGATCGAGGTGCCGGTGCGCTGGCCGCGCTTCATCGCGCCGACGATCTGGAGGCCGGGGCCCGGGGTGAACGCCGCGTCGGGGCCGTCGCCGTCGAAGATCCCCGGCACCCCGTGCCGGAACGACATCGCGTGGACCTTGCCGCCCCGGCGAACGGTGACGTCGAACCGGCGGGACAGCGCGTTGACCGCCGAGGCGCCCACGCCGTGCAGACCGCCGGAGGTCTTGTAGCCGGAGCCGCCGAACTTGCCGCCCGCGTGCAGCCGGGTGAGCACCAGCTCGACGCCGGAGATGCCGGACTTCGCGTGCACGTCGGTGGGGATGCCCCGACCGTCGTCGTCGACCTGGACCGAGCCGTCGGCGTGCAGCGTCACCTCCACCTTCGTGGCGTGGCCGGCGACGCCCTCGTCCGTCGAGTTGTCGAGGATCTCGTTGACGAGGTGACCCACGCCACGGCTGTCGGTGGAGCCGATGTACATGCCGGGCCGCTTGCGGACGGCGTCCAGCCCCTCGAGGTGCGTGAGGTCGTCGGCCCCGTACAGGGTCTCAGGCTCTGCGGTCAACTGGTCGTACTCCCAGGTCTCGGCGATGTGGTGCCGCGTCCGACGTCGTCGGCCGGCCGGCGCGCCGCAGCGAGCCTAACCGGGAGATGCGACAGGACGACGGCGCCCCGCAGCGAGGCACGCGCCTCGTCGTGGGTCGGGCCCGGGCGGCAGGGTAGCGCGTTCCGTCCGGTTGCGGCGCATCGGAGCCGCCCTGACCGGTTTGCGTGCCGGGCCGGTCGCGGACGGTTCCACCCGGACAACAACGATGCCGTGGCCGGCCTTCCCTTGCGCGGCGGGCGCCCCGGACCGACGCTCCGACCGCCGGCGCCGCCGGGGCCGCGGCCGGGTCGAGTGTGCCCCTCTCGGAAAGATCTTGTTACGGGCCATTGACGCCCGTCGTGCCGGAGTGATCTGATCGCGCCCTCGGAGGATCTTTCACATTTCGATGGACAGTTAGGGGACGTCATGTCCAGGTTCCGTCGTACCGCACTCGCGGCGGCGCTCGCCGTCGCCACCGCCACCCTGTCGACCGCCGTCGGGCTGAGCGCCCCGGCCTCGGCGGCCCCGCCCACCGCCGCGGTGGCGCTCGGCGACAGCTTCATCAGCGGCGAGGGCGCCGGGGCGTACACCCCGGTGGCCGACGCCAACGGGGTCGCCCAGGGCTTCCCGGGCTGGACCGCCGCGAACAACAACGCGTTCTTCTGCCACCGCTCGGCGAACGCCTCACTGCACCGGGCCAACCTGCCGGGCATCCAGGACCGGTTCAACCTCGCCTGCTCCGGCGGGCAGCCGCACGACATCGCGGCCGCCTCCTCGGCCCGGGCCAACGGGCGTCAGGTGGCCGCCCAGCTCGACCAGCTCCGCGCGGTCGGCCGGACCCACGACATCGACCTGGTGCTGCTCGGCCTCGGCTCGAACAACAGCTCGTTCACCTTCGGCAACGTCGCGGAGAAGTGCGCCAACCGGTTCATCGCCGACGCCTGGACCGGCTGGTGGGAGTTCTGGGCCTACCTGAACGGCCCCGTCGAGCAGAAGCCCTGCTCCGACGCCGACCTGGCCACCGCCGCCCAGTGGAGCGCCGCGACCGCGGAGACCACCTCGGCCGTACGCCAACTCCTCGCCACGCTGCGCGAGATCGACGCCGACGGCCAGCACCGGGTCGTCTTCCAGGACTACACGAACCCGCTGCCGTTCGACCTCGCCCCCGGGTTCCACGAGGAGGACAGCCGGGACGACACCCGGGACAAGTTCCGCGCGCTGGGTGCCGAGCGGTACGCGGCCGGCTGCCCGATCCATCGGGCCAGCCTGCTGCCGGGCCACCGCTTCTCGCAGGGGCTGGGCACCCTGGTGAAGTCCACCCGGGACACCCTGGCCGCCGAGTTCCCCGGCGCGGACCTGGTCTACCTCAACGTGCAGCGGGCCTTCGACGGCGCCCGGCTCTGCGAGTCGGGAACCAGCCCGGCCGGCACCCTGGCCACCCCGATCCGGTTGCAGGACAGCCCGCCCAACGGCGTCTTCGTCACCAGCCTCTCCGGCAAGGACAAGATCGCCATCCAGCGGATCGCGAACACCTGCGTGAGCTACTTCCAGACCTGCCAGGAGTCGTGGCACCCGAACGCCGCCGGCCACCAGGTGCTCGGGCAGTGCCTGACGGGCGCGGCCACCACCGGTGCGCGTTCCGTGGCCTGCGTCCGCGCCGGGGACGGTTCGATCACGGTCTCCTGACCGCGACCGCGTCCCGGAACCCCGTGCCGCCTGGCGCGGGGTTCCGCCACGTCCGGGCCCGGAACGGACCGACGCGGCAACGGTGAGTGGCACCGGTCCGACGGCCACAGCCAGCCGACGCGGTCATGGACGACCGGCGCGGCCACGGACGACCCGCGCGTCACAGGCGAGGGCGGATCAGTCGCGGGTGGCCACGCCGAGCACGTGCGGGGCGGCGGGGGCCGGGAGTCGGCTGTCGGGAAAGCGGAACGCGTCCAGCTCGGTGACGGTGAAGCCCGCCGCCCGGATCGCGGCCACCGTGTCGCGGCCCGTGTGGCAGCCGCCGCAGAGCAGCGGCCAGACGGTCGCGTCGGCCAACCGCTGCACGCGGCGCAGGCCGGGACTCTGCGCGCGTACGTGCTCGAAGAAGCGCACCTGCCCACCCGGCCGCAGCACCCGGCGGGCCTCGCGCAGCGCGGCGGCCTGGTCGGGCACCGAGCAGAGGACCAGGGAGAACACCACCGCGTCGGCGTCGCCGTCGGGCGCCGGCAGCGCCTCGGCGAGGCCGTCGACCACCTCGACGGGTACGGGAGCCGTGGCCGCCGCTTCCCGCGCCGCCGCCCGGAGCCGGGGCTCCGGCTCCACCGCCAGCACCCGCTCGACGGTGTCCGGGTAGTGCGCGAAGGTACGGCCGTTGCCGGCGCCGACCTCGACCAACCGGCCCGCGAGCCCGGCGACGAGGCGCCGCCGGTGAGCGGCCGCCCCGGCGCGGTCCATTGCCACGCTCGCCCGCTGGAACACCCGGGCGAAGACCGGGTGGGAGACCGCGTTGCCGGGCATCGTCACTCCTCAGACCGGACCGGGTACGGCCGGCCGGGCTCCGGCGGGCCCGACAGACGACGACGGCGCGTGGGGCTGCGGCGGGCCCGGCACGGTCGCGGAGGACCACGTGTCGCGCCCCGGCGGCCCTCCGGACGGCGTCGCGTCGCGCCCGGGCAACCCTCCGGACGGCGCCGGCCGGGGGCGGGGCAGGCCGAGGGCGAGCAGCGCCGGGCCGGTCGGCCCGGCGACGAGCTCGCCGAGGGTCACGTCGTCCAGCACGGCGAGGAAGGCGTCGCGGGCGCGGCGCAGTTCCCCCCGCAGCCGGCAGGCCGCGCGCAGCGAGCAGGCCGGCTCGTCGCAGGACACCACCTCGTCGTCACCCTCGAAGGCCCGGACCACGTGCCCGACGGTGGCGTTCCCGCCGTCCTCGGCGAAGGCCACCCCGCCGGAACGGCCCCGGATGGTGACCAGCACCCCGAGCCGCTGCAACCGCTGCACCACCTTGGCGACGTGGTTGCGGGGCAGGTCGAGCTGGTCGGACAGCTCGTCCACGGTCATCCGTCGCGGGTTCGCGGCGGCGAGCATGGCGATGCGCAGCGCCATGTCGGTGGACCGGTTGAGCTTCACGCCTCGACCCTAGCCAGCGCGGTCGACCGCCCACCACGGCCGGCCGAACCCCGGGTGTGATCCGGACGACCCTCGACCCGGGACCTTCGGCCCTGAAGAGGTATTTCGAATACCTGTTTTGCTGTCGGGGCCCGAGCGGTTCAGCCCAGAAGGAGACAGTCGTGCTCTCGGAGTCCTCAGCAGCAGTGGTGACGGCGACCCTGCCCGCCGTGCAGGCGCACGGCGAGGCGATCACCGGCCGGTTCTACGAGCGGATGTTCGACGCGCACCCCGAACTGCTGAACATCTTCAACCGCAGCAACCAGGCCACCGGCACCCAGAAGGCCGCCCTCGCCGCCGCCGTGGTCGCGTACGCGGAGCACCTGACCGGGGGCAGCCACGCACCATGGGGGCCGATCCTGGACCGCATCGCGCACAAGCACGCCTCGCTCGGCATCACCGCCACCCAGTACACGATCGTCGGCCGGCACCTGCTCGCCGCCGTCGGCGAGGTGCTCGGCGACGCCGTCACCGACGAGGTCGCGGCGGCCTGGGACGAAGTCTACTGGCTGCTGGCCTGCGAGCTGATCGCCCGGGAGGCCCGCCTCTACACCGTGGCCGGGCTGGCCGAGGGCGAGCCGGTCTGGCGGGACTGGCGGGTCGTCGCCCGGGCCACCGAGGCGCTGGACGTCGTGTCGTTCACCCTGGTCCCGGCCGACGGCGGCCCGGTGCCCACCTTCGTCCCGGGCCAGTACACCTCGGTCGCCGTCGACCTCGACGGCGGGCGCGGTCAGCAGATCCGCCAGTACAGCCTCTCCGGCCGCCCCGGCGCCGACCACTGGCGGATCACCGTCAAGCGCGTACGCGGCGTCGGCGACGCCCCCGACGGCGTGGTCTCCACCTTCCTGCACGGGCGCGTGGGCGTCGACGACGTCCTCCGGCTCAGCCCGGCGTTCGGCGAGGTCAGCGCGGTGGCCGGGGAGGGCCCGCTGCTGCTGGTCAGCGCGGGCATCGGCCTGACCCCGGCGATGGCCGCCCTGGAGCACCTGGCCGCCACCGAGCCGCAGCGTCCGGTGGTGCTCGTGCACGCCGACCGGGCCGGCGCGGCCCACGCGTTCCGCGGCGAACTGCCGCGCCTGCACGCCGCGCTGCCCAACCTGCGCACCGCCCTCTGGTACGAGGACCTCACCGACGGCGAACTGGCCGGGGTGACCGCCGAGGTCATCGCCGGCCGGGTCGACCCGGCGTTGATCCCGCTCTCCCCCGACGCCCACGTGCACCTCTGCGGGCCGCTGCCGTTCATGAACACCGTCCGGGGCGGTCTGCTGCGCCGGGGGGTGCCGGTGGAGCGGATCGCCTACGAGGTCTTCGGGCCGGGCATGCTCCACGACGAGCGGTCCTGACCGGCTGCGACCGGGCGGTCACGGGCGGTGGGGCGGTTCGCCCCACCGCCCGTCGGCCGCTCCACACCCGACGGACGGCCCGTCAGGACGAGCCGGGCAGGCGGCGGTTAGGAGGGAAGGTCGGGGGTAGGGACTTCTGCGGCGGGGTCCGCCAGGCGGCGCGGAGACGTCCCGGGGCTCGACCGGGTCCCCGCCGACGGGCCGGCCGATGGAGGAAGCACATGCGTATCGCGATGATCTCGGAGCACGCCAGTCCGCTCGCCGTCGGAAGGGTGGAGGAGTCCGGCGGTCAGCACACGCACGTGGCGGAGCTCGCCGCCGCGCTGGTTGGCGAGGGGCACGACGTCCGCGTCTACACCCGCCGGGACTCCGCCGTCCCGCCCGACTCCGTGGTCACCCCGGACGGCTACCGGGTGTGCCACGTGCCGGCCGGTCCGGCGCTGCGGGTGCCGAGGGACGAGCTGCTGCCGCATCTGGGCGAGTTCGGGCGCTGGCTGGCCGGTCAGTGGCGCGACGGCGACTGGGCGCCGGACGTGGCGCACGCCCACTTCTGGACGAGCGGGCTGGCCACCCTGCACGCCGGCCGGCGCACCGGGGTGCCGGTGGTGCTGACGTACCACAGCCTCGGCTCGGTGAAGCGGCGGTTGCCGGGCGCCCGGGACACCAGCCCACCGGGCCGGGTCGGCTACGAGCGGGCCCTGGGCCGGGCCGCCGACCGGATCATCGTGCAGTGCCAGGACGAGGTCGGCGAGCTGGTCCGCCTGGGCGTGCCCCGGTCCCGGATGACGCTGGTCCCCGGCGGGGTCGACCAGGAGCTGTTCCGTCCCGACGGGCCCGTCGCCCCGCGCGACCCGGCCCGCCCCCGGATCATCACCGTCGGCCGGTTGGTGGAGCGCAAGGGCATCCAGGACGTCGTCCGGGCGCTGCCGGCCGTGCCGGACGCCGAGTGCGTGGTGGTCGGCGGCCCGCCGGCGGAGTTGCTCCCCGCGGACGGCTTCGCCCGCCGGCTCCGCGCGCTCGCGGAGTCCTGCGGGGTCGCCGACCGGGTGAAGCTGGTGGGCGGGCTGCCCCGGGAGGAGCTGGCCCCGTGGTACCGCTCGGCGGACCTGCTGGTGGCCGCCCCCTGGTACGAGCCGTTCGGGCTCACCCCGCTGGAGGGCATGGCGTGCGGCGTACCGGTCGTCGGCACGAACGTCGGTGGGATCGCCGACACCGTGGTCGACGGCCTGACCGGCGACCTCGTGCCACCCCGGGACCCCCGGGCCCTCGGTACCGCGGTCCGCCGGCTGCTCGCCGACAAGGTCCGTCGCTTCGCGTACGCGACGGCGGCGCTGGACCGGATCCGCAACCGGTACTCGTGGAGGCGCTGCGCCGAGCAGCTGAGCACGGTCTACGCCACGGTCAGCACGGTCGGCCGGCCTGCTCCGGCGGTGGCGTAGCGCGGGGTGGTGGTGGGCGGCCCCCGGTCGTCGCCCGGGACGTGACGCCCACCACCCCACGGTTACCCGCCGGTAGCCTCGGGCCGTAGCCTGGGCCGGTGAACGCGACGGGGGAATACCGGCAGGAGTTCGTCGAGGTCGACGGGGCCCGCATCGGGCTACAGGTGTATCCGGATCCGGAGGGCGTCGCCGACGCCCCGCTGGTGCTGATCACGCCGGCGATGGGCGTCCGGGCGCGCTACTACCGGCCGTTCGCCGCCGCGCTGCGCGCCGCCGGCCTGGCCGTGGCGGTGGCCGACCTGCGCGGCACCGGGGAGAGCACCCCGAAGCCGAGCCGCGCCTGCCGGTACGGCTACCCGGAACTGGCCGCCGACGTGGGCTGCGCACTGGCGGCGCTCAAGACCCGGCGGGACGGGCGCAGGACGCTGCTGCTCGGGCACTCCCTCGGCGGGCAGGCGGCGCTGCTGCACCTCGCCCTGCACGGCGAGCACGACGTCGACGGGCTGGCGCTGGTCGCCGTCGGCGTACCGTGGTGGCGCAGCTACCCGGGCCTGCGCGGGTACGGCGTCCTGCCGTACACCCAGGGGATCGCGGCGAGCGCCCGGCTGCTCGGCGTCTGGCCGGGCTGGGGCTTCGGCGGCCGGCAGGCGCGCGGGGTCATCCGGGACTGGGCGTACACCGCGCGGACCGGGCGCTTCCCGCACCTCGACGGGGTGGACGCCGAGGCGGCCGTGCGGGCGCTGCGGACCCCTGTCCTCGCGGTCAGCGTCGACGACGACCAGTACACCCCGCACGAGACCGTCGACCACCTGTGCGCGAAGCTGACCGTGGCGCCCGTCGCGCGCGAGCGCTACACGCCGGCGCAGGCCGGCGCCCGGATGGACCACTTCACCTGGGTACGCGCGAGCGCCCCGCTGGCGGCCCGGGTGGCCCGCTTCGCCGCCGACCTGCCGCCCCGCTGACCCGGGCGGGGCGCGTCCCGGGCGGCGCGACCACCGCCCGGGACCCAGACGGTCACTCGTCGGTGTCGACGGGCACCATCTCGCCGTCGCGCTCCACGCGGGTCTCGCCGCGCTCGGCGGGCGGCGGCACCTGCGCCGTGGTCCTGCGCGGATCGTTGTCCGGGTGCATCAGCACCGCGTCGGTCGACGCGGTCTTCTCCCGGCTCTCCTCGGGCTGCGACATCCGCTTCCCCTCTCGCTCGGGTCGTCCGACGAACTACCCGCGCCGGCCCCGACGACTCCTCCCGGCCCGTCCCCGGCGACGACGCCCCGGGCCCGGTATCTGTGCGGCCGCGGCGTATCGGCAGGTCACGGGCGGGATTAGCCGGCCGGGCGGCGGGTATGCCGCACCGCCCGACACGGTGGAAGGGGATCAGATGTCCGAACGGCACACCGCACTGCGCTCGATGCACGACCTGGGCCTGGCGGCCTGGTTCGGGGGCTCCCTGATGGGAGCGTTCGGCGTCAACGGCGCGGCGGCACAGATGAACGACTCGACCCAGCGGTTGCCGATGGCCTCGGCCGGCTGGGCCCGGTGGACCCCGGTGAACGCCGCGGCGATCGGCGCCCACCTGGCGGGGGCCGTCGGGGAGCTGGTGACGGAGAGCCCCCGGGTGGCCGCCCAGTCGGGGGTGGCCCGGGCCAGCACGCTGAAGACGGCGTTGACGGTCGGCGCGCTGGCGGTGACCGGCTACAGCCGACTGCTCGGCATGAAGCTGGAGAAGGCCGGCGGGCCGGCGGTCGAGGGGGTCACCGAGCCGAACTCGCACACGCCGTCGAACGTGGCGTCGTGCCAGCGGCAGATGCGGATGCTCCAGTGGGCGGTCCCGGCGATGACCGGGGCGCTCATCGTGATGACCGCGTACATGGGCGAGCAGCAGAAGCCCGGCGAGGTGTTCCGGGGGATGTTCGGGCGCATGGGCGGCATGCGGAACGCCCCGAAGGGGATGGGCGCGCTCATGGCGATGGGCGGGGCCAGGCAGAAGCGGATGGCGAAGTCCGGCCGCTGCTGACCGACGTGCCGTCGGACGGCGTCCCGCCGACTCCTCGGCGGCGGGGCGCCGCTGCGCGCGTCCCCACCCGCCGGTACCGCGGCCCCGGGGCGCCGGCGAGGCATGACCGCCCCGGTGACGGGCATTCGGGGCCGGTACCGGCGGACCGAGCAGCGAGGTGGCCATGACGGCAGGAGAGGGGCACGGCGGGGGCCGACGCGCACCGGAGGCGACCACGCCCTGGGTGACCAGGGACGGCATGGACGTGGAGGCGCCGTGGGGTGTCGGTGAGCACGACCCCATGAACGAGGGCAGCGAGGAGACCGCCGCGCCGGAGGGGCGGCGCGGGGAGCGACGGGCCGACGAGCCGGCGGGACCGTCCGGTCCCGCCGGGCGGCACGGCTTCGGCCCGGTCGAACCGACACCCACGCGGCCGGCGGGCCCCGGCGCGCCGCCCGACCCGGCGCCGGCCCGACGGTCCTTCCCCGACGCCGCGGACGTCGAGGAGCGGACGGAGGACGCGCTGCGGACCAGGGGCCGACGTTCCTGACGGGCGCGCCCCGGCACGGGGTCGCACGAGGCGTGGCTGCCCGACCTGGGCGCTGAGCCGCGCGGACGGGACCGCCCCCGCCGGAAGCCCCGGCGGTCAGGCGCGCCCCGCCGCCCGCAGCAGCCGGAGCTGACCGATCTCGGCCGCGTTCTTCATCAGCTCGGCGTTGACCCAGCCGAGCATGTGCGCCACCGTGTGGCCCGGGTCGTCCTGCCACGGGAACGGCGCGGTGCCGTCGAGGTCGGCGTCGGTGAGCCGGTCGAGATGCCCCAGCCACTCGGCGCGCAGACCCCGCAGCCAGGCGACCGTCGGCTCGCCCGCGCCCGGCCATCGCACGTCGGTGCGCTGCCGTGCCGGCCGTCCCCCGAGATGGTCCATGGTCACCGTCCACCACCAGCCGATGTGCCAGGACAGCCAGCCGATCGTCGGGACCGGCACGGGGTCGGGTTCGGTGTCGGCCCAGTCGGGTGTCCAGCCGCCGGCGGGGTCGCGACGCACCGTCCAGCAGAGCGCGGCCGGTTCCCAGAGGAAGTCCGCCGCGTCGAGGCGCTCGAGGTGGTACTCGAACAGCGACCACGTCAGGTCGAACTGCCAGCGCAGCAGCGCACGGGAGGTTGTCGCCATCCGGCGATCATGCCGGAGGGCACCGGCCCGGTCCACGGAATTGGACCCCGCGCCCCGGGGTCAGCCGCCGGCGGTGTCCTCCTCAACGATCTCGGCCGGGTCCGCCGCCACCGGGTGACCCGTGTCGTCCACCAGAGCGGGCGCCATGCTGCCGCCGTGCGCCTCCTGGGCCTCCCGGGTCTCGCGCGCCGCCGCGTCCCCCGGTACGCCGGGCGCCGCCTCCCCGGGATGCTCCTGCCGCTGCTCACCCATCACCGCGTCCCCTTCCGTCGCTCACGCCCCCGCCGGTACCCGGGCGGCCGGCGGGGAAACCTGGCCGCCGCGCCGACGATCCCGGGTGGGGCCGGCGCGTGCTCAGGACGGCGAACCGGCTCCCGCCCGGTCGCGTCCCACCGGGCGGACCCCGAGCAGCTCCGCGAGTCGGGCGGCGTCACGCTGGGCCTGGTCGCCGCAGCAGTTGTTGAACAGCGCGTGCAGCTCCCCCGCCTGCCCGGCCAGCTCGGCCAGGAGTTCCGACCAGCGGCGCAACTCCTCGTCGCCGTACGCGTAGCGGAACTTCTCCTGCTTGTCCCCCGTCTCCCAGGCGGTGCTGTGGCCGTGGAACCGGACGACCGCCAGCTCCGCCGTGGCGAACAGGATGGGCGGCACCGACGAGGCGTGCCCCTGCGGCATGTCGACGCAGACGAACGACAGCCCGCGCTCCCGCAGGAACCCGAGCGTGTCCGGCGCGGCGGTGCCGTCGAACCAGGACGCGTGGCGCAGCTCGACGGCGACCCGCCACGGCTGGCACCGCTCCGCCAGCTCGGCGATGCGCCGCTCGGCGGCGGCCCCACGGGCCAGCCACGGCGGAAACTGGAGCAGGACCGCGCCGAGCCGGTCGGCCGCCGCGATCGGGTCCAGCGCCGCCCGGAACCGGTCCCACAGCTCGTCGTACGCGGCCGCGGGGAGGTCCCGGCGGCGGATCCGGCTCGGGCCGCCGGCCGGGCGCAGGTCGCGGGGCAGCGCCGCCACCGGTGTCGGGTGACCGGTGAAGAGGCTGAACGCCTTGACGTCGAAGGTGAAGCCCTCGGGCGTGGCGTCCACCCAGCCTCGCGTCGTCTCCGGGACGGGCACCGCGTAGTAGGAGGTGTCCACCTCGACCAGCGGGAAGCGCCCGGCGTAGAAGTCGAGCCGACCGGCCGGGGTGTTGGCCGTGCGGGGATACCAGCCCGAGCGCAGCAGCATCTGGTCCGCCCAGGACGACGTGCCCACCTTGATCACACCCATGTGATTCAGTGCACCGCGTACCGGACGAATCGGCAACCGCTGGCGGAAACCCGGCGTCCGGGCTCCTGCGCGAGGCGATCGACGGCGTGCCAGGACACGGGCTGACCCGGTCGGTCCCGGCCCGCCCCGGCCCGGCGCTTGTCGCACGTCACACCCCGACCCGTGTGACGGCCCGACGGCCCGTGGCGCTGAGGGACACGAGATGAACGCACACCGGATGGACCAGGAAACCGTCGAGCGGCTGCTCGCCGGCCCTGTCCTCGACCCGCAGGACGGCCCGCATCCACTCACGTCGCTGTTGACGGCGGTCCGCGCCACGCCACACGCCGACGAACTGGCCGGCGAGGAGGCGGCCGTACGGGCCTACCGGCTGGCCCGGGCCGGCAACCCGCTCGGCCGGCCGGAGCCGCGCCGCCGTCCCGCCCTCGCGGGGTTCGGCGTACGCGCCGCGCTGGCCGGTGCCGCCCTCGCCCTCACGGGCGGGGTGGCCCTCGCCGCCGCCGGGGGCGCGCTGCCCCACCCGCTGCGGGGTCCGGCACCCACCACCGCCGCTCCCGGGCCCGCCCCCACCACGGGTGCCGCCCCCACGACGGCCCACCGTCCGCCGTCCGCCCCGACGGGCGGGGTGGACGGTCGGCCGGAGCCGGACGCGGCGGTACGGGAGTCGTGCCGGGCGTACCGGGCGAACGCCGGCGACGGCGGTCCCCCGGACGAGGCCGCCTTCGGCGACCTGATCCGCGCCGCCGGTGGCCACGGGGAGGTGGCCGGCTACTGCGAGCGGGTGCTGGCCGACGAGCCGAAGAGCCCCGCCCCGCACGGCAGCCCGTCCGGCGGGCCGACGGTCACGCCGACCGGCCGCCCCGGAGTCGACCCGACGGGCCGCCCCGGAGTCGACCCGACGGGCCATCCGGGAGCGGAGCCGACCGGCCGACCGGGAGCCGACCCGACCGGGCGGCCCGGTACCGACCCGACCGGCCGGCCCGGAGCGGACCCGACCGGCCGGCCCGCAGCCGACCCGAGCCGGCGGACCGGGTCGCCGCCCACGGCGTCGCCGTCGGCCACGGCCGCGCGACCGGCCGGGCCCGGCCCCGCCCACCTCCCGCCGGAGCAGGGGCGCCACACCGCCGCGCCGAGCGCCGGCGAGGCGGGCTGACCGGACCGCCGGACCGCCGGGTTGAGCGGCGGCGAGGCGGGCTGACCGGGCCGCCGACGGGTGGGGCTCGTCCCTGCCGGCACGCGCTCCCCCGGCGGCTGGCCCGCGTGGCGTCGGCTGGTGACCTCGGCTCCGGGCGGCTGGTAGCTTGCCCCGATGAGTCTGCGGCGTCGACGCGTGGCGGTGGTCTTCCGCCTGGCGATCGTGATCAGCGTGCTGGCCGGGATCGTGCTCACCGCGCTCGGTTCCGCCACCCTCACCGGCCTGCTGCCCTACTTCACGATCCAGAGCAACCTCGCCGTCGGGCTCTTCGCCGGATACGCCGCCTGGCTGGCCCGGCAGGACCGGCCCGAGCCGCCCTCGGCGCTCAAGGGCGCGGTCACGCTCTACATCACCATCACCGGCGTGGTCTACCACCTGGTGCTGGCCAACCCGGCCAGCCCGTTCGCGATGCCGCAGGCCGACCGTACCCTCGGCGAGGCGCTGGGCAACCAGTTCCTGCACACCGTCGTGCCCCTGCTGGCCGTGGCGGACTGGGCGCTGTTCGACCGCCGGGGCCGGCTCCGCCCGCGCTACGCGGCCTGGTGGCTGGCGTTCCCCCTCGGATACCTCGGCTTCGCGCTGCTGCGCGGGCTGGTGGTGGACCGGTACCCGTACCCGTTCATCGACGCGGGCGAGTTGGGCTACGCGGGGGTGGCCGTCAGCGCGGTCTTCTTCGCCGCCGCGTTCTGGCTGCTGGGCCTGCTCTTCGTCGCCGTCGACCGGGGCCTGGGCCGCCGTGCCGTGGCGTCGGCCGCCCCCTCGACCAGCCCGGACGCCTCCGCGACAACCCCCGACGCCCCCTCGACGGCCCCGGACGCCGCCCGGCCCGACGCGACGGCCTTCCCCTGACATCCACTCCTGCGGCGGCTCACCGCCACGGGGCGGACCGGAGCGTCGCGGCGGGCCGTTTGGGCTCCCGCGGAACGGGCAGCCGGCAGGCGGACCGAAAGCGGGAGAACAGGAGGCGTCATGCGCGCGCTGCGATTGCCCAACTGGAAGTCGGAGCCCGAACTGGTCGAGGTCGACGAGCCGACCCCGGGCCCGGGTCAGGTGGTCGTGAAGATCGGCGGTGCCGGCGCCTGCCACTCCGACCTGCACCTGATGGACGACTTCGAGGCCGGCACCGTGCCCTGGAACCCGCCGTTCACCCTCGGCCACGAGAACGCCGGCTGGGTGCACGCGCTCGGCGACGGGGTGGGCGGGCTGACGGTGGGCCAGCCGGTGGCCGTCTACGGGCCGTGGGGCTGCGGCACCTGCGCCCGCTGCCGGGTGGGCGTCGACCCGTACTGCGAGAACACCGCCGAGGCGCCGGTGCCCGGCGGGGGCGGCGGCCTCGGCCTGGACGGCGGCATGGCCGAGTACATGCTGGTGCCGCAGGCCCGGCAGGTGGTGCCGTTGCCCGACGGGCTCGACCCGGTGCTGGCGGCGCCGCTGACCGACGCGGGGCTCACCCCCTACCACGCGATCCGCCGTTCCTGGGCGAAACTCGGCCCGACCAGCACCGCCGTGGTGATCGGCGTGGGCGGGCTCGGGCACGTCGGCGTGCAGATCCTCAAGGCCACCACCGCGGCCCGGGTGATCGCGGTGGACACCCGCGAGGAGGCGCTGAAGCTCGGCGCGGAGTGCGGGGCCGACCTGACGATGCTCTCCGGCGCGGACACCGCCCAGGAGATCCGCCAGGCCACCGGCGGCCGGGGCGCCGACGTGGTCCTGGACTTCGTCGGCGCCGACCCGACCCTCGCGCTCGGCGCCGCCGCCGCCCGCACCGTCGGCGACCTCACCATCGTCGGCATCGGCGGCGGCACCCTGCCGGTCGGCTTCTTCTCGGTGCCGTACGAGGTGAGCATCCAGACCACGTACTGGGGCAGCCGGCCGGAACTCATCGAGGTGCTCGAACTGGGCGCCCGGGGCCTGGTGAAGCCGAAGGCCAGCACCTTCTCGCTGGACGACGCGGTCGTCGCGTACCGGAAGATGCGCGACGGCACGCTGGAGGGCCGGGCGGTCATCGTGCCGTGACCACCGCGACCCTAGGATGATCATGTGGTCGCGGCGCTGGAGCTCTACCTGGACACCGACGCCACCCGACGGATCCGGGTGCTCTGGGACGCGCTGGAGTCCGAGGGTGTGCAGAGCATGCGGTCGCTGCTGGAGCAGCGTCACCGGCCACACGTCTCACTCGCCGTCGCGACCCGCTTCGATCCGGAGCGGGTCGCGGCGGCGTTGCGCGGGACGGTGGTGGCCGCGCCGCTGCGGCTGAGCTTCGCGCACGCCGGGCAGTTCGTCGGCCGGGTGCTGTGGCTGGGCCCGACCCCCACCGCCGAACTGCTCGCGCACCACGCGCGGGTGCACGACCGGTTGGCCGAGGCGGGGATCGGGCTGGTCGAGCACTACCGGCCGGGGCGTTGGGTGCCGCACTGCACGCTGTCGATGCGGGTGCCGAACGCCCTGATGGCCGCCGCCGTGCGCCGCTGCCTGGAGATGCTGCCGCTGGAGGCGACCGTCGTCGGCGCGGCCCTCACCGACCACGCCCGGGGCATCTCCCAGCCGTTGCCGTAGCCGGACCTCGGACGGGTCGCCGGCACGCCGAGCCGCTTGTCCGTGTCACGCCGGGGGTGGATCCTGTAGGGAATCGACAGAAACGAATCTATGGAGGTTCGATGCGTCGTCTCCCGCCCGCCCTGCTCCTGCTCGCCGCGCTGCTGCTCGGCCTGCCGACGCCCGCCCACGCCGCCCCCGGCCACGGCGGGGCCGCCCCCGGACACGACGCCGGCCGCGCCGCGGCCGCGCTCGCGCAGGTCCGTACCGCCGGCACCGCCTGGGGGCTCGACCCCGCCACCGGCCGGATGACCCTGACCGTCGACGACACCGTCTCCGCCCGGGACGTCGCCGCGCTGCGGGCGACCGCCGCCCGGGCCGGTGCGGTGCTCCGGCACGAGCCGGGCGAGCTGCGCGTCCTCATCGCCGGCGGGCAGGCGATCTACAGTGGCGGCCGGTGCTCCCTCGGCGCCAACGTCCGCAGCGGCAGCACCTACTACTTCGTCACCGCCGGCCACTGCACCGCCGTCGGCACGACCTGGTACGCCAACAGCGCGCAGACCACCGTCCTCGGCAGCCGGGCGGGCAGCAGCTTCCCCGGCAACGACTACGGGCTGGTCCGCTACACGAGCCTGGTCGCCCACCCCAGCGCCGTCTACACGTACCCCGGCCTGCTCACCATCAACGGTGCCGGCAACGCCTACATCGGCCAGGCGGTCTGTCGCAGCGGCTCCACGACGGGGGTGCGCTGCGGCACGGTCACCGCGCTCAACGCGACCGTCAACTACGCCGAGGGCAGCGTCTCCGGCCTGATCCGCACCAACATCTGCGCCGAGCCGGGTGACAGCGGCGGGCCCCTCTACGCCGCCGGCACCGGCACGATCCTCGGCATCCTCTCCGGTGGCAGCGGCAACTGCACCAGCGGTGGCACCACCTACTACCAGCCGATCATGGAGATCCTGGCCGCGTACGGCGTGACCGTCCCCTGACCCGCCGAGGCCCGGCCCGGCCCGCGCGACGGGCCGGGCGGGCGCGGCGGGTCAGCCCTTGCGACCGGTGGTGGCGATGCCCTCGACGAAGTGCCGCTGGGCGAGGAACGGCGTGCCCGTGGTGGCCGTACCGCCGCCCTCGTCGCCGGCACCGCCGGGTGGCGACCGCTCAGGCGGCTTTGGGGGTGAGCAGGTAGTCGTCGGCCTCGGGACTCCACCGCAGGTCGACGACGCCGCTGGTGGCGGCCGCCTTGCAGAACTGGAGGAAGCTGCGGTAACCCAGCTTCTTCTCGCTGAAGTCGGGCCGCGCCCGGCGCAGCTGGTTCTTCAGCCCGGAGAGGGCCACGGCGCCCTCGTCTCCGGCGAGGTCCGACACCACCGAGCCGAGCAGCCCGAACGCCACCTCCCGGTCGCCGTGTTCGGGCAGGGAGACCTCGGGGTCGCCCTTGGCGGGTCCCTCCCCCAGCTCGACCACGTTGTGCTGGGCGAGGTGCCGCATGAGCTCGCCGAAGGTGCGGAACCCGTAATCGGACTCGCTGAACGTCGGGTCCTTGCGCAGCAGGGTGCGCTTCAACGTCGAGGCCGTCACCTCGCCGCTCGAACTGCCCTGGAGGCCGGCGACGGTCTGCGCCACGAGCACGGCGAGCGTGTCGACGTCCCGGCCGGCCTCCTCGGCCGCCGGCTGCGGCTCGGGCTCAGGCTCGGGCTCCTGCTCCACCCGCGGCACGTCGGGGCTGGGCAGGCGCGCCGGGCGGCCCCGCCGGACCCGGGCGGGCGGGATGTCGACGCCCTCCAGCCGGTCGTAGTAGAGGAACTCGTCGCACGCGGGCGGCAGCAGCGCCGAGGTCGACTTCTCCACACCCACCCCGATGACGCGCTTGTTCAGCTCGCGGAGCTTGTGGACCAACGGGGTGAAGTCGCTGTCGCCGGTGCAGATCACGAAGGTCGAGATGTACCCGCGCTCGAAGGCCAGCTCCACCGCGTCCACGGCCATCTTGATGTCGGCAGCGTTCTTGCGCGAGGCCCCCATCCGCTGGGGGATCTCGATCAGCTCGACGTGCGACCGCGTGAGCATCCGCCGGTCCTCGTCGAAGTACGACCAGTCCGCGTACGCCCGGCGCGCCACCACCCGGCCGCGCTCGGCGAGGGCGTCGGCGATGGGACGGAAGTCGAAAGCCACGCCGCCGAGGTGGTCGCGGGCCCCCAGCGCGAGGTTCTCGTAGTCGAGGAAGAGGGCGATGCGGTCTTCGTGATCCACGCAGGTCAGCCTACCCCCGGCGGGACGCCGCACCGTCACGTCCGCCGCTGACCCGGCGCGGTGCCCGCCGGGTCGGCCGGCCACCGGGTAGTGCTGGCCCTACCCGGGAACTACGTCCAGACGGCTGGGTCGGCGCGTCACCCGCCGTTAGCGTCAGCGGCATGACGACAGCCCGTCCCCTGTGCCTGGCCGAGGCGCTGCGCCGGCCCGGATACCTGCTCTCCCCGTGGCCGTGGCGCGCGCTGGCCTACCTGCTCACCACCGTCCCGGTCGCCGGGGTGCTCGCCGTCGGGCTGCTCGTCGTCGGGGCGCCCCTGCTGGCCGCGGTCAACGCCGCCCGGCAGGGCCGCCCGGCCGAGCTGCCCCTCGTGCTGTTCCTCACCGTCGGCGCGCTGACGGTGCTGGCGTCGGCCCCGGTCGTGAGCATCGCGGTGACCGCCGTGGAACGGCAGCGGCTCGGCCTCGTGGACGGGCGGCCGTTGCCGGCGTACCGGTGGCGGGGCCTGGCCGCGCGCTACACCGGCGCCGACGCGTGGCGGGAGGTCGCCCACACCTTCTGGCTGGGCGGCGTCGTGCCGCTCGGCTACGCCGTGTCCACCCTGCTCGTGCTGCTCGACCTCACGCTGGTCGCCAGCCCCTGGCTGGTCGGCGACGCCGACGAGGTCATCGTGGTCTGGACCACCGTCGACACGGCCGGCGAGGCCGTCCCGTACGCCGTCCTCGGGGTCCTGCTCCTCCCCGTGCTCTGGTACGGGCTCGGCGTGCTCGCCGCGGCCCAGGGCGCGGTGGCGCGGTGGCTGCTCGGCCGGCCCGCCGACGGGGCGGCCCTGCGGGAGGTCAGCCGCTCGCGGGCCCGGCTGGTCGACGCGTACGAGACCGAACGCCGCCGCATCGAGCGCGACATGCACGACGGCGCGCAGCCCCGGCTGACCAGCCTCACCCTCCACCTGGGTCTGGCCCGGCTGGACGTGCCCGAGGACTCCCCCGCCGCCGCCCCGCTCGCCGTGGCGCACGACCAGGCCAAGAACCTGATGGTCGAGCTCCGGCAGATCGTGCAGGGCATCCGCCCGCAGAGCCTCACCGACCTCGGCCTGGCCGGCGCGGTACGGGAACTGGCCGGCGAGGCCACCGTCCCGGTCACCGTCCACGCCGACCTCGGGCAGCCGCTGCCCGAACTCGTCGAGAGCACCGCGTACTTCGTGGTGTCGGAGGCGCTGGGCAACGTCGTCCGGCACGCCGGGGCGACCCGGGCCGAGGTCCGGCTCGTCCAGGCCGACGGCGAACTCGTCGTGGAGGTCTCCGACGACGGTCACGGCGGGGCCGACCCGGCGCGGGGCACCGGCCTGACCGGTCTCGCCGACCGGGTCGCCGCCGTCGACGGGCGGCTGCTGCTCGCCAGCCCGCCCGGGGGCCCCACGCTCGTCCGGGTGGAGTTGCCGTGCCTCCGGTGACGCGCGTCGTGCTCGCCGAGGACGAGGTCCTCCTGCGCGAGGGCCTCGCCGGCCTGCTGGCCCGGTTCGACTTCGAGGTGGTCGCCGCCGTCGGCACGGCACCGCAGTTGCGGGACGCGGTCCGGGCGCACGAGCCGGACCTGGTGGTGACGGACATCCGGATGCCGCCCGGCCCGCACGACGACGGGCTGCGGGCGGCGGTCGACCTGCGCGCCGAACGGCCGCGGCTCGCCGTCATGGTGCTGAGCCAGCACGTGCAGGCCGAGTACGCCTCCGCCCTGCTCGCCAGCGGCGACGGCCGGGGCGTCGGCTACCTGCTCAAGGACCGGATCGCCGAGGTCGCCGAGTTCGCCGGGCAGCTGCGTACGGTCGCCGCCGGCGGCACGGTCGTCGACCCCGACGTGGTGCGGCGGCTGCTGCACCGCCCGCGCGACCCGCTCGCGGCCCTGTCCGCCCGGGAGCGCGAGGTGCTGACGCTGCTCGCCGAGGGGCACTCCAACGCGGCGATCGCCGCGCGGCTGCACGTCACCGAGGCGGCCGTCGGCAAGCACATCGGCAACGTCCTGGCGAAGCTCGGCCTGCCGCCCAGCGACGACACCAACCGCCGGGTGCTGGCGGCCCTCACCTACCTGCGTGCGGGCCCGTCGCCCCGGTAGCCGCGCCGGCGCGGCTGGTGGCCGGCACACCGGCGCGGCCGTGCGCCGAGCAGGTGCAACCGCCGCGCCGAAAGTTGCGGTCCCGATCTCCCGCCGTTCACCCGCGCCCCGATAGCATCGCTGCTCATGAATACGAGGAGCAGTACCCGCTCGGGCCCCAGAAGGCTGGCGATGGCGTTCGCGCTGGCCGTCGCCCTGGTGGCGCCCGTGGCGGTGACGGCGGCGGCGTCGGCCGCCGGCCCCCTTACCGTGGCCCAGGCGCTCGCCGCGCAGGACGGCCGGACGGCCGCCGTGACCGGCTACGTCATCGGCCAGCCGACCAGCACCACGACGGTGCTCAGGTCCGGCTTCACCGCCGACACCGCGATCGCGATCGCCGACACGGCCGCCGAGACCGGCGCGAGCCGGATGCTCTACGTCCAGGTCACCGCCGCCTACCGGAGCACGTTCGGGCTGCTCACCAACCCGGGCCTGCGGGGCCAGCGGATCACCGCCACCGGCACGCTCACCGCCTACTTCAGCCACGGCGGCCTGAAGAACCCGACGGCGATGACCCTCGGCGGCACCACCCCGTCGCCGAGCCAGTCCCCGACTCCGGTCCCGACGGGCACCCCGGCGCCCGGCGGCGACTACGACTCCACCTACTACGCCAACGCGATCGGCAAGTCGGGCACGGCGCTGCGCAGCTCGCTGCACTCGATCATCAAGGTGCAGACGAAGCTCTCCTACGACCAGGTGTGGGAGGCGCTGAAGGACACCGACCAGGACCCGGCCAACACCAACAACGTCATCCTGCTCAACACCGGCCGGTCGCAGAGCAAGAGCAGCAACGGCGGCGGCGTGAACGACTGGAACCGCGAGCACGTCTGGGCCAAGTCGCACGGCGACTTCGGCACCGCGACCGGCCCGGGTACGGACGTCCACCACCTCCGGCCGGAGGACGTCTCGGTCAACTCGACGCGCGGCAACAAGGACTTCGACACCGGCGGCAGTCCCGTCGCCGAGGCGCCGGGCTGCTACACCGACGCCGACTCGTGGGAGCCGCGCAACGCGGTCAAGGGCGACGTGGCACGCATGCTGATGTACATGGCGATCCGGTACGAGGGCACCGACGGCTGGCCCAACCTGGAGCTGAACCAGTCGGTCAACAACGGCAGCGCGCCGTACCACGGCAAGATGTCGGTGCTGCTCCAGTGGAACCAGGCCGACCCGCCGGACGCCTTCGAGAAGCGCCGCAACCAGCGGATCTACGAGCGCTGGCAGGGCAACCGGAACCCGTTCGTCGACCACCCGGAGTGGGCGACCGCCATCTGGGGCTGACCTCGCCACAGCGGCGTGTCCCGGCCGGTCCTCCGTCGGGGGGACCGGCCGATCGGCGGGCGGCCGGTCGGCACGCGCCCGTGGGGCCGGCGTGCCACGCGCCGCGCCCGCGCCTGATCCGTCCGCCCGCGCCCCGGACGGACCCGGCAGGCCGGCGGGCCCGGGCGGATCCACCGGCCCGGCCCGGCGGGGCGAGGATCGTCACCGCGCGCCGGCGGGTTCCGGGACGAACGGCAGGCTCCTCGGCTCCACCGGCTGGGCCTCGCCGGCCGGGTGCCGCCACAGCCCCCGCGCGCAGGATCGGGGCGGTGCGTCTCGTCAGCGCCGGCGGGCGTACGCCAGCGGCAGAGGGCTCGGCTGGCCGCTCCACGTGCCGGTCAGCACGGCGCCCTCCGACGCGGTGCCGCCGTCGGGGCGGCGCACGACGGCCAACTCCACGGAGTCGGTGACGATGACGGTGAGGTCGTCCTCCACCACGCGGCGCACGGCGCCGACGGGCGGGACCTCGGCGCCCCGGGTGCCGCTGCCGGCGATGGTCATCGACAGCTCGCGGTACTCCCGCTGGCCGTCGGCCTCGAAGTACTCCTGCGCCTGCCCGGCGTCGGCGAGGACGGCCGCCGCCAGCGTCGCGGCGTAGACGGGGTCGGCGCACGCGTCGTACACCCAGCGACGGCCGAGCACGGAGTGCTCGGTGGTGCCGACGAGCCAGTCGTCGCCGCCGTCGAGGGGCGCGTCGCGGTAGGTCAGCGGGACCTGGTGGATCGGCCCGTCGCCGGCCCTGACGAGCAGCGTCTCGACGCCGACGGCGCCGGCCGGATCGTCGAACCGGTAGGCCGCCACGCGCTCGACGTCGGCGCCGGCCGGCCCCTGGAACCAGGGTCGGCCGGGCAGCCACGCCGCCAGGAGTGCGAACTTCGTGGGGCGCATCTCCGCCCGGTACAACAGCGCCATACGCCGCATCGTAGGGGCACCTCCGTGCCCCGCGCTGACCCGGCCGCACGCGACGCGCCCGGCGGGAGCGGGACCCGGCGGGTCAGGCGGTGGCGTAGCGGCGCAGCCCGTCGACGTCGGACCGGGTCAGGCGGCCCTGGGCGACCAGGAGTTCCAGGTGCGCGGCGGTCTCGGTGACGGCGAGCATGGCGTTGAACACGTCGAGGTCGGCCAGCCGGCGCTCCCGCCGGGTCCAGCGCAGCCGCGCGGCGACCTCGTACGCCGAACTCGCCCCCCGGGCCACGGCGGCCTCCGTCTCGTCGAGCCGCGCGCCGTGGTGCGCGACGAGTTCGTCGACCCGCGCGTGCACGCTGGGGGTCACCGGCCCGTGCGCCGGGAGCAGCCGCGCGTCCGGTCGCCGCCGCACCAGCGCGAGCGATGCCAGGAAGTCGCCGAGCGGGTTCGCCGACAGTGCGGCCTCGAAGCCGATCGAGGGCGTGATGGTGGGCAGTACGTGGTCACCGGCGAACAGCAGGTGCGAGCCGGTGTCGTGGAAGACGACGTGCCCGCGCGTGTGGCCCGGCGTCTCGACGACGTGCAGGGTGCGCTCGCCGTGCCTGATCTGCTGACCGTCGTGGAACCAGTCGTCCGGCAGATCCCAGTCCTCGGTGCTCAGCCGCGACCCGGTCAGCCCCGCCAGGGTGTCGGCCAGCTCGCCGGCGCCCAGCAGCCGCAGGCGGGCGAGCTGCTCGGCGAGCGGGTTCCGGTGCGGCGTCATGGACGCCACCAGGCTCTCGCGTTCGCCGGCGCCGAGGCTCACCCGCATGCCGTACTCGCGGCGCAGGTGCACGGCCTGCGTGTAGTGGTCCCGGTGGACGTGCGTGACGAGGAACCGGCGCACGTCCCCCAGCGAACAGTCCAGCTCCTTGAGCGCCGCGTCGAGCGCGGAGCGCGCCTCGGCGATCGCCCACCCGGAGTCGACGAGCACGAGACCGTCGTCGTCGCGCAGGACGTACACGTTCACCGCGCGCAGGCCGTCGTTCGGCAGCGGC
The DNA here is from genome assembly GCF_004345505.1 of Micromonospora sp. CNZ303. Taxonomy (NCBI): domain Bacteria; kingdom Bacillati; phylum Actinomycetota; class Actinomycetes; order Micromonosporales; family Micromonosporaceae; genus Micromonospora; species Micromonospora sp. CNZ303. The sequence goes on along the minus strand of NZ_SLVT01000008.1, from coordinate 82,804 downwards.
AGCGGCACGCGGTGGACGCCGGGGGCGACCTCGAACGTCCCGGGAGTGGTCCAGTCGTCGGAGTTGCCGGTGCCCGAGGTCATGATCCGACCATAGTGCGCGCCGCGACCTGCCCCGGCCCCTCGTCGGCGGCCGCGACGAGAATGGCGACGAAGCGGTCGCACCAGGCCGTCACCGTCGCCCGGTCGAACAGGTCCGTGGAGTACTCGACGACGCCCCGCAGGCCGCCCCCGTGCGGGGTGACGACCGTGGCGTAGTCCCGGCGGGCGCAGCCGAGCCCCTGGTCGGTGGCGTGCGCCACGAGCCCCGGCAGCCGCACCTCCGGCATCCCCGGATTCCAGCCGAACAGCGCCGTGGCGACCGGTGGCGGCATGCCGACCCGCCAGCGCGGATCGAGGGCCGCGTACACCTCGGCCAGGGGCGCCGGCTGGTGCCGGATCGCGTCGAGGAACACCCGGTCGGTGCCCGCCGTCAGCTCCGCGAACGACGCCGCGCCCGCCAGCGGCGGCCGCAGCAGCAGCGGGCTGGTGAACAGGCCCACGACCGACTCGTCCTCGCGGTGGTCGCGGTGGGCGTACGGGCAGGCGAGGACCACGTCACGCGTGCCGGTGAGTTCGCGTACGAGCAGCGCGTACCCGCTGGCCAGGACCGGGAACAGGGTCGTGCCGCAGCGCTCGGCGAGGCCGGTCAGGCGGTCGGTCAGCTCGGCCGGGACGTCGAAGGCGAACTCGCTGCCCCGGCCGGACGGTCGCGCCGGCCGTGGGCGGTCGGCCGGGAACGACACCGCGCGGGGCGCTCCGACGAGTTGGTCCCGCCAGTACCGCAGGACGTGCGGCGGGACGGCGGTCGCCCGTTGCCGGCGCGCGTGGTCGACGTAGCGGGCCGTGGGCGCGGCGAGGGCCGCACCCTGGCCGGTCTCCGCGGCGTAGCCCCTGCCCAGCTCGTCGAGCAGTTGGAGCATCGACCAGCCGTCACCGCAGAGATGGTGCACGACCAGCATCAGCACCCACGCGTCGTCGTCCAGCCGCGCCAGCCGGGCCCGCAGCCACGGTCCCGTGTCCTCCGGGAAGGGCTCGCGGCCGGTCCGCACGCACCACTGCTCGACCTCGTCGGCGGCGAGGTCGCACACCGGCAGCGTTCCCGGCCGGGCCGGGAGCACCTCCTGGACCAGCTCACCGGCGCGTTCCACCAGGCGGGTGCGCAGCGTCTCGTGCCGGGCGACCAGGCCGTCGACCGCCCGGTGCAGGGCCGGCACGTCGAGCCGACCGGCGAGGGTCACCCGTACCGCCATGTGCACGGCCGGCGGATCGGGGGCCTGCCGCTGGCGGTGCCACATCAGTTCCTGCGGGTAGGTCGCCGGCGCCCGGTCCACGACCTCGGACCCGCCGTCCACGGTCGTCAGGTCCCGCGCCATCGCCCGGATGCCCGGGCTGCGCAGCACCCGGTGCGTGCCGACCTTGAGGTCCAGCAGGTCCGTCAGCCGGTTCGCCAACCGTACGGCCGCCAGGGAGTGACCGCCCGCGGCGAAGAAGGGGACGTCCACCGGCAGCCGGGCCACCCCGAGCTCGGCGCACCAGGCGTCGTGGACGAGCTGCTCCATGGCGGTGCGCGGCCGGTCGGCGGCGCCGGTCACGGCGGGTGCCGGCAGCCGCGACCGGTCCACCTTGCCGTTGTCCGTGGTGGGCAGGGTGTCCAGCAGCACCCAGGCCCGGGGCACGAGGTGTGCGGGCAGGCGCTCGGCCAGCACGGCGGCGAGTCGCTCCGCGCGGGTCGCGGCCGGTTCCCCGTCGTCGTCCGCCACGACGTACGCGGCGAGGTACGGCTCGTCGCCCCGGTCGTGCCGCGCGATGACGGTGGCCTGGCGTACCCCGGGCAGCGTGGCCAGCTCCGCAGCGGCCTCGCCGGGCTCCGTCCGTTGTCCGGCGATCTTGACCTGGTCGTCCACCCGGCCGACGAACTCGAGGGTTCCGTCGCCCCGTTCCCGGACCAGGTCCCCGGTCCGGTAGACCCGCGCCCCGGGCAGGCCAGGATCGGGCAGGAAGGCGGCGGCGGTCGCCGCGGGTCGGCCGAGGTAGCCCCGGGCCACGCCGGTTCCGCCGACGTGCAGCTCCCCCACCGCCCCCCGTGGCACCGGCACGCCGCGCTCGTCCAGCAGGTACAGCCGATGGTTGTCGACCGGGGTGCCGATGTCGACCGGCCCCGGGACGTCCGCCCGCACGGGGCCCGCCGTGACGACGATGCTGCACTCGGTCGGACCGTAGGCGTTGATCACCTCGGCCGGGAAGCCGGCGGGCGGTCGGCGCCGGAGCTGGCTGCCGCCCACGACGAGCGTGCGCGGGGTGTGCGCGGGCATCGGAAGGGCGAAGACCAGCTCGGCGAGCGGCGCCGGCAGGAAGGCCACCGTGACGCCGCCGCGGGACCACTCCTCGACGAGGGCCGCGGGGTCGGTCCGCGCCTCCTCCGGTACGAGATGCACGGTGGCGCCGGCGGCGAGCGCCGGATGGATCTCGGCGAGGTTCGCGTCGAAGCCGAGTCCGAGCGCGTGGCCGACGGTGTCGGCTCCGGTGAGGGCGAGGGCCCGCACGTGCCAGTCGACGGCGTCCACGGCGGCCCGGTGCGGCACCAGGACGCCCTTCGGCCGGCCGGTCGAGCCGGACGTGTGGACGCACCAGGCCACCTGCTCCGCCGTCGGCACCCGGCCCGGGGGCGGCAGGTCCGGGTCACCGGGATCCTCGACCCGCAGGCAGACCGCGCCCGTCGGCGCGTCCACGTCCCTCGTGGTGACCAGCAGCCGGGCGCCGCTGTCGGCGAACAGGGTGGCCACCCGGGCGGCGGGCAGCCCCGGGTCGAGGGGGAGGAAGCCCGCGCCGGCCATCAGCACGGCGAGCTGGGCGGCGATCAGCTCCGGTCGGCGCGGCAGGAGCACCGCGACGAGGTCGTCGGGCCCGACGCCGGCGGCGGCGATCCGGCGGGCGAGCAGGTCGGCCCGCTCGCGCAGTTCGCGGTACGTCCACCGGGTCGGCCCGCACACGACCGCTGCGGCGTCCGGGGTGCGGGCCGCCTGCCGCAGGAACAACTCGTGCAGCCGGGCGTCACCGACGGGTGTCCGCGGCCCGTGCAGGCGGTCGGCGGAGTCGTCCAGGTACGCCGCCAGGCCCGACAGCGGCTCGTCGGGCTCCCGGGTCGCCCGGTCGAGCAGCCGCTCGACGTAGTCCAGCAGGCGACGCACCGTCGCCCGGTCGAGCACGTCGGTCCGGTACTCGACGTGGCAGCGCACGGTGTCGCCATGTGACAGGTAGACGACCAGGTCGACCGGGGCCTTGTCCAGGCCCACCGGGATCGGCTCGGCGGTGACCCCCGGCAGGTCGAACCGGAACGCCGCTGCGCCGCGCTCGTACTCCACGACCACGTCGAAGAGCGGGTGGCGGCCGGCCTCCCGGTTCGGCGCGAGCGCACCGACGAGGTCGTCGAAGGGCACGCCCGCGTGTTCGTACCCGTCCGCCGAGCGGTACTGCACCCGGGCGAGCAACTCCCGGAAGGTGGGGTCACCGCCGAGGTCCAGCCGCAGCGGCACGGTGTCGACGAAGAACCCGATCAGGTCCTCGGAATCCTCGTCGCGGCCGCTCATGCCGGTCCCGATGACCAGGTCCGGTTGGCCGCTGAGCCGGAACAGCGCCACCCCGATCGCGCTGAGCAGCGTGGTGAACGGGGTGACCCGCTCGACGCGGCTGAGCTGCCGGACCCGTTCGGTCAGCTCCACCGGGATCTCCGCGAGGAGGCTCTCGCCGGCGGCCGAGACGGTGGCCGGTCGCTGCCGGTCCGAGGGCAGCACGAGGGTGGGCGGCAGCGGATCGAGCAGGTCGAGCCAGTACGCCAGGCTCTTGTCCACGCCGTCCCGGGCCGCCCGGGCGCGCGCCCGGGCCAGCTCCGGGTAGGTGACCGGCAGCGGGGGCAGCGCGGCCGGCGTACCGGTCGACCGGGCCCGGTAGCACGTGCCGACCTCGCGGGTCAGGACCGTGTACGAGCCGCCGTCGGTGGCCAGGTGGTGGAACGACATCACCAGCACGTGGTGTGTCGGGGAGAAGCGCAGCAGCTCGAACGCGAAGACCGGCCCCTCGACGAGGTCGAACACCCGCGCGCTCTCCCGGGCCATCGCCGCCCGCACCACGGCGTCCTCGTCGGCACCGGAATTCTCCCGCACCGGGAGGTCGACCGTCGCCGTCGGCCGGACGACCTGGCAGGGTTGCCCGTCGACCTCGCGGTAGGTCGTCCGCAGTGGCGCGTGCCGGTCCACGACGTCCTGCAACGCCCCGCGCAGCGCCCCGGTGTCGAGCGCGCCGCACAGCCGCACGGCCACGCCCTCGGTGTAGGCCGGGGTGCCCGGGTACGCCTGCTCGACCAGCCACAGCCGCCGCTGGCCGGGCGTCAACGGCGCGATCTCGACGGTCGGCGGCGCGATGATCCCGACGGCCTCCGGCGCCGCCGTCCCGACGACCACCGGGGCCGGTGCCGGGGCCACTGCCGGGGCCGGGGTTGGGGCCGGGGTTGGGGTTGGGGTTGGTCGGCGGGGCGTGGCCCGCCGTAGCGCGTCGATGGCCGGCAGGCCGTCCCGCACGGCCGCCGCCGGCAGGCCGAAGTCGACGAAGCAGGCGATCTCGTCGGCGCCGGCGTCGAGGACCGCGTCGAGCACCGGCCGGCAACTCTCCGGCGAGCCGATCAGGGCCCGCTGCTCGCAGTACCGCTGGTAGGCACGGGACAGCACGAACCGGACGTCCTCGTCGGGGGTGCCGGCGAGGTCGACGTTCATGCCCAGGCTGTTGACCACCTGGCCGAGCAGGCTGAACGAGGAGCGCAGGTAGGCGCAGAACGGCTCGAACGCCATGGCCCGCGCCTGGTCGGCGTCGTCGCCGAGGAAGGTGTGCAGCAGCACCACCACCCGCCCCGCAGCGGGATCGAGACCGTGTTCGGCCCGGGTACGCCGGTACAGCGCGACGTTCTCGGCCAGCCGCGCGACGTCCTGGGTCATCAGGTTGGTGACCACGCCGAGGCCGCGGCGGGCCGCCTCCCGGTAGCTGTCCGGGTTGCCGACGATCGCCGTGAAGGTCGGCGGTTCCGCCTGCACCGGGCGGGGGAACAGCCGGATGTCGACGTCTTCCCCGCTGCCCGACCGCGCGGTGATCGCCTCACCGCGCCAGAGCCGCCGTACGGTGTCGAGGTTGTCGTACATCACCTGCTTGTGGCGACGGTAGTTGTCCGGGTAGAAGACGAAGTCGTTGGCGTGCCAGCCGGGCGCGCACCCCAGCCCGACCCGGCCCCCGGAGAGGTTGTCCACCATGGACCATTCCTCGGCGACGCGGACGGGATGGTGCAGGGGCAGCACCACGGAGCCGGCGTTGAGGCGCAGCCGGCGGGTCCGGGTCGCGAGGGCCGCGGCGAGCACCGACGGGTTGGGAAAGAGCCCGCCGAAGGAGTGGAAGTGCCGTTCGGGCAACCACACCGCGTGGAAGTCGTGGGTGTCGGCGAACTCGGCGGCCTCGATGATGGTTCCGTAGGCGTCGTCCCGGGCCGAGTCGGGGTAGTCGCCGAAGAAGTACAGGCTGAAGTCGACGGTGTCCGGCGCGTCGGCGACCGACGCGGCCGGCGCCGGCCGCGTCGACGGCTCGGGGGCGACGGCCGCACTGCCACGACTGGTGCCGCCGTTACCGCCGGTGCCGGTGGCACCGGTGGCGGCGCCGAGAAGAGCGAGCTGGTCGCGCATCAGGTCCAGCTGGCGGTGCACGATCGTGACGAGGTCGGCCGGTACGTCCCGGGGAGCGTCGCCCGGGTCGGCCGGAGCCGCCGAAGCGACGGGCACGGGCACCGGCCCGGCGGAAACCGGCGTTACAGACACGGGGACCGACACGGCGGGCACGGGGACCGACACGGCGGGCACGGGGACCGACACGGCGGGCACGGGAACCGGCGCGACAGGGACAGGGGGCGACGCGGTCGTCGGGCCGGTCGGCGGGAGCACGCCGGTCGAGGCGCCGCGCGTCACCGCCTCGGCGAGCCGGCGGGGGGTGTCCACGGCGGCGAACAGGTCCCGGACGGGAACCCGCACCCCGAACGCGTGGTCGATCTCCCGGGCCATGGTGATCAGGAGCAGCGAGTCGGCACCGAGGTCGAGGAAGGTCTCGTCCGGGTCGACCTCTCCCACGTCCAGTCCGAGCCGCTCGGCCGTCAGCGCCCGGATGCGCGCGAGCACCTGCTCGGCCCCGACGTCGTGTCCGGCCGGCGGCCGGGGCGGCCCCGGCTCGGCGGTCGCCGACGACCCGGCCGCACCGCTCGCGGCGGACCCACCGGCCGCGACCTGCACGTCAGTCGCGGCAGAGGTGCCGGCCGCGATCCGCACGTCAGTCGCGGCAGAGACATCCCGCGCGGCGGACCCGCCAGCCGCGACCCGCACGTCGGTCGCGGCGGAGACGTCGGCCGCCCCGGGCGCGGAGACCCAGAATCGCCGGCGCTGGAACGGATAGGCCGGCAGTGGCACCGCCCGGCCACCGCAGTCGGCGGTCAGCGCGGCCCAGTCGACCGGGAACCCCGCCACGTGCAACTCCGCGACGGCGCGCCACAGCCCGGCGACCGGTGGGGTGCCACGGCGTTGCGACGGCACCCACCGCAGGTCGGATCCCGTGCCGCGGGCGATGCCGGTCAGCGCCCCGTCCGCGCCCGCCTCGACGACCGATCGCACGCCCTGCTCGGCGAGGGTGGCCACGGCGGTGCTCCAGGCGACCGGCTCGCGCGCCTGCCGGCACAGGTGGTCGGCGTCCGGCAGCCAGCCGGGCGGGCGTACCCGGCCGTCCAGGCTGCTGATCAGGGGCAGGCGGGTCGGTGCGAGCTCCACCTCCCCGATCATCCGGCGGAGCCGGTCGAGGACCGCGTCCACGCCGGTCGAGTGGAACGCCCGGTCGACCGGGAGCGGGCGGGTCGCCACGCCGCGCCGTTCGGCTTCCCGGACGACCGCCGCCAGTGCCTCGGGGGGACCCGCGAGCACGTGGTGCTCCGCGCCGTTGCGGGCGGCGATCTCCGCCGTCGACCCACGCAGCAGGCCGCCGACCGTCGCTTCGTCGGCCAGCACCGCGCACATCGCGCCGGGTGGCAGCGCGTCGCGCATCAGGACGCCCCGGTGCGCGGCCAGCCCGACCGCGTCGCGCAGGGACAGCGCACCGGCCACGACCAGTGCGGCGTACTCGCCGACGCTGTGCCCGAGGACGACGTCCGGCGTGAGTCCCCACGACCGCCACAGCTCGGCGAACGCCACCGCGGTGACCACCAGCGCAGGCTGCGCCACGTCCGTCGGGCGCCCCGTTCCGACAGGGTGTTCCCGTAGCCGGGCGACGAGGTCGCCACCGGTCGCCCGGCGGTACGCGTCGGCCCCATCGGCCAACACGTCCCGCGCGACCGGGAACCGCTCGGCGAGATCGAGGACGACGCAGCGACGGTCGCCCTGCCCTGGAAAAGCCAGCGCGACCGGGGTGACGTCCTCCGGCTCCGCCCGGCCGGTCAGCACGTTTCCCGCCACGCCCGCCTCGACGTACCGGTGGAGGCCGTCGGCCAGCTCGGCGGCCGAGGTGCCGAGCGCGACCAGGCGGTGCCGGAGGTGGCGTCTGCGCCGCCCGGCGCTGGTGACCACGTCGGCCAACGCCGGCCCGGGGTCCTCGCGGAGCAGGTCGCGGTGGCGGGCGGCCAGCTCCACCAGCGCCGACGGGTCGGCCGCCGACAGGGGCAGCAGTCCCGGCGCGGGGTGGGGCGGCGGCTCGTCCGACCGACGTCGGTCCGCCGGGGGCGGCTCCTCGACGATCACATGGGCGTTGGTGCCGCCCACCCCCAACGCGCTGACGGCCGCCCGGCGCGGCCGCAGGTCCGCCGGCCACCGCGTGCCACGGGTGGTCACCGTGAAGGGGCCGGCGGCCAGGTCGATCGCCGGATTCGGCCGGCGGAAGTTGATCTGTGGGGCGACCCGGCCGGAACGCACGGTCAGGATCGTCTTGATCAGGCCGGCCATGCCCGCGCAGCTGTCCAGGTGACCGATGTTCGCCTTGACCGAGCCGAGGAACGGTCGACCGCCCGCGTACACCTCGGCGAGAGCGTGGTGCTCCACCGGGTCGCCCAGGGCCGTGCCCGTACCGTGCGCCTCGACGTACCCGATCGACTCCGCCGCGACCCGCGCGGCGGCCAGCGCCCGCCGGGCGACGTCGACCTGCCCGGCCACCCCGGGTGCTGTGAAGCCCACCTTGCCGGCGCCGTCGTTGTTCACGGCCGAGCCGATGATCACGGCGTGCACGCGGTCGCCGTCGGCGAGGGCCCGGTCGAGCGGCTTCAGCACCACGGCGGCGACGCCGTTGCCGCCGACCGTTCCGTCCGCGTCGGCGTCGAAGGGCCGGCACCGACCGCTCGCCGACAGGATCGATCCCGGGGTGTGCCGGTAGCCCGTCACCTGCGGCACGTGCACGGCCACGGCGCCCGCGACCGCCTGGTCGACCTCGCCGTCGAGCAGCGCCCGCACCGCCAGGTGCACCGCCACGAGCGAGGTCGAGCAGGCGTTCTGCACGTTGATCGCAGGCCCGGTCAGCCCCAGCCGGTACGCCACCCGGGTGGCCAGGAAGTCCGGCTGGTTGCCGAGGGCGACGCCGATCGGGTCGGCCGGATCGGCGGAGACCGTCCGGTGGCCGAGCTGGCGGAGGTAGGTGTGGTGCGGATAGAGGTTCATTCCGCTGCCGGCGTAGAGGCCGGTCCGCGGCCCCCGCGCGTCGCCCGGGTGCCCGGCGTCCTCCAACGCGTGGTGACAGGTCTCCAGGAACAGCCGGTGCTGCGGGTCGAGCAGCTCCGCCTCCCGGGCGCTGATCGAGAAGAAGCCCGCGTCGAAGCCGGCGACGTCGTCGTCGAGGACCCCGCTGGCCGCCACGAGGTCGGGGGCGTCGACGGTGTCGCGTGGGATTCCCGCCGCGACGAGTTCGTCCGGTGTGAAGGCACGCACGCTCTCCACCCCGGCGGTCAGGTTCGCCCAGTACTCGTCGACCGTGCGCGCTCCGGGGAACCGGACCGCCATGCCGATCACCGCGATCCGCCGGTCCCGTACCGGCCCGCCGACGGGCTCCGCCGTGGGCGTGGCCGCCGGGGCGGCGAGGTGCGCGCTGAGCGCGTCGACCGTCGGGTGGGCGAAGAGCACCGGCTGCGGGACCGGGCGCTCCAGTGCCCGCTCCAGGCGGGCCCGGAGACGGACGATCTCGACCGAGCCGATGCCGAGCTCGTAGAACGGACGCGCCGGGTCGACCTGGCCACCCGTCAGGTCGCCGAGAATGCCGGTCAGCAGGGCGCGCACCTCCGCCCTGCCCGGTCCGGCCGCGCGCGCCGCCGGGGCCCCGTTGTGGTCGGTGGTCGCCCGCCGCCCGTCGTGCGGCCGCTGCGACGACCGGTCGGCCAGGCAGCGCCGGACCAGCTCCGCGCGCCGGATCTTCCCCCCGGTGGTACGCGGGAACTGCTCCGCGGGGAGCGACAGCACCCGCTCGGGTACGACCTGCCAGCGTCGGGCCACCGCCGCCCGCACCGCCTCGGCCACCCCCGTCGCGGGCGCGTCGTCGTCGGGCACGTAGAAGATCACCAGCGACTCGGTGCCGGTGCGGGGCTCCGGTACGCCGACGGCGGCCACCAGGCCACGCCGTACCCCGGCCACCTCCCCCGCCGCCTGCTCGACCTCGTGGCAGGGCAGGTTGTGCCCGTTGAGGATGATCATGTCCTTCGCCCGGCCGGTGATGGTGATCCGACCGTCCCGCATGAAGGCGAGGTCGCCGGTCTCCAGCCAGCCGTCCCCGTCGGGGAAGGCCAGGCGGTTCGCCTCCGGATCGGCGAGGTACCCGGGCGTGACCCGCGCCGACGAGACCTGGAGGCGGCCGATGCGGCCCTCGGGAAGCACCGCGCCGGCGGCGTCGACGATCCGCAGGGTGGCACCGGGCGCGGGCGGCCCGACGGAGAGGAACTCGGTGACGTCGGCCGGGTCGTCGTCCTCGGCGTACTCCAGGTCGCCGCCCAGGCTCGCCGTACGGATCCGGAGGCGGGTGCCGGGCTCGGTGAAGGAGGCGAAGGTGATGCCCGTGCTGGTCTCCGACATGCCCCAGGCCGGCGTCATCGCCTCCGCCGGCACCCCGGTCGCGGCGACGAACGCCTCGAAGGTCTCCGGCAGGCACTGCTCCCCGCCGCTGACCATGCGGCGTACGCCGCCGAGGTCCCACGGTTCACCGGGGGCCCGGGCGACCGCGTCGGCCACCAGCCGCAGGCCGAAGTTCGGCGCCCAGCTGTGCGTGACCCGGTGCCGCCGCATCAGCTCCAGCCACCGCAGCGGATCGTCGAGCACCCACTCGGTGGCGACGTGGACGGACGTGGCGCCGAGGAAGACGCCGCCGAGGTGGTAGAGCAGCAGGCCGGCGACGTGGTCCAGGGGAAGCCAGTTGAGCAGGACGTCCCGCGGGTCGATGTCGAGCATCGTCCGGGCGCCGACGGCATATTCCGAGAGCCCCCGGTGCGTCAACGGGATCACCTTCGGCCGGCCGGTGCTGCCCGAGGAGAGCTGCAGCAGCGCCACCGACCCGGGGTCGGTGTCAGTCGCCTCCGGCTCCGGTACGGAGGGGGCGGGGCCGTCGGGAGCGGTCGTCGCGGCCAGCTCCGCCACCGCGACCACCCGGTCCCGCAGCGGCAGCCGGTCCAGCGCGTCCAGGTCCTCCGGCCCGGCCAGCACGACGGGCTCCCCCAGCACCCGCCAGGCGTGCACGAGGGCGGCGGCGGTGGGGTTGTCCGCGTCGTACCCGGTGGGCGCGCCGACGGTGAGCGGCACGATCCCGCCGAGGACGCAGCCGAAGAAGGTCGGCCAGTACTGCTCGCCCGAGGTGATCCGCAGGACGACGTGGGACCCCCGGCCCAGGCCGTGGGCCCGCAGACCGGGCAGCGCCGCGCGCGCCCCGGCGAGCAGCCGCCCGTGGTCGAGGAACTCCTCGCGCCCGTCGGGACCCACGATCCGGATGCCCGCGTCCGGGTGGTTCCGGGCCGCCCGCAGCAGCGCCTCGGCCAAGGTCGGGGGATGGTCGACGGGGCCGGGCAGGTCCCCGCCGTGGCTGACGGCGGCGGGACGATCGGCGGGCGTCGACTTCACGGTGCTACCTCGACTTCTTGCGTTCGCTGCGGACGGTGCGCCGGCGTACGGGCGTGGGAGATGAGGAAGGCACCGGCGGCGGCGAGCGCCAGGCCGTGCGCCAGCGCGACCACCGGCAGGGGTGTCAGCCGGTCGAGCGCGAAGGCGCAGACGATCATGCCGATGCCGAACCCCGCGTTCTGCGCCGTGCTGGCCAGGCCCATGAGTTGCGGCAGCCGGGAGGGCTCGACGGTCTGCAACCGGGTGGTGTAGCTGATCTCGGCGTACCCGTCCGCCATGCCGGCGGCCAGCGCCAGGACGGCCACCAGCCAGATCGGGGGCCCCGCGAAGGCGAGCACGAACAGCAGCGACATCGCGCAGGTGGCGACCCCGAAGGCCCGCGGCGATCCCGGACGGGAGGTGCCGGCGGCCCGCCGGGCGTACCACCGGCCGGCGACGAGACTGCCGACCGCCCAGGGCGTGGTGAACAGGGCGGCGAACGCGGCGGGGGCGTCGGGCCAGGCCAGGTTCGCGTACACCGGCAGGCCCACGTTGTGGGAGGCGGACCCGAACGCGTCGACGGACCGCACCGCGATCATGGCCAGGATCACGGGGGCGACCGCAGGCAGGAGGCGCCGGAGCCCCGCCCGGCGGGGGCCCTTGGCGGGCGGCCCGGCGGGGCGGCCCACCACGCGCCAGGCGCGGACCGCGCACAGCAGCAGTGCGGACAGCGCGAACGAGGCGGCGTCGAGCAGGAACGCGGCGTGGTAGCCGAACAGGGTCACGAGGATTCCCGCGCTGCCGAAGCCCAGCAGCATGGCCACCGAGCGGGCCGCCACCAGGTTCGCGTTGGCCCGGGCCAGGTCGTCCGGGCCGACCAGCGCGGGCAACCCGCTGCGCAGCGCGACCACCCACAGCGTCTGGCTCCCGCCGAGGAGCACGGCAAGCGCGTGCAGCATGGTCGGTTGCGCGGCGGACGGCATCGCGACCAGCAGCACCAGCGCACCGGCCGACAGCAGGTCGCCGCCGATCATGAGCCTGGCCCGCGCGTAGCGGCTGACCAGCGTGCCGGCGACCAGCCCCATCAGGACGCCGGCGCACAGGCGGACCGCCATGAAGATCCCGGTGGACACGGCGGAGCCCGTGATCTCCAGGGTGAACAGTCCCAGCGCCACCATGTTCAGGAAGCTGCCGTACGTGGACACGGCGTGCGCGGCGATGACGAGACGGAGCGGGCGTGCGGAAGGTTCCTCCGTTGCTGGCACCTGTCGAGATCCGCCCCGCTCATGATCGTGTATGGAGCGAGGATCATGCCATTGCGGGTACGGGCATCTCAATACGCCGAAGGACCGGCGCCCGCATCGCCGACGGCGGCTGTCCGCCCGCCGCGACGGAGTGCCGTCCGGGGCACCCCGCCTTGCCGGCCGGGCGGGCGTGTGGTTGGTTTCGGGGCAGACCAGATCAGCGGCACACCGAGGAGACACGCGTGGACGACCCGGTTCTCGTCGAGCGGGACGGTCCCGTGGAGACGTGGACGATCAACCTGCCGGAGGCCCGCAACCCCATCTCCGGCGACGACGTGATCGACGCGTTGGTCGCCCGGGTCGAGGCGGTCAACGCCGACCGGGCGGTCCGGGCGGTCATCGTCACCGGCGCCGGCAGCGCCTTCTCCGCCGGCGGCAACGTCAAGGACATGGCGGACCGGGTCGGCCTCTTCGGCGGCTCCCCGCACGAGCTGCGCGACGGCTACCGTCGCGGCATCCAGCGGATCCCCCGGGCGATGTACGCGTGCGACGTGCCGCTGATCGCGGCGGTGAACGGAGCGGCCGTCGGCGCCGGCTGCGACCTGGCGCTCATGTGCGACCTGCGGATCGCCTCGGAGCGGGCGTTCTTCGCGGAGAGCTTCGTCAAGCTCGGCATCATCCCCGGCGACGGCGGCGCCTGGCTGCTGCCCCGTGCCGTCGGCGCCGCCCGGGCCGCCGAGATGACGCTGACCGGGGACCGGGTCGACGCCGCCACCGCCCTGGAGTGGGGGCTGGTCTCCCGGGTCGTGCCGCACGAGGAACTGCTCACCGAGGCGCGCCGGCTCGCCGACCGGGTGGCCGCGAACCCTCCGCACGCCGTACGGATGGCCAAGAAGCTGCTGCGCGAGGCCCAGCACCAGAGCCTCGACAGCGTGCTGGAGCTCTCCGCCGCGATGCAGGCGCTGGCGCACCAGACCCGGGACCACGACGAGGCGGTCCGCGCCTTCCTCGACCGGCGCGAACCGCACTTCACCGGGGAGTGAGCGGGACGGCGGCCGGCGCGCCGCCGTAAGGAAGGGCACCTTCCTATCGCGTGCGCGATAGGAAGGTGCCCTTCCTTACATGCGAGGGCGTCAGCGTTGCACGCGCGCGCCGGCGCCCCGGACGAGCGCCTCGACCTCCCGGAGGCTGGCCATCGAGGTGTCGCCGGGCGTGGTCATCGCCAGCGCGCCGTGCGCCGCGCCGTACTCGACGGCGGTGGCCAGGTCGCCCTTCTCCAGCAGTCCGTAGATCAGGCCGGAGGCGAAGCTGTCGCCCCCGCCGACGCGGTCCATGATCTCCAGGCCGGGCCGGTGGGTCGCCTCGACGAACCGTCCGTCGGCCCAGGCGATCGCGCCCCAGTCGTTGACGGTGGCCGTGCGCACCGTACGCAGGGTGGTGGCGACGACCTTGAAGTTGTCGTACTCCCTGGTGGCCGCCTCGATCATCCGCTGGAAGTTGGCCACCTCCAGCTCCGACAGCGACGCGTCGGTGTCGGGCACCTCGAAGCCCAGCGAGGCGGTGAAGTCCTCCTCGTTGCCGATCATCACGTCGACGTACCGGGCCAGCCGCCGGTTCACCTCCTGCGCGCGGGCCTGCCCGCCGACCGCCTTCCAGAGGCTGGGCCGGTAGTTGAGGTCGTACGAGACGACGGTGCCGTGCCGGGCGGCGGCGGCCATCGCCGCCTCCATCGTCTCCGGGGTGGTCTCGGACAGGGCGGCGTAGATGCCGCCGGTGTGCAGCCACCGCACCCCCAGCGTGCCGAACAGGTGGTCCCAGTCCACCTGGTCGGGCCGGAGCTGGCTGGCGGCGCTGTGGCCGCGGTCGGAGGTGCCGACGGCGCCCCGGACGCCGAAGCCGCGCTCGGTGAAGTTGAGCCCGTTGCGCACGGCGCGGCCGACCCCGTCGTAGGGCAGCCAGGTCACCAGCGACGTGTCCACCCCGCCCTGGAGCACGAGGTCCTCCAGCAGCCGGCCCACCTCGTTGTCGGCGAACGCGGTCACCACGGCGGTCCGCAGCCCGAAGCAGCGGCGCAGGCCGCGCGCCACGTTGTACTCGCCGCCGCCCTCCCAGGCCCGGAAGGTGCGGGCCGTGCGGACCCGGCCCTCGCCCGGGTCGAGCCGCAGCATGATCTCGCCGAGGGAGACCAGGTCGTACCGGCACTCGCCGGCCGGACGGATGGACAACACGGCTCAGGCCTCCACGGCGGGTCGGGCGGCCTCGACGGCCGCGGCGGTGCGGGCGGCGACCTCGTCCCAACGCCCGGCGGCGATTAGGTCGGGCGCGACCATCCAGGTGCCCCCGACGGCCAGCACGGCCGGCAGGGCGAGGTAGTCGGAGAGGTTGGCGGTGTTGACCCCGCCGGTCGGGATGAACCGCACCGAGCGGTACGGCGCGGCGAGCGCCTTGATCATCGCGACGCCGCCGAGCTGCTCGGCGGGGAAGAACTTGACCGTGTCGAGCCCGGCGTCGAGGGCCATCTGGATCTCGGTGCCGGTGGCGACGCCGGGGAAGACGGGCACGCCCGCCTCCTGGCAGCGCCGGACGACCGCCGGGGAGAACCCGGGGGTGACGACGAACCGGGCGCCCGCCTTGACGGCCCGGTCGACCTGGGCCGGGGTCAGCACGGTGCCGGCGCCGACGAGCAGGTCGCCCCGCTCGGACATGACGCGGATCGACTCGGCCGCGGCGTCGGTGCGGAAGGTCACCTCGGCGCAGGGCAGCCCGCCGCGCACCAGCGCCTCGGCCAACGGGGCGGCGTCGCGGGCGTCGTCGAGCACGACGACCGGCAGGATCCGGGCCGCGCCGACGGCCGCCACGACCGCAGGGCTCTGTTCATCATTCTGTACGCCAGTCACATATGTGACCCTAGCGCTGCCGTCCGGCCTGTCAACCCCGCTAGAGTGGCGCCCATGACGCTGCCCGGCGGGTTCCAGCCCGTGAAGTCCTCCACCCGGACGCTGGAGGTGCTGGAGGCGCTGGCCGCCTCGCCGCAGCGGCGCTCGTTGGTCGACCTGGCCCGCGCGCTGGACATCCCGAAGAGCAGCCTGCACGGCATCCTGCGCACCATGGCCCAGCGCGGCTGGGTCGAGAGCGACCCGACCGGCACCCGGTTCGGGCTCGGGGTGCGCGCGCTCCAGGTCGGCGCCGCGTACCTCACCAGCGACGACACCGTGGGCCTGCTCGGCGGGGTGCTCGACGACCTGTCCCGGCAGTTCGGCGAGACCGTCCACCTCGGGCGCCTGGACGGCGCGCACATCGTCTACCTCGCCAAGCGCGAGTCGGTGCACCCGCTGCGGCTCTACAGCGCGATCGGCCGGCAACTGCCGGCGCACGCCACCGCCCTGGGCAAGGCGCTGCTCGCCGAGCGCCCCGACGAGGCGCTCGGCGGGCTGCTGACCTGGCCGTTGTCCGCCCTCACCCCGCACACCGTCACCGACCCCGACGCGCTGCGCGCCGAGCTGGCCGCCGTCCGGGAACGCGGCTACGCGGTGGACCGCGAGGAGAACACCGAGGGCATCGTCTGCTTCGCGACGGCCGTACCCCTGGCGGCGCCGGCCACCGACGCGATCAGCCTGTCGGTGCCGGTGGCCCGGCTGGGCGCCGCCGGCGAGGACCGGATCGTGGCCGCGCTCCGCCGGGCCGTCGACCAGGTCCGGGCGGCGCGCGGCCTGCTCTCCACCGCCTGACCCGGCGCCGTTCCGACGCCCCCGCCGCCCACCGGCGGGCCCGGCGCGGGCGCGCACCGGCCGTCGCCGAGGGCGACGCGCGGGCCACAACTGGCAACCTTCTTGACAGATGTGTCGAGATATCGACAGACTTCTTTCAGAGAGCGCTCTCTTGATCCGTCTGCCACCCTCGCCGCACCGGGAGGAACCCCCTTGTCTCGAAGACTGCGCATGCTCGTCCCCGCCGCCGCCGGCCTCCTGCTCCTCGGCCTGACCCCGGCGGCGGGCCACGCCAGCGACACGTCCCCCGCCGCCCCGGACCGCACCGCGGCGGCCCCGACCGGCCCCAGCCCCGCCCTGGTCGAGGCGATGCGCCGCGACCTCGGCCTCACCACCACCCAGGTCGACGAACGCCTGCGCACCGAGGCGGCGGCGCCGGTGGTCGAGCGGCGCCTGCGGGCGAAGCTCGGCCCGGCGTTCGCCGGCGCGTGGATCCCGCCCGGCGGGCAGCGCCTCACCGTCGCCGTCACGGATGCGACCCTCGCCACGGCCGTCCGCGCCGAGGGCGCCGACGTCACGGTCGTCACCCGCAGCGAGCGCACCCTCGACGCGGTCAAGCGCGCCCTCGACCGGCGCACCGTCGCCGCCGACCCGCGCGACGTCCACGGCTGGCACGTCGACGTCGCCCGCAACAGCGTGGTCGTGACGGTCCGGCCGGGCGCCGCCGACAAGGCGATCGCGTACGCCAAGGCCAGCGGCGTGCCCGCGGACGCGATCCGGGTCGTCACCGCCACCGACGCGCCCCGCCCGCTCTACGACATCCGCGGCGGCGACCAGTACGTGATCAACGGCAACACCCTCTGCTCGGTCGGCTTCGCGGTCGTCGGCGGCTTCGTCACCGCGGGCCACTGCGGGGGCGTCGGCAGCCCGACCCTCGGCTACAACAACGTCTCCCAGGGCACGTTCGCGGGATCGTCGTTCCCCGGCAACGACTACGGGTGGGTACGCACGAACGGCTCCTGGACGCCGCAGCCCTGGGTGAACAACTACGCCGGGGGCAACGTCACGGTCGCCGGATCGCAGGACGCGGCGATCGGCAGCTCGGTCTGCCGCTCCGGGCGCACGACCGGCTGGCGCTGCGGGACCATCCTGGGTCGCAACGAGACCGTCAACTACCCGCAGGGCGCGGTGTCGGGCCTGACCCGCAGCAACGCCTGCGCCGAGGGCGGCGACTCCGGCGGGGCCTGGATCTCCGGCAACCAGGCCCAGGGCGTCACCTCCGGCGGCTCCGGCAACTGCTCCACGGGCGGCACGACCTGGTTCCAGCCGGTCAACGAGATCCTCGGCGTCTACGGGCTGTCCCTGGTGACCACCGGCGGCGGCGGCGGAAGCCGGCTGATCAGCAACTGGAACAACCGCTGCATCGACGTGCCGAACTCCAACTTCTCCGACGGCGTGCCCCTGCAGACCTGGACCTGCAACGGCACCGCCGCGCAGTCGTGGACCTTCACCGGCGGCACGCTGCGTACCCAGAACAACAAGTGCATGGACGTGGCGTGGGGGTCGACCGCCAACGGCGCGGTCATCCAGATCGCCAACTGCAGCGGCAACCCGGCCCAGCAGTTCGTCCTCTCGGCGGCCGGCGACCTGGTCAACCCGCAGGCCAACAAGTGCGTCGACATCAAGGAGTGGAACAACTCCGACGGCGCCCGCCTGCACCTGTGGGACTGCCTCGGCGCCGCCAACCAGAAGTGGCGTCGCGGCTGACCCGGTGCCCGCCTGTCGTCGCGCCCGCACCGACCGGCCGACCGACCGCCGCGAGAGAGGTCGCGCCGGCGCAGTTCCGCCAAGGAGGTCCTACATGTTCAGAGTCCGTACCCGCCGCCGGCCGTGGGCGCTCGCCCTCGCCGCCACCGCGATCATCGCCGCCACGACAGCCCTCTCCGTGCCGGTCCACCCCGAACCGGCGCAGGCCGCCATCGGGGGGATCACCTGGCAGGACGAGTTCAACGCCGCCGCCGGCACGCCCGTCAACCAGAGCAAGTGGCGCTTCGACATCGGCGGCGGCGGCTGGGGCAACAACGAACGGCAGTACTACACCAACAGCACGAGCAACGCCGTGCACGACGGCCAGGGCAACCTGGTGATCACCGCCCGCCGGGAGAACCCCGCCAACTACCAGTGCCACTACGGCCGGTGCGAGTACACCTCGGCCCGGCTGCTCACGGCGGCCACGTTCACCCAGGCGTACGGCCGCTTCGAGGCCCGCATCAAGATCCCCCGCGGTCAGGGCATCTGGCCGGCGTTCTGGATGCTCGGCAACGACATGGGCAGCGTGGGCTGGCCCAACGCGGGCGAGATCGACATCATGGAGAACATCGGCCGGGAGCCGAACACCGTCTACGGCACCATCCACGGCCCGGGCTACTCGGGTGGCGGCGGCATCACCGGCAGCCGCACCATCGGCCAGCCGCTCGCCGACACCTTCCACACCTACCGGGTGGACTGGGAACCGAACTCCATCATCTGGTACCTGGACGGCGTCGAGTACCACCGGGTCGACCCGGGACGGCTGGGCGGCAACCGCTGGGTGTTCGACCACCCCTTCTTCATGATCCTCAACGTGGCGGTGGGCGGTAACTGGCCGGGCTACCCCGACGCCTCCACGCAGTTCCCGCAGCAGATGCTCGTGGACTACGTACGCGTCTCGGGCTACACCTCGGGCGGCAACCCGCCGGCCGGCACCAACGCCATCCGGGGCGCACTCAGCGGTCGGTGCATCGACATCCCGAGCGCCAACCCGGTCGACGGGGCCAAGCTCCAGATCTGGGACTGCAACGGCACCGCCGCGCAGGCCTGGACGTTCGCCTCCGACGGCACGATCCGGGCGATGGGCAAGTGCATGGACCCGGCCTGGGCCGGCACGGCGAACGGCACCGAGGTCAACCTTGTCACCTGCAACGGCAACCCGGCGCAGCGGTTCACGCTCAACGCCGCCGGTGACCTGGTCAACCTCAGCGCGAACCGGTGCGTCGACGTACGGGACCGCAACCCCAACAACGGGGGCAAGCTCCAACTGTGGGACTGCACGGGCGACGCCAACCAGAAGTGGTCCCGCGTCTGATCCCTCGGGCAGCACGCGGGCGCCGGCAGGGTCGGCCGGGGCACACCGCCTCGACCGGCCCTGCCGGCTCGCGCCCCTCAGCGGCCGTCCTGCCGGTCCCGCACCACGACCGTCTCGTCGGCACCCGTCACACCCTGTCCGGCACGCCACTCCCGACCCAACGCCGGACCTGCTCGGCCGCCTGGTCGGCGACGGCATGCCCCACGGGGCGAGTCACCAGGTCGCTCAACGCGAACATGTCCAGGACCCGCCCCACGTAGGCCCAGTCCTCGACCAGGGCCAGGTCCGCAGGCTGCCGCTCAGCGAATCCCGCGCGGAAGCCGTCCAGGAAGCCGGCGGGATAGTCGGCGCCGAACCGGGCCATGTTCGCGGCGTCGCCGTACGGGCAACCGGAATAGCTGAACTCCCAGTCGAGCAGCGCATCCACCCGCCAACCGCCGCCCACGCGAGAGACCAGGATGTTCTTCGGGTTGATGTCGGCATGCACCAGCCGGGTGTGACCGTCGACGCCTTCCAGCGCCGACGAGTGAGCCGCGCACAACTCCACCCAGGCGCGACGCGTCCCGCCGTCGAGCCGGCCCTCGGGAACCGCGGCCATACAAGCCTCGGCGACCTCAACCAGTTGCTGCGACCACGGGTCTTCCTCCTTGACGGTGAGGTCCCCGTCGACAAAGAAGCCTCGCCGGTCGAACGCCACGACGGCGACCCCCGCGACGACCCTTCCGACCTCAGCCCCCAGCTCACCCGCTTCCGCCTGACCAAGATCACCCTTGGCGAGCACCCCGCTCAGCACATCGCCGGCCACATACTCGATGACCATCGCCGGCCGCACGCTCCCGTCCTCACCGGGCGTGACCAACAGAACGTCCGGAACCGGCACATGCCGACGGGCGACGGCCATGACCCCGGCCTCGATCGCCGGGTCCGTTCCTCCGAACCGGGCAACGACCTGGCCGTCAGCAAGCGTGAGCAGGCGTGTCTCGTGGGAGAAGCCGCCCGCCAACACCGACGTCGTCACCACCCTGCTACCCAGCGCCGCCGCGATGCCCTCGAGTTCTCCGATCCGCATCCGACCAGTCAATCAGGACGGTAGGACAGCCAACCGACCGAAGTTACTTGCCCACTTCCGCACGGGTCGCCTACCGTCGTCGGGCACCTCCCGGTGCGCAGGCAACGGCTACTTCCGCTTCCCACGGGGAGACGCGGGTGCGAATCCCGCCGCCGCCGGAAGGCGGTGTCGACCAGCAGCCCAGGTCACCTTGGCCCGCGAGGGCCGGTCTCCGTTGCCGCCTCGACCTCGGGAGGTGCGCACGCCGCGTACCCGGTGCGCAGACAGCGGATACTTCATCTACGGGTCGGGGGTTCGAGTCCCCTCCAGCCCTCCGGGCGCTGGTAGCTCAGCTGGCAGAGCGACCGCTGTCGACCTTCTGATCTCGGGTACGCGGCGTGGCCGTCATTCCCGGCCACGGTCACCGGGCGGCAAACCTCGTTGCCCCGAGGCGGCGCCACCGCTACGTTCGTGCCCGCACCTCCCGGTGCGAAGGCGACGGTTACATCTTGGAGGGGTGCCCGCACCCCGTTGAAGAGGCCGTCCGTCGCCGGCTCCGATCTCGGGAGGCGCGACCACGCCGCACGCCCGGTGCGCAGGTGACGGTTACTTCAGGGATCCGCGGGTTGGAGGTTCGAGTCCTCCGCCGCCTCCGGGTGGCTAGCTCAAGCGGCAGAGCGGCGGACAGGTCCGTCGCCGACTTCTGGTCTCGGGTGTGCGGTGCGGTCGCGCCTGCCGCTGCACCCACACGGGGTACGCGATGGCCAAGTTCAACCTCAAGCGGCGGCGCGACAAGCTGCCCGTCACCACCGAGGGCGCGCCCGGCTTCGCCCGCGAGCCACGGGCCGAGCTGTTCCTGCTGGGCGTGTCGAACATGGTCGGCGAGGACACCTTCTACGAGGGCGCCGCCGACCGGGACTCCCGGTTCCGCGAGCTGGTCGCCGCCGTGGCCGTCGCCGACCCCGACTGGTTCGCGCGTTTCGTGCGGTGGCTGCGTACCGGCGCGATGCTGCGTTCCGCATCCGTCGTGGCCGCCCTGGAGGGCGCCCGCGCGCAGGTCGCCGCCGGCATCCCCGGTTCCCGGGCGGTGGTGGACTCCGCGTTGCAGCGGGCCGACGAGCCGGGCGAGGCCCTCGCGTACTGGCTGGGGCGCCACGGCCGGACGATGCCCAAGCCGGTCAAGCGGGGCGTCGCCGACGCGGTGGCGCGGCTGTACCACGAGCGGAGCCTGCTCAAGTACGACGCCGACGGCAGCGCGGTACGGTTCGGCGATGTCATCGACCTGACCCACCCGACGGCGCGGGACGAGCGGCAGGGCGACCTCTTCCGGCACGCGCTGGACCGCCGGCACAAGCGCGACAACCCGCTGCCCGGGTCCCTCACGATGCTGGCGGCGCGGGCCGAGCTCATGGCGTTGCCGGTCGAGCGGCGCGTCGGGATCACCGACCCGGCGGTGCTGGGCGCGGCCGGCATGACCTGGGAGGCCCTCGCGGGCTGGCGGCAGACCGCGATGGACGCCGCGGCGTGGGAAGCGATCATCCCGACCATGGGTTACCTGGCGCTGCTGCGCAACCTGCGCAACTTCGACCGGGCCGGCGTCAGCGACACCGTCGCCGAGGCTGTGGCGGCGAGGCTGGCCGACCCGGGCGAGGTCGCCCGGTCGCGCGTGCTGCCGATGCGGTACCTGTCGGCGTACAACGCGGCACCGAGCCTGCGGTGGGCGTACCCCTTGGAGCGGGCGTTGCAGCAGGCGCTGGCGCACGTGCCCGCCCTGGACGGGCGGACCCTGGTGCTGATCGACACGTCGGGCTCGATGAACAGCGCGTTCAGCAAGGACGGCACGCTGCGCTGCTGGGACGCGGCCACCGTGTTCGGCCTCGCGCTGGCCGCCCGCGCGCGGGACGCCACGGTGGTGTCGTTCTCCAACTCCAGCACGGTGTTCCCGGCCGTCGCCGGCGAGTCGGTGCTGGCGGCGGTGCGCCGGTTCAAGGAGGGTGGCTACTTCCACGGCGCCGGGACCCAGACCGAGAAGGCGGTGCGCGACCACTACGACCGGCACGACCGGGTGGTCATCCTCACCGACGAGCAGGCGCACTGGCACGGCGCGGCGGACGTCACGGCCGCCGTGCCGGCGCGGATACCGGTGTACACCTGGAACCTGGCCGGGTACCGGGTCGGGCACGCGCCGGCGACCGGCAACCGGCACACGTTCGGCGGCCTCTCCGACGCCGCGTTCGCGATGATTCCGCTCATCGAGGCGGGGTCACGAGACCAGTGGCCCTTCTGACCCGTGTCGCGGCGTCGGCCCCGTCGCCCGGGGCCGGCGCCGGGGCACGGCCGGTGGACGATGCCCATTGACGGACGTCTAGGCACGTTGCAAGATGCGGGCGCACCCGTCTTGGTGTGAAGCTCCGGTGATCCCTGGCGTACCGCGATCAGGAGGCCCAGCACTGTGAATACCGGTCTGTCGCTCGTGCTCTTCCCCATCGCGCTGGGCATCGTCATGCTCGGCCTCGGGCTGACCCTGACCATCGCCGACTTCCGTCGCGTCGTCGCCTATCCCCGGGCCGTGATCATCTCCCTGGTCTGCCAGATGCTGGTCCTGCCGGCCGTCTGCCTGGGCCTGGTGCTCGCCGCCGACCTGCGCCCGGAGTTGGCCGTCGGCATGATGCTGCTCGCCGCCTCCCCCGGCGGCAGCACGGCCAGCCTCTTCAGCCACCTGTTCCAGGGCAACGTCGCGCTGAACGTCACCCTGACCGCCATCAACTCGGTGCTCGCCCTGTTCACGCTGCCGGTGATCGTCAACCTCTCCGTCGCCGCGTTCATGGGCTCGGACAGCTCGCTCGGCCTCCAGTTCGACAAGGTGCTCCAGGTGTTCGCCCTGGTGCTCATCCCGATCGCGATCGGCATGGTCGTCCGGCAGCGGCGTCCCGCGTTCGCCGCACGCATGCAGCGACCGGTGAAGATCCTCTCCATCGTGGTCCTCATGGTGGTGATCGTCGGCGCGGTCCTCGGCGTCAAGGACGAACTCGCCGCCACCATCGGCGCGGTCGGCCTCATCGCCCTGCTGTTCAACCTGCTCAGCCTGGCCATCGGGTACGCGGCGCCGCGCCTGCTGCGCGTCGGGCACCGGGACTCCGTCGCGTCGTCGTTCGAGATCGGCGTCCACAACGCCACCCTGGCCATCACGATCGCGCTCAGCCCGGCCCTGCTCAACAACACCGACATCGGTATGCCGCCGGCGATCTACGGCATCCTGATGTTCTTCACCGCCACCGCCTTCGGCTTCGTCGCCGCCCGCCGCTCCCGGGCCGCGGACGATCCGACCCGCCTGCCCACCCCGACGGCGTGAGCGGGCATTGAGCCACACCGCGCGAGCGGCGGCGTGCCGTACCGCCGCTCGCGCGCGTCATCGGGCTTCCCCTGGTGTCCGGCCATGACGCGGCACGGTCCCGACTTCACGGCCGGGCTGCCCCGCAAGCGCATGGGCGCCGGCCTGCTCGTGACCGGTCCCGCCGGCCGGGTCCTCCTCGTCGAGCCGGCGTACAAGGCCTCGTGGGAGATTCCCGGCGGGTGCGTCGAGGCGGACGAGTCTCCACACCGGACGGCGGTCCGCGAGTGCCGCGAGGAGCTCGGGCTCGCCATCGAGCCGGGGCGGCTGCTCGTCGTGGACTGGGTCCCCCCGCAGCGCGGCCGGACCGAGGGGGTCATGTTCGTCTACGACGGGGGCCGGCTGACGCCGGCGCAGGCCGCCCGGATCGTCTTGCCGCCCGCCGAGCTGCGGAGCTGGTCGTGGTGTGACCGGCGGGAGGCCGACGGGCGGCTGGTCCCGCTGCTCGCCCGACGGGTCGCGCAGGCACTCGCCGCGCGCGACGACGGCGGCACCCGCTACCTGGAGGACGGCTTCCGGGTGAGCTGACCCGTCCTGGATCCGCTCCACCTCACCTGCCGTGAAGGCTGGACCGGCGCGTCATCGACAGTGACCATTGGTAGCTGTGCAAATACTGTGGGTTGGATACTTCGCTCCCCCACCGCCGCCGACCCGCGACCGCCGACCACGTCACCGCGCAGCGAGGAGACACGCCCGTGACCGGAGCCGCCGCCCGCACCGAACGGGACACCACGTCGGAACATTCGGCTCCGGCAGGGGCGCAGTCGGTCCTGCCGGAGCTGCGGACGATGTACTGGGAGACCGGGATGCAGGCGCGGTCGGAAGCCGGCCTGTTCACCGTGTTCGCCGAACTGCCCCGGCTGGTCTGGACGGCGGTCCGGACCAGCTGGCGGGCCGACCGCCTCCGGACCTCGGTGGTGGCCGCCGCGACACTCGGCGGCGGGGCGATGGCCGCCTTCGGGCTGCTGGCCACCCAGCGGGTGCTCGTCGAGCTGTTCGCCGGGGGCCCGACCACGGAGAAGGTGGTCGCCGCGACGCCCGCGCTCGCCGTGCTGGCGGGGGCGACCGCGCTGCGCGCCGGCATGGGCATCGCCACCGGGTACGCGCAGAACGGACTCACCCCGCGGGTGAGCCGGGAGGTGGAACGCGGCCTGTTCGAGATGTCCACGGCGGTACGGCTGGAGGCGTTCGACGCCGACGCGTTCGCCGACGACATGGAGCGCGCCTCCCGGGGCACCGAGTCGACGGTCGACCTGGTCGAGTCGTCGATGAATCTGCTCGCCGGGCTGGCCGGCCTGCTCGCCGTGGCGGTCGCCGTCGTCGTCATCCACCCGCTGCTGCTGCTGGCGCTGTTGGTCGCCACGCTGCCCAAGGCCTGGGCGTCGCTGCGGGCCGGGCACCTGCGCTACCGGACCTACACGGCCGGCTCGGTGCGGCGACGGCGACTGTGGCTGCTGCACCGGCTGATGGCCGAGCGGGACTCGGCGCCGGAGCTGCGCTCCTACGGGCTGCGCCGCTTCCTGCTGGACCAGTACGACCGGGTGATGGAGGTCGAGACCGACATCGAGCTGGCCCTCGCCCGCCGGGTCACCACGACCACCACGGTCGGGGCGGTGATCGGCGGAATCGCCACCGCCGTGGTCTACCTCCTGCTCGGGCTGCTGCTCGTCGACGGTCAGATCCCGCTCGCGGCGGCGGCGACCTGCGTGGTCGCGGTGCAGGCCGCGCAGCGTTCGCTGGCCGTCACCACCTTCCAGGTCGACCGCGTCTACACCGAGGGTCAGCACTTCGGCGACTACGCCGGGTTCATGACCCGCGCCGCCGACTACCTGCCCGACCCGGCGCCGGGCGCCGCGGGCGCCGACCCCGGCCCGCTGCGCGAGCTGGCCGTGCGGGAGGTCAGCCTGCGCTACCCCGACCGGGACATCCCCGCCGTGGACCGCGTGACGCTGACGATCACGGCGGGGCAGACGGTGGCGTTCGTGGGCGAGAACGGCTCGGGCAAGACCACCCTCGCCGCGATGATCGCCACCCTGCGCGCGCCCACCGAGGGCGTCATCTGCTGGAACGGGCGACCCCTGCCCGAGTGGGACCTCGACCGGCTGCGGGCCCGCATCGCGGTGGTCACGCAGGAATACCACAAGTGGCCGTTCACGGCCGCGACGAACATCGCCGTCGGCGACGTCGAGAGCGAGGCACGGCAGGACCGGATCGAGGCCGCCGCCGCCCGCGCCGTCGCGCACGACATGATCCAGGAGCTCCCCGACGGGTACGAGACGCTGCTCGACCGGACGTTCGCCAGGGGCCAGGACCTCTCCGGCGGCCAGTGGCAGCGCATCACCGCCGCCCGCGGCTTCCTCCGCGACGCCGAACTGCTGGTCATGGACGAGCCGTCCTCCGCCCTCGACCCGCGCGCCGAGGACGCCCTGTTCCAGGCCATCCGGGACCGGCAGGGCCGGGCGACCACCATCCTCATCACCCACCGGCTGGCCAACGTCCGGCACGCCGACCGGATCTTCGTCCTGCACGACGGCGCGCTGGTCGAGGCCGGCAGTCACGCCGAACTCGTCGCCGCCGGCGGCCGGTACGCCGAACTGTTCGCCCTCCAGGCCGCCGGCTACCACGGCGCCCACGACGAGCACGCCACCGCGCCACGGCAGCGCTGACCGACGGACGCTCCCGCCCCCGGGTGGTGCCCCGGGGGCCGGAGCGTCGCGTCAGTGGATGATGACCGGAGCCTTCGGCTGCCCCTCCTGCTGGCCGTCGAGCAGGTGCGACGGCTCGCGCCGGCGCGGCAGGAACGCCACCGGGACGAACGTGACCAGCACCAGCGCGAACGCGACCCAGAACGTGGTGGCGAAGGAGCTGGCGGCGAAGTCGAGGCCACGCTGGATGAGCGAGGGGTCGACCGGGAACTGCTCGGCCAGCTCCGGCTGCTGCTGGAGGGCGATGGCGAGACCGGCCTCCGTCACCGGCTCCCCGCTCGGGTCGGTCGCCCCCGGGATCGGCCGGGAGCCGTTCAACTCGCTGGTGAGGATCACCGACATCATGGCGGCGCCCACGGACCCACCGATCTGCTGGAGGATGTTGACCAGGGTGGAGCCACGGGCCACGTCGTGCGCCTTGAGCGTCTTCAGCGCCGAGGTCATGATCGGCATCATGGTGCCGCCCATGCCCAGGCCCATGACGAACAGCGACCCGCAGAGCAGGACGTACGAGGTCTGCGGATCGACCTGGGTGAAGGTGAAGAACCCGAGGGCGATGAGCGCCAGCGCGAACGGCACGGTGCGGCCGACGGGGACCCGGTCGGCCAGCATCCCGGCCACCGGCATGGTGACCATCGCGCCGATGCCCTGCGGTGCCATCAGCAGGCCGGCGGCCAGCGTCGTCTCACCGCGGATCTGCAGGAAGTAGCTCGGGAACAGCAGGCCGGCGCCCATGAACGCGATGATGAACACGAACATGGTCACCGCCGCGACGGTGAGGTTGCGGTTGCCGAACAGCCGCAGGTCGAGCAGCGGGTGCCGGATCCTGAAGGAGTACAGGACGAAGGCGACGAGGAGCACGCCGCCGACCAGCATGGGCACCCAGACCTCGGTGTCGGCGAACGTGCCGGTCTCGGGCAGCGTGGAGACGCCGTAGAGGAAGAGGGCGAGCCCCGGCGAGAGCATCAGCATGCCGAGGAAGTCGAACGACTCGGACGGCTCGGGGTTGTCCTTCGGCAGCGCCAGTGCGGCGTAGACGAGGGCCAGGACGCCGATCGGCAGGTTGATCAGGAAGATCCAGTGCCAGCTCGCGACGTCGATCAGCCAGCCGCCGAGGATCGGGCCTCCGATGGGACCGAGCAGCATCGGGATGCCCAGGACGGCCATCAGCCGGCCGATCCGGTGCGGCCCGGCCGCCCTGGTCATGATCGTCATGCCCAGCGGCAGGAGCATGCCGCCGCCGAGGCCCTGGAGCACGCGGTAGCCGATGAGCTGCCCGATCGTGTCGGCGTTGGCGCACAGTCCCGACCCGATCGTGAACAGCGCAATGGCGATCATGTAGAGCCGCTTGGTGCCGAACCGGTCGGCGGCCCAGCCGCTGAGCGGGATCACCGTGGCCAGCGCGAGCGTGTAGGCCGTCATGGTCCAGGCGACCTCGGCGTACGACGCGTTGAACTCGCGCTGGAAGGTCGGCAGGGCAACGGTGACGACCGTCACGTCGAGGATCGACATGATCGCGCCGAGGACGACGACCCCGGCGACCTTGAGCACCGAGGCGTCGAGTTTGTCCGAGGTCGCGATGGATTGCTGTGTCACTAATTCTCCTGGGTCCCCGTGGTGGCCGGCGCGAGCCGTGCCTCGACCTGTCACGTACTGACACTGTCCGCAGGCAGACTAACGAGCGGCACCGACGATCGGCGTACGATTTCCGACCGCTGGGGAGTGGGCGACGCCACGTCGGCGAGCGGGTCGACCGCCGGACGGGGCGCTCCTTCGCGCGAAGGCGGTCAGCCCACCTTGGGTACGGCGCGGGAGATGATCGCGGCGAGGTCGACGCCGCGGGGCAGCGTGCCGTACGCCTGGCCGTGGTCGCCGCCGAGCCGGGAGGCGCAGAAGGCGTCGGCGACGGCGGGGTGGCCGTGCCGCACCAGCAGCGAGCCCTGCAGGACCAGGGCGAGCCGTTCGACGACCCGGCGGGCCCGCAGCTCGACGTCGTCGTGGTCGGACAGCTCGGCCTGCACCCGGCGTACGGCGGCGTCGAGCCGGGCGTCGGCGCCGGCCGCGGCGGTGACCTCGGCCCGGAACGCCGCCATGACCTCGGGTTCCCTGGTGAGGGCGCGCAGCACGTCCAGCGCGGCGACGTTGCCCGAGCCCTCCCAGATCGAGTTCAGCGGGGACTCGCGGAACAGCCTCGGCATGCCCGACTCCTCGACGTAGCCGTTGCCGCCCAGGCATTCGAGGGCCTCGGCGGCGTGCGCCGGCCAGCGCTTGCAGACCCAGTACTTGCCGACGGCGAGGGCGAGCCGCTTGAACGCGGTCTCGCCGGCGTCGCCGCGCGCGGACCGGTCGGTGGCCCCGGCGAGGCGCATCATCAGGACGGTGGCGGCCTCGGACTCGACCGCGAGGTCGGCGAGCACGTTGCGCATCAGGGGCGCCTCGACGAGGTACCGGCCGAAGGCCTGCCGGTGGGTGGCGTGGTGGGCGGCGGTGGTCACGCCCTGGCGCATGCCGGCCGCCGCGCCGATGACGCAGTCGAGGCGGGTCAGGTTGACCATGTCGATGATGGTGCGCACGCCGCGGCCCTCGTCGCCGACCCGCCAGGCGACCGCGTGCTCGTACTCGACCTCGGCGGAGGCGTTGGAGCGGTTGCCGAGCTTGTCCTTGAGGCGCATCAGCCGCATCGGGTTGCGCGTGCCGTCCGGCAGGACGCGCGGGACGAGGAAGCAGGTGAGCCCGCCCGGCGCCTGGGCGAGGGTGAGGAAGACGTCGCACATCGGCGCCGACGTGAACCACTTGTGCCCGAGCAG
The DNA here is from genome assembly GCF_004345505.1 of Micromonospora sp. CNZ303. Taxonomy (NCBI): domain Bacteria; kingdom Bacillati; phylum Actinomycetota; class Actinomycetes; order Micromonosporales; family Micromonosporaceae; genus Micromonospora; species Micromonospora sp. CNZ303. Next base: position 53,617 of record NZ_SLVT01000008.1, on the reverse strand, counting down.
GCGGTAGGTGCCGTCCGGCTCGGGGCGGGCGGTGGTGGTGTTGGCGCGTACGTCCGAGCCGCCCTGCTTCTCCGTCATCGACATGCCCGCCAGCAGTCCCCGCTTGGCCAGCGGCGGACGCAGCCCGAAGTCGTACGACGTGGCGGTGAGCAGCGGCTCGTAGCGCGCGGCCAGCTCCGGGGCGTGCCGCAGCGCCGGCACGGCGGCGTAGGTCATCGAGATCGGGCAGCCGTGGCCGGCGTCGGGACGCCAGGTGTAGAACTTGGCCGCGCGGGCCACGTGCGCGCCCGGCCGGTCGTCCGCCCACGGCGCGGCGTGCAGGCCGTGCGTGACCGCGGTACGCATCAACTCGTGCCAGGCCGGGTGGAACTCCACCTCGTCGACGCGGTGGCCGTGCCTGTCGTGGGTGCGCAGGACCGGCGGGTGCTCGTTCGCCAGCCGCCCGTGCTCGATCGCCTGCTCGCCGCCGCCGAGGCGGCCCAGCTCGTGCAGCTCGGCGGCGGCCCAGCCGGCGCCCTCGCGTTCGAGCCCGTCGAGCAGCGCCGCGTCGTCGGCCGTGTCGTGACCGACCAGCGGGGGAACCTGGTTGAGGACCTCGTGCGTCGTCACGGCGACACTCCCAGCGCGCGGTGGAGGAAGGCGGTCAGGTGCTCGATGGTGCGCGGCCCGGCGACCCCGGCCGCGAGGGGGCCGACCATCGCCTCGGCCAGGGCGCCGACCAGCGCGGTGGCGGTCAGCTCGGGATCCTGCGGGGGAAGTTCTCCGCTCGCCACCCCCTGGGCGACGTGACCGGCGATCAGCTCGGCGTACGCGCGGCGGAAGACGAGCCGCTCGGCGTCGACGGCCGGGTCGGCCGGCTCGGCGAGCAGCGCGTACGCCAACCGGGGCGAGCGCAGCGCCCGGCCGGAGAACGTCTCGATGACGGCGGTGACCCGCTCGGCGACGGTGCCCTCCAGCGCCGCCGCACGCGCCACCGCGTCCACCTCGCGCTGCGAGGCCGTGCGGAACACCTCGGCGACCAGGTCGGCCTTGGTGGGGAAGTGCCGGTAGACGCTGCCGGTCGCCATCCCGGCCCGCTCCGCGACGGCGGCCACCGAGCAGCCGGCGTACCCGTGCTCGGCCATGATCTCCAGCGAGGCGGCGATGATCCGCTCCCGGGACGCGCTCAGCCGGGCCTTCACGCGTTCGGTGCTCCGGTAGACCACGCAAGGATTGAACCACCATTCAATCCTTGCCGGCAAGGTCGCCGCCGCGAGCGGCGGAGGGGCGCCTCCCGTCTCCGGGAGGCGCCCCTCCGCGATGGCCGAAACCTGACCCGCTGGCCGAGCGGGGCGGATGCGGTCAGCAGCCCTGCCGTCGGCTGTAGATCTGGTGGCGCGCGCCCGCCCAGCCGATGTAGCCGACCGCCTCGACGCAGTAGGATGCCGTGCCGGTGACGCCGACCGGGCCGGCGTGGTAGCTGAAGTCACCGGAGTCGGTGTCCGCGCTACCCGAGCGGGTGCAGTGCGCGCCCTCACCGGAACGCTCGGCACAGCGGTAGATCTGCACGAAGGTCGGTGCCGACTTCCCGTAGGCCGCGCCCCGGTGGTAGAAGCACGCGCTGTTGGTGCCCCCGTTGCTGCTGTTGTAGTAGATCACCAGTTCGCCGTAGCCCGACGACTGCACCTGGCTGTAGATGATCGTGCCCGAGCAGGAGCCGGCCGCCTGGGCGGCGGGTGCGCCGATCGTCATGACCGACGCGACGGTCACCAGTGCCATCAGGGTCGAGAACACTCTCTTCATGGTCACCAAGGCCCAATCCACAGTCGACTGTCTTGCGTTGTGGATCATGATCGCACGACGCGCGCCCCGGCATCGCCCCGTGGGCGACACGCCGCCGGGCATCAGAGCTGCCGCAGGATGGCAACCTTGTCGTACGCGACGGCGACCACGTCCGGCTTCCCGTCCCCGGTGACGTCGCCGACGGCCAGGGCGTCCTCCTGGGACCCGACCCCGTCGACGCTGTTCGTCGCGTACCCGCCGAGCGTTCCGGTCGGCCCCTGCAGATGGACGCTCACCGCCAACCAGTTGGCGTGCGCGACGACCAGGTCGTCGCGGTTGTCGCCGGTCAGGTCGCCGATAACGAGACCGGCGGCGCAGTCGTACGCGGAATACCTGGTCGGCGTCGCGGCGAGCCCACCGGCGCCCTGCGCGAACACTTGGACGGCGGAGTCCGGGGTGTTGCCCTGGACGCTGGTCACCAGGTCGGCCCGGCCGTCGCCGGTCACGTCACCGACCGCCGCGCCGAGGCCGACCCGGCGGTAGCCGATGTCGTTCGCCGGCGTCCGGTAGGTCGCCGCCGGCCCGTAGGAACCGTCCGCGCGGCGCAGCCGCACCCACGTGCCGTGGCCGTAGAACTGCGCGAGGTCGACCCGGGCGTCCCCGTCGAGGTCGGCCACGAAGACCTGGTTCGCCGGCGCGCCGGCCGTGAACGGCCCGGTGACCGTCGTGTACGTCGGGAACGTGTGCGTCGCGCTCTGCGCGTGGATCCGCACCTCGCCCTGCGTCGCGCCGACGACCAGGTCCGGGCGCCCGTCGCCGGTCACGTCCGCGATCGCGACGTCCTCGGCGCCACCGGGCACCAGCACCGGCGCGGCGAGCCGCCCGCCCCGCTGGAACAACACGTCGACGCCGGCGGACGAGGACATCGCCACGTCCGTACGCCCGTCGCCGTCGATGTCGGCGACCGCCAGCCGTACGTCGCTGTTGTAGCCGCCGTGCGCGGGGATCCTCGTGGGGGCGCCGTAGCCGTGGTCGGCCTGCTGGGCGAAGACCAGCACCGAACTCGTCTGCGTGCCGTCGGCGGCGTCCACCCCGACGACGATGTCACGCCGCCCGTCGCCGGTGACGTCGGCGACCGCGACCGCGTTGGTCCCGGTCGACCCCGTCGCGAGGTACCGCGCGGGCGCGAAGGCCCCTGCGCCCGCCGCCCCGGCGCGCGCCGGGGCCGCCACCCCGGCCGCCACGGCGAGCGTCGCCGCCATCCCGACCCTGACCAGTCTGTCCATTCCGTCCCCCCGTTCGCATCCCGGCCGTCGATCGACGACCGCGCATGCGTCACGTGCCCCGGCCCTCGACGCCGCAAACCCCGCGCGACGCCGACCCGGCGGTCGGCACGGGGACGCGGCCCGCCCGACGGCGCCGAACGTGCACGCGCCGTCGGCCGCAGGACGCGCGGACACCCGCCCACGCCGCAGCCGGCGTCACGGGGCGTGGCGCCACCAGGGGCTCGCGAGAACGAGTTCCTCCAGGTCACGGACGTTCTCGGCAACCGTCTGCGCGGGGATGTCCGGGCGTTCGAGCGAGACGCGGAGATCCGCGGCGAGGTAGCTCGCCTCGCGCACCTCGCACTCCCGGCGCAGGGTGGCCGGGGACGTCCCCGTCTCGTCGGCGACGACGTCGAGGACGGCCTCCATGTGCGGGCCGCTGAACCGGACCAGGAAGAACCAGTCATCCATCGGTTCACCGAAACGCGCCCACTCGAAGTCCAGCAGCGCCGTCACACTGCGGTCGCGAGCGAGCCAGTTCCCCCAGTGGCAGTCCGCGTGGACCGGGACGGCCACGCTCGCCTGCGCCGGCGCGCCCTCCGCTATCGCCGCCAGACCGTCGAGCACCCGGCGAGGGATGATCCCGTCCCGGTTCAGGGCGCCGAGGCTCTCCACCTCGGCGAAGAGCGCGGCCCGGCTGACGAACCCGCCGTGGTCGAGCGTCTCTGCCAGCGTCCGCCTGGCGGGGGCCGCAGGCGTCCAGCGGTGCAGTGCGTGCAGCCGCTGCACCGCCTCCGCCGCCAGCAGGCGCGCGGTCACCTCGTCCACGCCGGGCATGTCCATGCCGGGCGTCACCCCGGGCGCGCGGGCGTAGCAGGCGTAGCGGACCTCGCGGCTCCCCAGCTCGTAGCGCCCGCTGTCGAGCAGCGGCGCCGTGATGCCGGCGGGCAGGTGGGGCGCGAGGGCGATCTCCCGGTCCAGTCGCGAGTGGCGGTCGGCCTCGACGACCTTCACGACGACGTCCGCCCCCAGGTAGACGTGATGCGAGAGGCTGTCGGCGACGGTCATCGGGCCGGGGTCCCGGCCCAGGGCCGCCGTGGCGATCGCGTGGGCCACGTCGTGGGCCTGTCGCGGGTCGATCATCGGCGGTCGCACCGCGGCGTGACCGTCGTCCTGGAGAGCGTCATCCGAGTGTCCGATCGTGAGGGCCGGTCGCGAGCACCCTATCCCCGTACGGCGATCGCCGTTGTCCACCCTCGACGTGCCTGCCGCCCTCACCCGGCCGTGGGAGTTTCCGCGGCCCCGAACCACCTGGCGAGCGCGACGTCGAGCGCCTGCTGGTCCTCGCCGACCCACGCGACATGCCCGTCCGGCCGGAGCAGTACCGCCGGCACGCCCCACTCGTCGCTGCCGTCGGCGACGTGGTCGACCCGGTCGGCCCAGCCGTCCACCGACAGCCGCCCCGTCCGGTCGAGCAGCAGCCCGTTGCCGGTGCGCAACAGCTCGAACAGGCGCCCGTGCTTCAGCCCGACGTCGCGCAGCCGCCGCCCGAGCAGGTCGTGGCCCGCACCGAAGTCGTACCGGATGTCGATCGCCGTGATCTTCCCGATCAGGAACCGGTTGACGTCGTTGAAGTCCATGAGCTGCGCCAACAACCGCCGAACCGCCTGCGGTCCGGGTTCGTTGGTCGTCAGCTGCATCTGTGCGCGGGTGTTGTCCAGCACGTCGGCGGCCACCGGATGCCGCTCGGACTCGTAGCTGTCCAGCAGGTCGTCCGGCGCCCAGCCGTCGACGGCCGCCGCCAGCTTCCACCCCAGGTTGAACGAGTCCTGGATGCCGAGGTTGAGTCCCTGCCCACCCATGGGCGGGTGGACGTGCGCGGCGTCCCCGGCCAGGAACACCCGGCCGACCCGGTAGCGCTCGGCCTGGCGGGTCGCGTCGCCGAAGCGCGACAGCCAGCGCGGGGAGTGCGCGCCGAAGTCGGTGCCGGCGTACCTGCGTAGCTGTCGCGTGAACTCCTCGAACGTCGGCGGCACCGAACGGTCCTCGGCCACCCCCTCCGCCGGTACGACCGCCCGGAACACGCCCGGCTTGCCCGACGGCCCGATCCCGAACCGCTTCTCGGTCCTGCGCACCTCGGTCATCACCTCGGTGAGGTGTTCCGGGGACGCCGTCACCTCCATCTCGCCCAGCAGGGTGTCGATCCTCGACGGCTCGCCGGGAAACCCGACCCCGAGCACCTTTCGAACCGTGCTGCGCCCACCGTCGCAGCCGACGACGAACCGCGCCCGCACCGCGGTCGCGGTTCCACTTCCGAGGTGTACGGTCACGCCGTCGTCGTCCTGCGCCAACCCGACCACCGCGTCACCGCGCCGGATCTCGGCCCCGACTTCGGCCGCGTGCTCGGCGAGCAGCCGGTCGGTGAGCGTCTGCGGAATGCCGAGCACGTATCCGTGTGCGGTGTCCAGCCCGGTCGGGGCGGGCTTTTCGATGCCCGCGAAGAATCCACTGAGCGGATACTGCCTGCCGTTTTCGAGGAACCGCTCCAACAGCCCCCGCTGATCCATCACCTCGATACTGCGCACGTGCAGCCCGAGCGACCGCACGAACGGCGGCGGCTCGGCGTCCTTCTCCAGCACGAGCACGTGGACACCCCGAAGACGCAATTCACTCGCCAGCATCATGCCGGTCGGGCCGCCGCCAACAACGATCACATCGAACATGAATCCCCCATGGTGTGCCGATTCCTGCGCTCGGCCGACGATTCTGCGCCACGACCGGGGTCTTGCCGCAAGCCCTGGGGTGCGGTATATGTTAATGGTGGCAAGGAGTTCACCTCCTTGCCTTTGCTGTTCTCCGGGCCGGCACGCGCGGCCCCTGTCGGTTCCCGGGCCGGCACGCGCGGCCGTGCCCGCAGGTCGGCGGGGCACCGACCCCGGCAGACCTTCCGGCCGGTGTCGATGCCCCGCTGTCGCCCGCTATCGAAGTGTCGGGACCCTTACGCCCCCGTGATGAGCGCTCAGAACCACTTCTGGTAGTCGCCGGCGTTGTTCGGACTCAGGTAGACCGAACCGGCCCAGTTGCTGTCGAGGCTGTGATACTGCCAGCCCGAGGAGAGCGCGTGCTCGATACGACCGGTGGACGTCAGCCGCCACTTCTGGAAGGTGCCGCCATTGCAGCTGAGCGTGTAGACGCTGCCGGTGGCTTCGGTGCCGTCCAGGCACTCCTGGCTCCACAGGTTGACGAGCATCTTCCACGTCGTGTCGCAGCAGATTGGGTCATCGACCCACGACCAGGTCTGCGAGGACCCGTAGTGGCAGGGGGCCGTGAAGACGTGCCCCACGGAGCCGCCGACCCCGTTCTCCAGGCACCGGTTCGTGGCCCTGTTCCTGATGTAGCCAGCCTGGGCTCCGATGGTCGACGGCTCCATCATGAAACCGGAGTCTGCCAATGGCGCCTGGGCGGTGGAGGTCGCGGTGATCGGCGCGACGGGCGCCGCACTTGCTGGCGTGGACGCCAGCCCGACACCGACGGCTGCGGTGGCCAGGAAAGCCATGCTCATCAGCGCGGTGCGGATTCGATTTCGCATGCTCACGTGAGCCTTTCTTCGGTCGGCCGGTTGAGGTCGATCCCAAGCTGACCGGATCGCGCTGTCATCTCGCTGCCACCGCCCTGACGCGGTGCGCATCCGGGCACCGGGCCAGCGGACGCTGACGTACGCGGGGCGCCACCCGACCGGCCCACCCCCGGTCACGCGGGCGTCACCGGCTCCTCACGGGCTGCCCTGCTGCCGGCGCACCCTCTCGGCGATCCAGACGGGCGCGAACGGAGACGTGCAGCCCGGGGAGGTCGGGTAGTCCTTGAGCACCCCCAGGCGCTCGCCGATCTCGATCGCGCGGGCGCGGTGCCCGGCGTGCCCGATCCCGATCCGAGCGCGGGTGAACCAGCTGATCAGCAAGGGCACGGTCGAGACCCCCATCCGCCGTGGCGTCGTGGGCGCTTCGTCTACGTGCCGGGCTCCGCTGGTCGCCGGTGGGCCTAAGGTGCAGGAGGAGGACCCTGTGGCCGCGCCGGTTGGGGTGCCGGTTCGGCGGATGTGCCCGCCCCGCTGGCTGGCTGCGGGTCCTGCGTGCCGGCCGACCGCGCCCGCAGCCGGCGTACCTCCGGCACCGCGAGCGTCGCTGCCGTGCCGACCGCGACGGCGCCGGCCCCGGCGACCAGCGTCGCGCCGGCCCCGATCAGGGCGCTCGCCGGACCGGCCAGGGCGTAACCGATCGGTTCGAAGGTGTAGGCGCCCAGCCAGTCGTACGAGCTGATCCGCGACAGAGTCTCCGGCGGGACGTTCTCGTGCATGGCCGTCTGCCAGTACGTCCAGAAGACGGACTGGGCGATCCCGCCGAGGAACGCGACCGCGGCGATGGCGACCGGGGAAGCCGCGACGGAGAGCAGCAGGAGCATGGGTACGAAGAGGAACGCACCGGCCACCGCCGGGATCAACGGCCGCCGGGGGTGGGCCGACATGGCGACGAATCCACCGACGAACGCCCCGAGGCTGATCGCGCCCAGGATGAGGCCCCAGCTGGCCGGCCCGCCGAGCTCGTCCTTCGCGATCAGCGGGCCGAGCACCATGAACGGCGCCAGGCCGAGCATCCGCACAAGCGCGCTCTGGAGCGTCACCGGCCAGAGCCACCTGCGCGACCGGAAGTCCTGCCAGCCGTCCCGAACGTCACGCAGCACGCTCTTGCCGGAGTTGGCGACGGGCGCGGAGCCGACCCGGATCGCGCCGATGAGCACGGCGCTGAGCAGGAAGGAGAGCGAGTCCAGCGCCAGCGCGTAACCGGCGCCGACCGCCACCACCAGCAGCCCGCCCAGAGCCGGCCCCACCACCCCCGCAGCCGCGATCATCAGCCCCCGCAGCGCGTTGGCCTCCCGGTGGTGCTCCGCCGGCACCGTCTCCGGTTGCAGCGCGCTGACGGCCGGGATGAAGAACGCCGAGGCGATTCCGGACACCACCTGCAACAGCAGGAGGTGCCAGATCCTGGCATGGCCGGAGATCAGCAGCGCCGCCATCACGCCCTGCGACGCGAACCGCACCAGGTCGGCGGTGATCATGAGCCGGCGCCGGGACATCCGGTCCGCGACCGCGCCGCCGATCACGAGGAACAGCGCCAGGGAGAACGCCTCCACGGCGAGGACGAGTCCCAGGTCGGAGGCGGAACCGGTCAGGTCGAGCACCCCGAAGGCCAGGGCCACGACGGTGATCTGGTTGCCGAGCTGCGAGGTGATGCGCCCGCCGAGCAGCAGCCGGAAGTCGCGCTCCCGCAACACGCGCATCGAGGGAAGTGTGAACAAGAGGGGGCCTCCTCAGACCGGACGGACTGCGCCGTTCCACGCCACGGCGGCGGGGCACAAGCCCTCCATCTTGGCTGAACGGTCGGGCAGGGACGTCGCGAATTTCCGCGATCCCGTCGGGACTCACCACCGAGGCGGAACAGCACGTTGCGGGGCGAGGTCATCGAGGTGGTGGCGGTCGTTCCGAGGCGGCGGTGGCCGCGACGTGCGAGTCGCCGCCCGCCACGCGCCAGCGGCGAAACGCTTGCTCCTCACGCGACGTCATGCCACATAGTCGGGGGCGTGGCGGAGCACCTGACGGTGGGGCGTGTGGCGGAGTTGGCCGGGGTCAGCGTCCGCACCCTGCATCACTACGACGAGATCGGCCTCCTGGAGCCGTCCACGCGGACCGCGGCCGGGCACCGGGCCTACTCGGCGGGCGACGTGGAGCGGCTGCGGGAGGTGCTCGCCTACCGGCGGCTCGGCTTCGGGTTGCGGGAGATCGCGGCCCTGGTCGACGACCCGGCCACCGACGCGGTCGCGCACCTGTGCCGGCTGCGCGGCCTGCTGACGGACCAGCGCGACCGCGCTGCCGCCATGGTGACGGCCATAGACAGGGAACTGGAGGCACGGGCGATGGGGATCACGACGACGCCGGAGGAGCAACTGAAGGTGTTCGGCGCACAGTTGTACGACGCCATCGGATCTGCCTACCCGGCGACGCGGCGCACCGAACCGCGGATCGCCGCACGCATCTGGGATGCGCTGGGGGACGCACGGACGGTGCTGAACGTCGGGGCTGGCACCGGCTCCTACGAACCACCCGACCGGGACGTCACGGCGGTGGAACCGTCTGCGGTCATGCGGGCGCAGCGTCCCGTGGGTGCGGCGCCGTGCGTGGCCGCCCATGCGGAGAATCTGCCGTTCGAGGACCAGTCCTTCGACGCCGCGATGGCCGTCAGCACCGTCCACCACTGGCCGGACCCGGTCGCCGGGCTGCGTGAGATGCGGCGGGTGGCACGCCGCGTGGTGGTCTTCACGTACGACGCCGATGACACCGGCTGGCGTGAACGGTTCTGGCTCACCCGCGACTACCTGCCCGAGTTCGCGAACCTTCTCGTCGGCTGGCCCTCACTGGCCGACCTGACCAGCGCTATCGGAGGACGCGCGGAGCCGTTGCTCGTCCCGTGGGACTGCGCCGACGGCTTCTTCGAGGCACACTGGCGCCGGCCCGAGGCGTACCTGGACGAACATGTCCGCCGCGCGGTCTCGGTGTGGACCAGGGTCGGACCGCAGGCTGAGCAACGGGCGGTCCGCAATCTCCGCGAGGACCTCGCCTCAGGCCGGTGGGCCGAACGCAACCGCGACCTCCTCGCCCTCGACACGGCAGAGCTCGGCCTCCGCCTGCTCGTGGCCTGAACCGCCCTGCGGCATGCGGGTGCGTCACGTGACCGGCAATGCTACGGCCCGTTCCCGACGGAGGAACGGGCCGTAGCTGTGTCGCAAGGGTGGCCGGGACGGCGGTGGGCCGGTGATCAGATGGTGAAGCCGCCGTCCACGTTGATCGTCGCCCCGGTGACGTAGCGCCCGTCGGCGCCGGCCAGGAACGCCACCGCAGCGGCCACGTCGGCCGGGTCCGCGTAGTGACCGAGGGCGGTGAACCCGTTGATCGTGTCGGCGTTGGGGCCGTCGGCCGGGTTCAGCTCCGTGTCCGTGGCCCCTGGATTCACCAGATTCACGGTGATCGCTCTGCCGCCGAGTTCGCGTCCGAGTGCCTTGGTCAGGCCGATCAGGGCGGTCTTGCTCATCGCGTAGAGCGCGAAGCCCGGGAAGACGGCCCGCTCTGCCACGTTGCTGCCGATGTTGATGATCCGCCCACCGGCCGACATGTGTCGCACCGCAGCCTGGGAGGCGACGAACGGTGCCCGGACGTTGACCGCGACGGTCTGTTCGAAATCTTCCAGCTTCAGTTGCTCCAACGGTCCGAGCAGGAACGCGCCGGCGTTGTTGACCAGGATGTCCAACCGGCCCAGCTCGCCGGCGACCCGGTCGACGCCGACCACGGCCGCCGGGTCGGCGCTGTCCGCCTGCACGGCGATGGCCCGCCGTCCCGCAGCCTTGATCTGGTCCACCACGTCATCGGCGCGCTGCTGATTCTGCTGGAACGTCAACGCCACATCGGCGCCGTCCTGCGCCAGGCGCAGCGCCACCGCGGCGCCGATGCCACGACCACCACCGGTGACCAGAGCTACCTTGCCCTCAAGTGCGTTGTTCATGACAGCAGCCTGGCCGACAGGAGACCCGCCGTCTGGCGGCGATCGGACGGCGCGTTCTGCTCAGCCGTACCACCTCGCGCGTCAGGTGGCCGCTGGAAACAGCGGCAATCTCCCGGATGGTCGGCACCCGCTCCAAGGACCGCAACCCGCGGCACAGCCCGAGTCGTTTGTAAGTCCTGTGCTCTTACCGGCAGGCGCAGGGGCGTCCGCACGGCAACGGGCGGGACCCGCGTTGCGATCCGGGCCCGCATAAACTCTCGTGACTGCGCCGTCCCGAAGGAACCACCGGCCGTCGTTGAGCCACGGCATCAGCAGGGCTGAGCTGTCCGAACGGCCCACCGGAGTCCATAGGCGTCCGGCGCTGCCCGCGCCCGCCGTCACGAACCGAGAGGGGTCAGATGGAGACCTGGCGTGTCCTGGCCGCTGTCATCGTCGGCCCGGCTGTGAGCGTCGTAGGCGTCGCCCTGGCCACCAACTTTCGCGGCGTCACGGAGTGGCACGTGCGGCGATCGATGTCTGCGGCGAGCGTGCTACGGCGAGTCCCACCGTGGCGCTCGCTACCCGACGTCCCGCACGAAGAGCGTCTAGCACGCTTCATCCTGCTGGAACGGGTGATAGGCGTGGCTTTCGTAGCGGCCGGCGTCATGATCTTGATTGCTGTCGGCTACAGCGCCTTGACCGGTCAGCCGATGAAGACGGTGAAGTAGGCAGCTTCATCTCGATCACCGATCCGCCCTTCCAGGGAGCGGGCCGACGCTCGTCCCGCCACGTCAATCGAGCCTCGGCTGCCCGTACGGCCGCTGCCGGAACAGACTGAGTCGGCTCCCGTCTCACGGACCGCGCCCCTCGGCGGACGCCGTCCCCATGCTCGGGGCGTGCCGAGCGGTCCCGGCGCGCCCCGTCCCTGCGCCGCGCTGGTCAGGCGCGGCGCCGCTGCCGGAGCAAGGCACGCTCCTGGTTCGAACGGGATCCCGACGTGCCCCCGCAGGCGGATCACTCTTCGAGTCGGAAACCCGTTTGAGCCTCCTTCCGCGTTCCCGTAGGTTGCCGATGCCCGTCGCAGCGAGGACAGAGGACAAACCGCGTGACCCCGCCCGCTCTTTAGACCTGACGCCTTCTTCCGCGCATCTACAGGCCGACCCTCCCGTCGGTTCTGCCGGGCTGCCCGCGTGCGCCCGATCATGCAGCGTTTGAGGCCGCGCGCAATCGGCCTCGTGTCAGGTCTTCAGAGAGATCCTCATGTCTTCACAACCTCATACTGTGCTGCCCTGGATCGTTCGCCGAACCAGGCTGCCTCTGTTGTCGTTGCGGTGCGTGGACTGCCGGTCGGAGTCGGCCACCACCGGCGAGGGCAGGTTCCGCGTCAACGCCAACGGCAAGCTGCTGGACGTGTGGCTGCTGGTCCGTTGCGTGTCCTGCAATCGGACGAGCAAACTCACCGTGCACGAGCGAGCGCCGGTCAGATCCTTCGATCCGGCCTTACTCGATGGCTACCACGCCAACGATCCGGAGCTCGTGGCGGCCACGCTGCTGGATCCGCTGCTCGCCCGGCGCAACCGGTACGCCCTGGACTGGCAGGGGGCCTGGCATCTGGACAGCCCGCCGGCACAGCTCGACGAGGCGTGGCCACTGCGGGTGGAGGTCGACTTCGAGGATCCGGTGCCGGTCCGCCCGGAGCGGCTCATCGCGCAAGGGCTCCGCCTCAGCAGGAACGAGGTACTGCGCCGAATCAAGTGTGATGTTTCCCTGCGCCGTCCGACGAGCGCCGGATTCACGTTTGTCGTGATGGTGAGGGACTCGATGAGCTGATTCGCACTTCCAGCGGTGCGAGTCACAGCCGCTGCCACGCCACATACGCGTACAGCGGAAATCAGAGGTGGGGACATGGGCCGGCTCGCCTGTGTCCCCACTTCTGACCACATCCGTTCGTTGCCGCCTGCCCGATTCTGGCCTGATCAGATGCGCTCAACCCGGCAGAGCCGTGAGCGCTGAACCTTCTTCACCGTGACGGTGCAGGCGTCCTTCGTCACCTCGACAACCCGGTACGCGGCAGTTGAAGAGGCTCACTAGGCCGGGACGAAGGTGGCGGCCAACACCCGCCAGTTGCCGCCCTCACGCACCCATAGTCGGGTGTAGCGCAACCGCGCGGACATAGCGGCACCGCCCTGAACGGCATCCACCGCAGCGACCATGCGAGTCACCCCGGTCTGACCGTCATCCTGGACGTCGAGCGACTCCTCCACCAGGCTGGTGATTCGGAGTGCACCGGAGCGGTAGCTCTCCAGGTCGTCGTCCTTCGTGAAGACCGTGCCGTCCGGCCCGGCACCCACGACCTGCGGGTGCAGGAGCGCGTCGAGGGACTCGACGTCGGCAGCGCGCTGGGCGGCTTGGAGTTGCCGTTCCGCGGTGAGGAGATCCATCCACCGATCCTCCGCAGCGCACCGCACCCAGACAAGCGGGTTCGCTCGCGGCAGAACGGCGACTCAGCCTGGTAGGGCGTTCACGGCACAACCGAACCTCGGCACGCCCCCGGTGGGCCCAACTGGGAGGGTCTTCCGCCTTGCTCCGCGCGGAATCATCGGTCCCGTCCAACCTGGGCATATGTCGGTGCCACGGGCGGCGGCTCCAGCGCGAGCCTGCGCGCGTCGTCCGCGGCAGGTGAGACCACGAAGGCCCTACCGGAGCCTCCCCTCGAGTCGACCCTGTCCTGCCTCGCTCGCATGCCTCTTCTGACCAGCACCACCAGGATGGATAGGGCGCTATGAGGAGAAGGGGAAGATGAGAGGCATCGCCCGACCCGTACTTCATACCGAGAGGCGGTACTCGTGGAGGGCACACCGGTTACCCTCACCCCGTACGACCCGCAATGGGCTGTGCTGTTCGAGCAGGAGCGGGTCATTCTCGAAACCGCTCTGGCGCAATGGCTGGTCGGGCCAGTCGAGCACATCGGCTCCACGTCGGTGCCCGGCCTGGCAGCAAAACCGATCATCGACATGATGGCGCCGGTGCGCAGTCTGTCAGAGGCGGTAGCCGCCATCGAGGTGGTGACCGCTCGCGGCTACCGCAACGGCGTGCACCGTCCGGAGGAAGCGCACTACTTCTTCAAGCCGGACACCGACAACTGGTGGGAGCGCACCTACCAGCTTCATCTCACCGAGCCGACCTCCCTGCTGTGGCGGCGACGGGTCGCGTTCCGCGACGCGCTGCGGTGCCGGGCGGATTACCGGTCCCGGTACGAGCGCCTCAAGCGCGATCTCGCGCACGCTCACGGCGCTGACCTGATGGCCTACGCCCGCGACAAGGACGACTTCGTCAACGAGGTCCTCGGCGCACGCGACAAGACGCAAGCCCCGACCGTCAGCTACACCCGGAGACCCTGACGGTCTCTCACCCGCTGTGAAATGCCCATGCGTCTCTGTGTTCCTCCGGGTAGGGTCGCCACCGCCGTACTGGTCGGCCAGCGGCATGGCGACGGCGATCTGCCCGCTGCCCTTCCGGCCGCACCGGCCCGCCGACCGATGTCGTGATGCTCAGCCAAAAATCGGAGGCCCCAGCAATGGCCCGCAAGACATATCAGGTCATCGTGCGTGGCAAGTTCGCGCCACTCGATGACGAGCAGCGGGCCGCACTGCTCGCCAAGGCTGACGAACACGACGTGTTTCGGGCGAAGTTCACCGAGGAAGGCACCATTACCTACGAGCGGTCCCTGCTCGCCTTCACCTTCCGCTGCCTGGTCCCGGCCGCCGCGGAGGACCCGGAAGCGATCGTGATTGGCAAGGCGGAAGCGCTCGCGGCAGCCGCCGTCTCGGGCATCGGTGCCGGCTACCGCGACCTCAAGTCGGTCTCGACCGACCTCGACAACATCAAGATCCGCCGTCGACGGGAACACTGACACTCGTAGCCCGTCGCGTCGATCACTGACGTGATGTGACCCCCTCAGACCGGACGCTGCCCGACGGCGCTGAAGCGCGCCGCGACCGACCCGACGAGGCGCGAGCAGCCGCCGGCAAGGCCTGGCACGAAACCGACCTGGCATCCATCGCCCGCCATGGCACATCGGTCGATTCACGCAATTGCTTCGATCGCCTTGTCGGCGTCCCGCATCCGTCGGTGCAGTCGCAGCAGGTGTCTCGGACAGCCAGGCCGACTCGCACACCTGCGGGATACCGGCCGTCCAAGACCGTACCCAAGAGGTACACCGTGACGAACGAACCCACCCGACGCCGGCCTCGGATACGTCCGAGCCGCTGCGCACCGTCGGCGCCATCGGCCCGTTTCGTTGCTGTAGTTGATGTACGTCAATTTCTCTGGCAGGCTCGGCATCCGGATCGAACAGAGTGGAGCTCGCATGTCTGCACTTCGTCGGGTCGTCGCAGCCACAGCGCTGGTCGGGGCGGTGTCCGCGTCCGTCCTGCTCTCCGGGCCTGCGGTCGCCGCCGAAACCAAGGCCTTTTATGGCAACGGAATGAGTAACAACTACTTCACGGCGCTGACCAACGCCAACAACGCCGCACGCTCCCTTGCCAGCGCCGACGGCTTCGACCCGGACACGCAGTGCAGCCACGGTGGAAGCTTCACGACGCAGCCGTGGCCGGGCCTCTACTCGGTGCTGGCACAGATCAACTGCACCCGCTGAGTACCCAACTCAGCGGCCTTCGGGTTCGTGCTGCCTGGACCACCTCACCGCCCAGCGCGGCGTCGCGTGCTCGCCCTCCGGCGCGTACCCGACGAACACCGGCCACGTCCGACTCGCGGGATCAACGCATCGCGACGCGTTCGCTGACGATCTGCTGACGCCCAACGACGACTGACGGTGGAATCAGCAAGAGCCACCCTCATCCGAGGGTGGCTCTTCTGCGTCACTTCGATGGTGGGCGATACTGGGATCGAACCAGTCACCTCTTCGGTGTGAAACAGGGCGACGCACCGACTCTGACCTGCGAAGACGAGAAGCCGCAATCAGGGATGGACGCAGTTGCGAGCCGTTCGACGCCGCAACCGGCATCGGCTGGCGACGACTCCGGCGAATGAATGCCCGTAGCGTCCGGCCGCACGTGGGGGGGCACTGTTCGGCTTGGAATGACATTCATCGCATTAGGCCCGCACTCGTGGGGCAGTCGAACCACCTGCTTCAACATTCGCAGCGGCCACCCGGCTCTGCCCTCTGTCACGATCAACGAGTGTCCGGTTTCAGCATCACGCGCGCTGATCGGGCCGGATCAGTTGTAGTCTGCGTCCCTCCGCCCACCCAGCGACAACACGGAGATGAGAAGTGGAACCGGTGACGATGGTGGTGGCTGCCATGGCAGCCGGTGTATCGGCGGGACTGACAGAGACGACGTCCGGGGCCATTGTCGACGCGTACCGATACCTTCGTGACTCGCTGCGCCGCCGTTCCGAGACACACAGCTGGGACCCGGACGCACTGAACGCCTACGAGGCCGACCCCCAGGCGAACGAACAGCGTCTGATCCGCCTCGTCGAAGCCACCGACAGCGACCAGGACGAAGCGGTTCTTGCCGCGGCGGCACGCGTGCTCCGTCTTGTCGATCCCGGTGGCGCCGCCACCGGGAAATACATCGTGGACCTCCGCGACGCCAAAGGTGTGATCACTGGCGACGGAAACATTCAGATCAACCGCTTCTGATCGGCCGGGGTGAACCGCATCATGCAGCACCACGGCGTCGAAGGAGACGACGAAGGCAACCGGCACGACCCGCTCGTGGACGCACGGCACGGGCGCGGCGTCATCGTCGGCCACAGCGGCACGATGATCAATCATTTCGGCAGCGAGGCCGATCTCACCGCCACCGCGCTCGCAGGTCTGCGCCCGCGTGCGGCCGCAGCCAGGATCGTGGACCTTTCGCGCGACCGGGCGCTGGTGCTGCTCACAGCCATGCCCGACACCGCGGCCGCGGCGATGCTCCAGGCACTGTTCGGGCTCAACGAAGACCGGACAGCCGCCCTGCTGGCAGAACTCAGCCCGGACCGGGCCGCCGAGCTCATCGCGCTGGCCCAGCTCGCCGACCTTGCCGACCTTCCCGAAGCAGTGGAAGCCATGGCGCATTGCCAGGATCGGTGGCGTGAGGTCTTCGATGCCCATCGGCAGGCTATCCACCGGTGTGGCCCGTCACAGGGGCGCGGCTACCGCGGATTCAGTCAACGGTTTGACAACGGCGCGATCTGCTGGAGCGCTGCCACCGGGGCACAACCGACGACATGGGCCATAGCAGCACACCACGACAGCCTTGGCGGGTGCGCTGGTCGGCTCGGCTTCCCAATCGCCCCGCCGGAGGAAGCGGAGCCATCTCCCTCGGGCACCTCCGGCTCTCTGCAGCGATTCGAGGGCTCCATCGACTACGGCGATGGCACCCGCGCCACGCTGGACGCCACCGACGGCGCCGCGATCTACTGGTCCCCCCAGCATGGCGCGCACGCCGTCTGGGGCAGGATCGGCGAGTTCCACGAGAACCGGGGCGGAACCGCGGGAGAGTTGGGCTTCCCGACCACCGACGAAACGGCTGTCGGACCGTCCCGCTCAGGGGCCGGTGACCGGGGTTGGCGGCAACGTTTCGAGGGCGGGACCGTGTACTTCACCCCCGAGACCGGCGCTGTCCGCGTCCCAGCGGAGATCGCGGACTACCACGACGACGAGGACGACGTTTCCGGAGCGCTGGGCTTTCCCCGCAGCCCTGCAACACAGGCTGCGGACTCGCCGCAGGGCACCTCGGGGCGCTTCCAGCGCTTCGAGGGCGAATGGGACTACCCACCGGACGTGGCCGACCGGCTCCTGGGACTCGAACACGGCGGCGGCGCGACCGTCTACTGGTCCCCGGAGCACGGGGCCCACACGGTGCGCGCCGGCAACGGCCTCTGCTACGAACAGCTCGGGGGCACGGCCAGCTGGCTCGGGTTCCCGGTGTCCGACGAACAGGATGTCCAATCCACGTCGGGCGACCGGGGGACCGCGCAGAAGTTCCAGGGCGGCATCATCTTCTACACAGAGACGCACGGGTCGCTGCCCGTGTCTGATCCGGTTCTTCAGGCGGTGGCGGCCTCGATCCCACCTACGGTCGCGTCGACGTGGGCGCACCTGATAGTTGACGCCATCGGGTTCCCCGTTTCCGCAGAGCAGTTGGTCGGTTCGAGCCGAGTCCAACTCTTCCAGCGGGGCGTAGTGACCCTTGAGGACGACGACCGCATCGAGGTATGGCGTAAGTAGAGCGCCACACGTGCGGCGATCCCGGGCCTCGACCTGCCAGACATCGACCGCGCCGATGCGCGGCGGATGGTCCTCGCATCTCCGACGTTCCCCGTCATCGCTACCGCCCTCGTTCGGCGTCGGCTGAGCGCACGGCTGCCGACAGACGTCACGGGGGCTGTCGGCAGGTCTCCTCAGAAGCGACCTGCGAAGCGCGCAAGCGGCTGGGTGATCCACTCGACAGCTGACCGCTGATGTAATTCAGCTGCACAGGCAGCAGAAAGGCCACCTCATCCTTCCAGCCTGCCCACAAGGCAAGCCATCTCAGATGTCACCTATCGGTGCAGCAGACCCGATCCTGAATGATTCGGCTGGCTCGCCGCTCTCCCAGGGCGACCTGTTCGCGTTGGGCCGGAATGAGGCCAGGCAGCGCGCCGTACAGAGTGCTACGAGATACGCCAAGCAGCTTGGCGATCGAGGTCATCGTGCGGTTCGGCTCGGCGAGCAGTTGTAGCGCGTAGGCCACCTTCTCCGGCGTCATCGCCTGTGGCCGGCCGAGGCGCTGCCCCCGTGCGCGAGCGGCGGCCAGGCCCTCGTTGGTGTTTGCCACGATTGTCGTGCTCGCCGATGTCGCTCAGGCCGATGCCGTCGACCTCGGCCAGCATCGCCAGCGTCGGCCACGCCGGGCCGCCGAGCAGCTCGGATCCTCAGCGCAGGAAAGGACCGGCGGCCACCGCCACAAACAGAAGCATCGGCGAGGCGGCGGCGGTACCGAGCACGATGCCGTCGATCCGGCTTCTCGCCAGGAGCCTCCGGAGCAGGATCACGCCAGTCAGCAGAGTGCCGAGGAGTACTGGTGCGCCGACGGTGACCCCGAAGATCCACATTTCTTCCCACGGTGAGTAGCCATAATTCACCCTCGTGTGAGATTGCCGGTCGAGGAGGAGGAAGTAGGCGACGATCACCAGGCCATGCCAACCCAGCATGACCACGTACGCGGAAACGGGGACTCGGTGGGCGGTGTCACGATCGCCAGCGTTCCGCACGTAGCTCCTCCTCACGAGAGGTGGACGAGTCGAGAGGCTTCTGTCTCTCAAGGAGTAGAGCACGGGGATGGCTCACGTTCGATCGGATCGATGGCGGATGGCACAGGTTCGCTGTCTGGCTTGTCGTGCCCAGGTCCGCCTTACGACGTGAGAAGCCGGGGTGGGGCGGCGAGCAGCTGGTCGTGCTGGCCGGTGGTGGGCGGGGCCAGGACTAGCGAGGTGGGTTGGCTGGCGGGCTGCGGTGGGGTGAGTTCGGGTAGGGTCTGTAGAGGGTGCTGCGGGAGACGCCGAGCAGTTTGGCGATGGAGGACATGGAGCGGTTGGGCTCGGCGAGCAACTGGAGCGCGTACGCGACCTTCTCCGGGGTCATGGCTGGCGGTCGGCCGAGGCGTTGCCCGCGGGCGCGAGCGGCGGCCAGGCCCTCGTTGGTATTGGCGCTCCAGCTCGGCCGCGGCCTCAGTGCCCGCTGCCGCTCGGCCTCCGACAGCTCCTGCTCGGGTCACTGGTTCATCGGCGCCGCCTCGGCGTAGTGGATGTGGCAGAGGCGAGAAAGCAGATCGCCAGCAGGATCAGCGTCAGCATTGCCGAAAACGTGGCCGCACCCGCCATGACCGCGGAAGCGGGGTGAGCGCCGGTCAGATGCACAAGTGCGCCGCCGCTGATACCGACAATCAAGCTCAATAGCAGGCCCCAGGCCAGCCATAGGCCTCGCATTTCCAACCTTGTCATGTGATAGCCCCTTCTCATGTTGTGTTGCGGTGTTCGACGGCTGAGGCTCGTCGTTGATGACCATGCTCGGGGTCCATTGATCCAGCGGAAAGAAGCTTGGACATGGTTGGACGATGGACCTCCTCGTCGGTGCGCGCCGATAATCTGATCTCATACGGGTTCTGTCTGGACCAGATCCAGGAGCAGCGGACGGGGCTGGAGGATGCGGTGAGTCCAGGGGACCAGCAAGATCTATCTGCCTTGCTGGATCAGGCGCAGGATCGGAAGCGGTTCGGAGAGTGTCTGCGGTGGCTGATGGCCCAGCGTCATCGTTCCGTCGACAGCGTGGCCCGATTCAGCCACCGGGCGGGAAAGGGGATCTCTCGTAGCACCGCCTCGAACCTGATCATCGGCAAGACGGTTACCGAGAGGTCGCTGCAAGGCTTCCTGTTCGGTTGTGGACTGCCCGAGCAGGAGCATGGTCCGTGGCTGGTCAAGCGTCGAACGATCTATCCGAGCCAAGTGGACGTGCCGCAGATGGCGGCATCGTCCAGATGGGTTATATCGGCGGAAGCACGGGGACATTTCACCCACCGCGCCCGTGGGCATCGTAGCGGGCTGGCCGGGACTGACCTCTTCCGCGGCCGTGACGCCGCGCTGGCGAAGGTATGCGCGTGGTGGACTGCGGCACAATCACCGGGACGACCTTTGGTGGTAACGGGACAGCCAGGCAGCGGCAAGTCGGCCCTGCTGGGCCGAGCGGTGCTGCAACTAGAAGCAGTCCACGGCAGCCGCGGTGCGGCGGTGCACGCTCGCGGCCTCAATGAAGTCGAGGTCCGCGAAGCGATAGCCCCGCTCGCAGGCCTACGGGACGTTCACAGCAGCGCTGAGCTGCTGCACGCCCTGAACGGCGAGGACGGCCCACCTCTCATGGTGGCGGT
Source organism: Micromonospora sp. CNZ303 (assembly GCF_004345505.1). Taxonomy (NCBI): domain Bacteria; kingdom Bacillati; phylum Actinomycetota; class Actinomycetes; order Micromonosporales; family Micromonosporaceae; genus Micromonospora; species Micromonospora sp. CNZ303. Next base: position 33,088 of record NZ_SLVT01000008.1, on the reverse strand, counting down.
CGACGCCTTAGACGAGGCAGCCACGGACACCGACCGTCGGACGATCGCAGACCTGTTGGTTGGCTTGGCCCAGTTGCCGCGCCTACGCATCGTCGTGGCCACCCGCCCGCTGGGTGGGCGAGACCGTCATGCCCCCGGCACTCTGCTCTACAGTCTGGGAGCCAGCTCTGCTGCGGGCGGCAATCTGATAGATCTCGACACGGACACCTACTTCGACGCTGCTGGACTGCGAGCCTTCGCCGCCGCGGTGCTCACTCAGGACCTGCCAGGCGGCTCCTGGTCCTCCTACCGGGTAGATCCGGCGCTTACCGGACGGCTTGCAGCGGCCGTGGGCGAACGCGCCGGAAGCAATTACCTGGTAGCAGCATTAGCGGCAACCGAACTCGGCTGGCGTGACCAGACGGTCGACCCGGCCGACCCGGAATTCAACCCCATGGCGATCCCCTCGACAGTAGGCGAGGCGATCACCAAGTACCTCGATGCCGTGCCGACCTCGCAGCAAACCATGACGCGAGCCCTCCTGACGGCGCTGGCCTACGCCCGTGGGGACGGCATCGACGAGCGGCGTTGGGTTGAGTTCGCCGAGGCGCTGGGCTATCCGGTCACGCGGATGCATGTTCAGGACCTGCGGCAGTCGCCGGCGTCGGCGTACCTGGAACACCATGAGACCGACGATGGTGACCGCACCATTCGGCTCTTCCACCAGGCATTTAACGACGAACTGCTCCGCCAGCAAGACGATCCGCAACGTGACGAGCGGGCTCTGCTATCAACGCTGCTTCCGGCCCCGACCGGCGAACGGGGCTGGGCAGATGCCGACACCTATCGGCGCAGTCATACGGCCGACCACGCGGCGGCGGCCGGACTACTGCCGGCGCTGCTCAACGACCCAAAGTTCCTTACAGTGGCCGACCTCGACCGCCTGCTGTCACTGCTGCCGGCAAATCTGCCGCCGGAAATTGCACCCATTGCCGCAGTCCTACGGCAGGCCACCGATGCACGCTGGCGCTCTCCGCGACGTCGGGGGCGCCTCTTCGCGCTCAGCGCGGCGCACCTTGGTCTGCCCCAACTCCAGGCTTCCATGGGGTCGCTGGCCACCGACCGCTTGCGAGTCGGGTGGGCACACTCCCTCGGCAATCCTCACCAGGTGATCGGCGGACATACGGGTGAAGGCGTGGTCGTGGCGATCGGACGGTTCGCTGGGCGGACAGTAGTTGTCAGCGGCGACGCCAAGGGAGCGGTGCAGGTTACCGACGCGGCCAATGGCTGCCTGCTGGCCGAGCTTCCCGGCCACCCGGGCGGAGTAGACGCCGTCGCGGTCGGCAACGTAGGAGGCCGCGACGTCGTGGTGACGGCAGGAAGCGGCCAGGTCCGCCTCGCCGACGCCCCGACATCGAGCTCGCTACTGGTCAGCGGTCATGGCCCTCTGGCGCTAGGCCGGATAGGCGAGCTTGACGTGGTAGTCATTGGGGATAACAACGGCCTGCTGGTGCACGACCCCGTGTCCGGTCGGATCGTGTACCAAGTGCCAGATGAACTGCCTACCTTTGCGGCGGCAGCCATCGGTCGCATCGGAACGCGCGATGTGATCGCGTACTCCGCACACAGCGGTGTCGTGCTACTTGATGGCCACGACGGCACGACCATCAACGAGCTTGCCTGCGATGTCGAAGACGGCGTATCAGCGATTTCGTTCACCCGTGTGGACGGCCGCGATCTCGTGATCACCAGCGGCATGGGGCCGATTCAGGTGCATGACCCGGTCACGGGCGAGCGGATCCGTGAACTCGGTCAGTACCCGATGACCACATGCATCGCCACCGTTGGCGGCGACCAGGTCTTCGTGGTGGCCGCCGACACGGGAGGCGCCATCGACTTGATCGACTGCAGCACCGGAAATTTGGCAGGCACGATTCGCGGACACACTGACACGGTGATAAGCCTCGCCGTAGGTTCGGTTGGCGGACGTGACGTGGTCGTGTCCGGCAGCCTCGATGCGATGGTGCGCGTCCATGACCTAGGAATAACGGCCGCCCCCGGTACCCCGCGGATTGGACACCAAACCAAGGTGAATGCAGTTGCGGTGGCGCTCGTTGACGGGCGATCGATGGTTCTATCCGCCGGCGACGGCGTGCGTATGTTCGATGCGGACACCGGCCGACCGGTCGGCCCTCCGCTGTCAGGCGTGCGGTCGCACATGTCAATGGCCGCCGGTCGCGTCTCCGGCCGCGACGTCATCGTCTGCGGCGGCTTCGGCGGCGCCTTGCAGATCTTCGACGCGGTGACGCGCGAGGAGATCGGCGACTGGAGCGATGAGAACTGGTATTGCGTGACAGCTCTCACTCTCGGGACGGTCGACGGCCGAGACGTTCTCGCAGTCGGAGCCAACGATGGAAGCGTACGGCTGCTGAACGCTTTGACAGGCGATCAAATCTGCCAGATACCCTCCTCCGCGCGGGAAGTGGCCATAGGGCGGGCGGAGAAGCGCAATTTCGTGGCCGTCGTGGGCGACGATTTCACCTGTCGCGTCTTCGACGCCACGACCGGGAAACAGCTGAGCGACCTGTCAGAAGCCGCCGGACCGGTGTGGGCGCTCACCACCGGGTCGCTGCAAGGCCGAGATGTCGTGGTCACCGCCCGCGACGACGGGCAGGTACTACTCGTCGACCCGCTGACCGGGGTTGCGGTGGAGAAACTGATGCAGCACGACGGCGAGGTGTTCCATCTGGCGACCACTTATATTGGCAACGAACTCGTCGTAGTCAGCGGTGGCCACGATGCCACGGTGCAGGCGACCACAGTTCAGAAGGACGACGTCTTCGTTATCGACGTGGTTGACGTGGTGAACGACCTCGTCGCAGGCCAGGACGGTCGGATTTTCGTCGCCAGCGGCACTTCGATCTTCAGCCTGGTGCCAACCGAAGGGTTCAGACGAGGATGTCACCGTTGCGATTGAAAACCTGCCGGCGCGAAGGCCAAGGCACCGTCCGCGCCGGGCCGCGGCTTCGTCGCGACCGACCAAAGGTGGCCGACAAACGCCGATCCCGGCACCGGCAAAAGTGGCAGACAGGTTCCTTCCGCTCCGGCGGGGTCAGCGTGGCTCCGTGAGCGAGATGCGGTAGTCACCGGCCTCTGCGGCTGGCCGGTCTTCGCGGGGGCCGGCGGGTAGGGTCGGGTCTGCTGCACCGGCAGGTAACCCGTCGGTGCAGGTGCTCCAGTCCCTAGCTCGGGAGGCGGGCGGCGATGCGGTGGTGGAGTAGACGACGACGGGGAGGCCCGTCCGACGAGACCGTTGCCGCCCGGCGCCGCCTGGAGCCGGCGCGCGAGGACCTCGCTGCGGCGCAAGCCGACAACGAGCCGGTCGAGCGGATCGCTGAGCGCGTCGACGAGCTGCGTCGCCGCAACCACTTCGGCCCGATGATTTCGCAAGCACTACGGGGGTCGAGATGAGAATGGCCGGCACGGTGCTGGCAGGGGTGGGCGCGCTCGCCTGTACTTCGTGGTGGCGTACCAGGTGACCACGGCCGGGGGCTGGTCGCGGTCCCCGGCGGGCCGGCACCTGATGCAGTTCACCGCCACGCTGGGGCTGTTGTTCGCGCTGATCCTGACGGCGCGACTGTGGCCGGACTACCCGGGCCGCGACGAGATCAACCTGCTCGCCTTCGCCTGGCTGTTGGGCCAGGTGGTGTGGCGTTCGGTGCTGCTGCACGGCGCCCAGCACGACGACCGGGAGCCCGTCGGCCGCCGGTAGCTCAGTACCCGACGTGGCGACGCACCCGCCACACGCCCCGCTCCCCGCTCCCTGCCCTGGGCGTACACCCGCTCCAGCTCGGCACGCGCCCCGGCCTCGTCGGGCCATCGCGCGTGCTGCGACCGGGCTGACACCGGGTCGGAGAGATACAGATCCCAGCCGGACCCGTCCATGCGTTCTTCCAGCCTCACGTGGGCCAGGCGCATGTCCGGGTCGTTCGGCGCGCACAGCCAGGCCGACTCGCGCACCTGCGGGAGACCGGCCGTCCAACGACCGTACCCAGGAGGTACACCGCCATGAACGAGTCCACCCCGACGCCCGCCACGGAGTCGTCCGAGCCGCTGTACACCGTCGGCACCATCACCGCGGCGGCGACCGCCGTCATCGCGCTGCTGATCGCGTTCGGCCTGCCGATCAGCGACGACCCGCAGTCTGCGATCCTCGGCGTGGTGGCCGTGGCCGCCCCGCTGGTCGTGGCGGCGATCGCTCGGGGCCGCGTGTACTCGCCGGCGACCGTGTCTCGGCTGCTGGCCCGCCGCCAGGAGGATCTACGGCGCGGTGCCGCCGGTGACGTCCCGGTCCGGCGCCGACCAACATGCGAGCGGCCCGCTCTCTCCGGTGGGAGGGCGGGGCCACTTGTTATCTCCAGGTCTACCAGGGGCGAGAACCTCCACGCACGTGATCGCATCCGTTCTCGTCCACAAGGTCGACGCGAATCCTACGAACTAGGTCATTCAGCGCCTTCAAGTCCGGCGCCGGTTCGTCGTCGTCGCTGGTCGCCACAGAGATTCCCCCGGCGAACGCGGTAACGGCGACCTGCGCCTGCTTCGCCACCGACGTCGAGCCGAATACCTGGACTCTCAAAAGGGCCTTGTCCAGGGGCTCCAGCCACTCAACCTCGGGAGCCCACGCGGCGTTCTGGAGCTTTCTGGCGCGCGCGATCCATAGCATGTCGTTGGCGGTGTCGAGGAAACGTAGGTATGCGTCGGTGCGCTGCTCCCTAGTCCAACGCTGATGTTCCCGCCGACGCTCAGCGCGCCACCCGAGCCGAGATGTCCAGGCAGCAATCGCAGCAGCAGCGATGGCCGCGACAGGCGCGAGCAGAACCAACCAGGTTGGCGCAGTCGTTGATCCCATGAGCGAAGTGTGTCGGACCGTCGCCAGCGGACCACCGTGCAACAGACCGGCCTACAAACGAATTCGGCACCGACGAATCTGTACGTTTCACAGGACTCGGCAGATGCGGCGACGACCGCGATGATGCCGGCGGTGATGCCGGCGGTGATGCCGGCGGTGATGCCGGCGGTGATGCCGAGGATGCCGGTCCCGGCTCAGCAATGGCAGGACTGTGATGAGACACGCAGCCGCTAACTGGCGGTCAAGCTCCTGATCAGGCCAAACGTCTCCCACCGGGCCTGCGCCGGCAGCAGCAGACGGACAAGTCCCCGCAAAGGCACGAGACCAGTCAGGCGAAGGGTCACGCCTGCCACTGCCGGCTATCAGCTCACCACTACCGAGCCGACCCCGCCATGCTCACAGTCAGCCGAGCGTCAGCGCGAGCGCCCCGAACAGCTGAGCCTCCGGGTACTGCACCTTGCCGCGCTCCGAGATGCTGACGCCGTAGAAACCCTTCCCGGTCGGCACGTCGGCAACCGTGAAGACGAACTTGCAGCCGTCGGGGATGGTCGCGCCCGGGCCAGTCTCCAGAATCCCGTCGCCCAGCTTCCCCAGTCCCACGGTCGCGCCGGTCGAGTCGGTCACGACGATCTGCGCACCGGGGACGATGTCGCTGTAGCCGCCCTTGCCGCGGCAGCCGGTCTGGGCTCCCCAGGCGTATCCGTCCGGGTCGTCGAGCATCAGGGTCCCCGTGACGGTCCGGGCGGCCGGCGCGCTGGCCGCAGCTGGGGCGGGCGCTGGCTCGGGGTCGCTGGAGCAGCCGGCCAGCGCCGTGGTGGCCAGCAACAGGGCGGCGGTGAGGTGGGCGGTGAAACGCATGACGAGCACCGTACCGGTTGTCGGCCACAGGGGAGCTCCACAAACGGATGGCCGACGGAGGCTCAGCCCGCGACAATATTCGACTATGAGGTATCAGAGCCCGTTCGGCACCATGGAGACCGACGACCACAACAGCCCGGACGCGCTGTGCCTGTCACGAACGCACTGCGATAACCCCGTCGAGGACACGCTGCGCGAGTTCCACTGGGCCGCTGTTGCCGCCATCGACAGCCGTGCCGCACAGCCGGCGTTCTTCCTCGCTCGTCAGCTCGCCGAACTGGTTTTGAAAGCGCTACACGGGCCGGGTTACCCCCATACGCATAAGCTGGGTCGGCTCCTTAACAGCCTCGCAGCCTGCGGTGACGAGTTGGTCATCGGTGGCACGGAGCAGGACCTGCTGGTGGCGTTCATCCGCGATCTGGATTCCTTCGACGCCGAAGGAGACCAGGGCCGGTATCCGACCACTCGGAATGGGCAGCCTTCCCTGGCTACCGTTTGCTGCGCCGATCCGACGTTGCTTCGCGAGCACGTGGACCGGCTCTACGGCTACGTCCAGCGCAGACTCGCAGCGCGCGTTGGCACCGCAGAAAAAGCCGGACAGCTCACCTCCCCGTAGGCGGAGTCGGGCTCCGACCATCCCCACTGCCTCACGCTCGTAGGGGCGATTCGTCGTGTCCAGGTCACTCCAGCAGCCGGATCGGGCACTCTTCCGTGTCCGAAACCGGTCCGCACGGGCCGTTGCCCGGATCGACCCGCACACCTACAGTCAGCGCTTGACCTCCCCCGGAGCCACCCCAGGAGCGCTCACCGATGACCGCCACACCCGCCGCCCCACGGGACGGCCGGCAGCCCGTTCTCCGCCGCCGGCAAGGTATACGCCCGGGCCTGGCAGACGTCGGTGGACGAAGCGGTGGCGGCGGCGGCCGCCGCAGGGTTCCGCCCGACCGCCCGCAGCGGCCCGAACCGCGTCTACGTGCAGCGGGACTGGAAGATCGCCGCCACGATCTCGCCGACGCCGACGGGCGTGGTGGTCAAGCCGGCCTGGACGACCGCTCAGATGGCGATCGTGGCTGGCGTCCTGGGGCTGTTGTTCCTCGGCGTGTGTGGGCCGGGCGTGCTGGTCCCGGTGGCCTGACCGTCGTATCTGCGGCGACGCCCCTGCTCAACTCCATCCGGCCGAGCGGGGGCGCTTCGTCCGGCCCGGATGCACACTGGTTGATCCAGCTTTCTAACCTCTAGCAGGTGACCAACACCTTGCTCCACTCGCTGCGCGAGCGACTCCTCGATGAATCGGCGCCGCTCGCAGGGTTGCTCCGGAAGTGCCTGATGCTCGGCGCCGAGACTGGCTCCGAGACGCTGCGCGACTGGGCGCGCAAGGAACTCAACGGGTACGACGCCGGCGACGAAATCCCGGATTACCGCAGCATTCCCAACCCTCCGATCGCATACGACTCGATCGGGGGCTCGCTTGTGGCCAAAGGGCAGACCATCGATCACCGCCTTTTGCCGGACGGCGCTGGTGAGTACTTGCCGGAGAAACTCTCATTCCGGCAGCCGATTGAGGAGTTGCAGCAGCTTGCCGAACAGGCACATCTGAACCTCGGGACACCCGGTCTGGCCTACGCCCAGAGCGTCTGGAACGGACAACTCGACGAGTTCGAAAGCGTCATGAACCTGCGCTTCGTCATTTCTGGCTCGACGCTCGCGGGCATACTCGGCCAGATCCGCACCAAGCTCGTGGATCTCGTCGCGGACTTGACCATCGATACACCGCTGTCCGAGCTGCCGCAGAAGGATCAGGTCGATGCCGCTGTGAGCCACCGCCTCGGAGACATCTACAACACGACGATTCACGGAGCCAGCGGTCCTGTGGCCATCGGCTCTCAGGCGCAGGCGAGTACAGGGGGCATGTCCGTCAAGGACGCGCTTCAGCTCCTCGACAAGGTGCAGGAGGTGGCAGCCCGCGTGGCGGAGACCAATCGCGCTGAGATCCTCGATGCCGTCGCCGAACTCCGCACGGCCGTTGAGAGCGATGAGCCGGACACCGGTGAGGTGGTGAAGAGCGGCGGCAGGCTGCGTGCCATCGTGAGCAAGTTCGGGGATGCAGCACTGTCCGATGTCACTGGCAAGGCTGTTCAGGCCGTCACCGATTTGGCGCTCAACGGCGCGTTCGGCTAACCGGCAAGCCTTGAGCGCCCCGCCGGCCTTGTGCCGGCGGGGCGCTTCGTCGTGTCCGTGGGCGGAATTTACCGACTCGCTCTCGGCCGCTACCGTGGCACGGCGTAACTCCAGATCGGACCACCCGACGCCTCCTGATCGGCTGCGGGATCGGCTGCGCGCTTGCCCTGCTTCTGTCTCCCATCGCCATCTCGCTGGCCTACCGAGCTCCGGCTGGTGAGGAGCAACCAAAGGTGACTGACTGGATGCAGGCGTGGGGCAGCCTCGCTGGCGTGTTCGCCGGCCTGGCCGCCGCAGGTGCTGCTGCCGCTCTGCTGCTCCATGAGCGGAAGCGGGCCAGCGCGGCAGAGAGCCAACTCGCCGAGGAACGGGCAGAAGCCAAGCTGGCTGTACCCCGGTCAATGGTCGTCACCTCAGCTCACTTCGGTAGTGTTGGGCCCGCCGAAGCGATGCACGTTTACGGGTTCGACCTTCATCTGCACAACTTCGGAGGGCTCCCGATTCGGAACGTGGCGCTCATCGTCGCGCTGCCCGCCGACCTGGGATACCTGCTCCTGCCGCGGCTCACTGTGATCGGGCCCGCTGGGGTGGAGCGAATCTCCCGGCGCCTCAGGCAGGGGCCCCGGCTTCCAGAGGCGCCCATCCCGATGATCTGTCACGTGACGGCCTGCTATCTCGACCACAGCGGTCAGGCATGGCAGGTGACCAGCGATGGCGGGATATCGGCGACCACGGTTTCGTACCCGGCTGCGGAAGAGGCGGCGGCCAGGCCCGACACCATCAGGCTCGACATCACGTAGGGCAAAACTTCGTGGCCGAGCTCGGACGGGCCCGGCCGCCTCTTCCTACACGGACCTCGGCCGGTGCTGCCGCATCCAGTCCTTGGCGGTCGTCAGCCCGCAGCCAGCCGCCCGCGCCAGCTTCAACCCGGACGGCCGTCGGCCGAACTGCTGAGTGAGCCGGTCGTACTCCTTAGCCAGCCGCGCGCTGTCGACCGGCCGGCCCGGTCCTCGGCTGGCGCGGCCCGGCTCGGCCGCGTCAGCCTCGGCCGGCGGCTCGACCGGGTCGGCTGGCACTCCGGGGATGGGCAGCTGAGCCACCTCGGCCGATCCCGGGCCAGCCGGGCCGACGGTGGCCGAGGTGGGCTGCTCAACCTCGGCCGGTTCGGCCGGCACCTCGGCCGGCGGCGAGGGCCGGCCGAGGTGAGGCCGGACCAGCGGCGTACCGCCCACGCTGCGCCGCCGGTCAATCGTGCGCGGGCAGCGGCCACCTGGTCGAGCAGGTCGGTGCAGCGGCTGCCTGGCTCTGCCGGTTCGGCGGGCTCGGCCGGTTCGGCCGTGGCGGGCTGGTCGGTTCGGCCGAGCAGAGCGACCCAGGCGGCGCGGATTTGGGTCTGCTGCACCGGCAGGTGACAGGTGTAGTCACGCGGCCTGACTGGCCGGTGGGTGCATGATGGTCTCGAATTCAACGGGGGTCAACCGGGACAGCGACCGCTGACGTCGGCGGCGGTGGTAGGTCCGTTCGATCCAGGTCACGATCGCGATCCGTAGTTGCTGGCGGGTGACCCACGATCGTCGGTTCAGCACGTTGTTCTGCAGGAGGCCGAAGAAGGACTCCCCATGGCGGCGTTGTCGCCGGCTGCGCCGACGCGGCCCATCGATCCGGCCATCCGCTGGCGGTTGAGGCTCGGACGAACTTCCTGGACCGGAATTGCCCGGGTTCAACCGGTCGTTGCAACACCGCTGCTGTGCAGCAATCGTAGGTGCTCGTCGAGGGCCTCGGCGGGTGTCTTCCAGCCGAGGACCTTGCGGGGCCTGCTGTTGATGGCGGCCTGGACGGCGAGGAGGTCATTGAGGCTCCAGCGGGACAGGTCGGTGCCCTTGGGGAAGTACTGGCGTAGCAGGCCGTTGGTGTTCTCGTTCGTGCCGCGCTGCCAGGGCGAGTGGGGGTCGGCGAAGTAGACCGCCATGCCGGTTTCGATCTTGAATTGGGCGTGTGCGGAGAGCTCCTTGCCCCGGTCCCAGGTCAGCGACCGTAGCAGCTCGGCCGGCATCGTCGTCATCGTCGAGCTGAGGGCGTCTTTCATCGCGATGGCGTCGTAGCCGCCCAGGGCGGGCCCGTTCTTGACAGGTGGGACGGTTCCGTAGCCCTCGAGGCGGGGCAGGTGGACCAGGAGCGTGTAGCGGCTGCTGCGCTCCACGACGGTGCCGATCGCCGACCGGTTCAAACCGATGATCAGATCGCCCTCCCAGTGCCCAGGCACCGCACGGTCAGTGGCCTCGGCAGGCCGTTCACTGAGCACGACATCGGCGGTGACGTGACCCTGCGGCCTGTTCCGGGACCGTTCCCGGGGCTTGCGCAGTGCCCGGCCGGTGCGCAAGCAGGCGACCAGCTCACGCTGGAGCGCGCCACGTCCTTGAATGTAGAGCGCCTGGTAGATCGCCTCGTGGCTGACGCGCATGTCCTCATCGTCGGGGAAGTCGACGACCAGCCGCCGGCTGATCTGTTCCGGGCTCCAGGCCGTGGCCCAGCGCCGGTCGGCGCGGTGCGGCTTGTTCAGCCCTTTCCAAGTCGTCGACGGGCCAGCGGCAACGGTCCCGTCAGGACGCTGCAACTGCCCGCTCAGCCGCGCTTGGACGTACTCGCATAGCCGCGGGTTGCCCGCCAACTTCACCCGCTTCGGGCGTCGCGCCGCGATCTGCGCCTTCCACTGTGCGACGCCTGCCCGGTACTCCCGCTTGCCGGCACGGGTGGCGGCGTTGCGCCGCAGCTCCCGCGAGATCGTGCCGGGGTCTCGATGGAGCTGCCGGGCGATCGCGCGGACACCCTGGCCCTGCGCTCTGAGTAGCGCGATCTCCTCGCGCTCGAAGAAGGACAGGTAGCGGCTGGTGGGCTCGGCCAGGCTCAACGGCGGCATGCCGCCAGCGTGCCGAAACCAGCGCACCGCAACGGGCGTCGACACACCGAGATCGCGCGCCGCCTCCTCGGTGCGCTTGCCCTGCGCAATCAGGCGCCAGAAGGCGCGCTCCACATGCCGCGCCGGCATCGGCCGGCCCGGCGAACGCATCGCCGGACGCAATGCCCGATCCGCCTGCTGCTGACGACGCACCATTCGAACACCTCCACGACCACGAGGTGTTGCGACGACCGGTTGAGTCCGCCTTGGGATCCGCGGTCGGTGTGCAGGATGCAACCGGCCAGGCCGGCGCGTCTGGCGGCCGCGCTGTCCAGCGCGGCGACGGCCAGGCGGGACTTCATCCGCGAATCGATCGAGTAGCCGACGATCCGGTGGGACCAGACGTCCTTGATCGCGCACAGGTAGAGCTTGCCCTCGGCGGTGTGGTGCTCGGTGATGTCGGCCAGCCACAGTCGGTTCGGGCCGTCGGCGGTGAAGTCCCGGCGCACGAGATCGTCGTGCACCGGTGGGCCTGGCTTGCCGCCCTTGCCGCGACGCTTGCGCTTGCCGAACGTGCTCCACCAGCCGTTACCGGAGCAGATCCGCCACGCGGTCCGATCGGCCATCGGCTGCCCGACGTCGCGGGCCTCGTCGACCAGGAACCGGTAGCCGAACTCCGGATCATCACGATGGGCGTCGAACAACGCGTTGGCCCGATACGCCACCACCAGGTCGGCGCTGGTGACCGGTCGGGCCAGCCACCGGTAGTAGGGCTGACGAGCGATCTTCAACACCCGGCACGTCACCGCCACGGCGATCCCATCGGCGGCCAGCTCGCTCACGAGCGGGTAGAGCCTTTACCCGGCAGATGCGCCTGCGACAAGTAGGCAGCGGCCCGGCGCAGGACCTCGTTCTCCTGCTCCAACAACCTGATCCGCTTACACGCCTCCCGCAGCTCGACCGACTCACTGCCGGCCGTCCCGGGCGTGACGCCGGCGTCGACGTCGGCCTGACGCAGCCACTTGAACAACGTCATCGGGTGCACCCCGAAGTCCTTCGCGACCTGCTCGACCGTCACTCCCGCCTCACGGTCACGAGCGACACGCACCACGTCATCACGGAACTCTCGGGGGTAAGGCTTGGGCACAGCGACATCCTTCCAGCCCGCCCACAGGGCAAGCCATCTCAGATGTCACCTATCGGTGCAGCAGACCCCTCGCCCAGGCTGCCCCGAGTTGCGAGACGTCTCTTTGGGGTCCCCTGTACCGCTGTCGGCCCGCATATGAGGATGCGGGGCGCACCCGGATCGATGCAATGGGGTTAACGGTGCACCATCCCAAGCTGCCGGGTCAGCTGTCCTGAGAGGATCTCGGTTGAATGAGGATCTCGGTCCCGGCGTTATCGCTGATTGTCAAGAAAGGCTGACGGGGCATGGGATGGGTGCGTGCCCAGTCGATGACGGCTTGCACCACGTCGGCGGGGCGTAGACCGGACCGGCCGACAACCTGAAATTGGTAGCCGGCCGGTGTCTCTTGGCCGTCGGTGATTGAGACTGGTTCCCCAAAGCGTGCCGCGGGCTCCGTCCTCAACCACTTTGCCAGGGCTTTGCCATCCGCTGGGTGGCTCGTTTCCACCGTGAGCGCCCCATGCGCCCCAGCGATCGGCGGGATATCCCGCCACACTTTGTCGGCCTCGCGGCGGATGTCCGGGCTGAGCCAGTGCACGCTGGCCAGACAGCCCTGCGCGAGCGGGCCGATCAGCGGCCGTCGGACCGGCTCATCGCGGTAGCGCCGCAGCAGCAGCGTAACGAGCTGGTCGGCCTCCCGATGATCAGCGAGCGCTGCGACGGTGGTAAGAACCTCCCGCCATGCAGGGTCGTGGGCGTTCCGGACGGCCCATTCGAACTGATGGTGGTCGAGTATCTCGCGGGCACAAAGGTATTCGCGGAAGGTTCGATGCACGAAGCTGACCCGGCCGGGTATCGGCTCGGTCAGCAGTCCGCTTCGGGCGACCAGGTAATCGTATGCTTCAGCTGCCGGTTCGGTGGTGCTCTTCCGTCGACTCAGAGCCTTCACCGCATCATGGCGGGTCAGTTCCTCACTGCCCCGAAACAGCATTTCGGCGGCCAATGCCTTCAGCAGGTCCAGCGTAGCCCGGTACGACCATCGACCGCTGTCTCTAATGGCGCGTTCGCGGTCACGCCGAAACGCGAACATCTCTACGAACGCTTCATGGATACTAGGGCCGCGTAGCGCCGATAGCCCTCGCTCCTGGTACAGCGCGCAGGTCAGAGAGCACATAAGCGGACTAGACGCCAGCTCGCCGAGCCGGCTATCGCCATCGATGAAGGTGATGAGGCGCCGGGCGCGCGCAGTCACGGCCGGGGATGGCTTGTCTTCGGTCAGGGCACCGAGCCATTGGCGGGTCAGCCGCATTACGCCATCGCGGTTGAGGGGCAGTATCTGGGCCGAGGCGAAGCCGGCTGGGAGCAACTCCTCGGGGATAGCGCTGCGCGACGTGACCACGTACCGGCAGTCGGGATGGCTTCGCACCAGGCTGTCGAGCCAACGCAAGGCGAGCCCTCGCTGGGCGGTATGGGTCTCGTCCAAGCCATCGACAAGGAGCAGCAGGGTGCCGGCATCGGCACGTTCACGGATCTGGTCGGTGATGAGTAGGGCCGAGGACGGGGAGAATGCCAGTTCGGCCAGGCTTGCCGACGGGTCCGGTGGGTAATCGGTGGAGAACAGTTGGCGTGCGGTGACGTAGAGCGGGAGCAGACCGGAGAAGGAACTGAGTAGTCCGTCCGCCTGGTCGCGGGCGACGATGATCGCCAGCCACTTAAGGATGCTGGTCTTGCCCGAGCCGGCCGGGCCGTGCAGGAACAGTCGTTGATTGTCCGCGAGCGCCCAGTCCAGGGGGATCGGCGTCGAGCGCAGGCGTACGTCAGGTCTGGTGAATGTGGCGATGAGTTGGCTCCGCCCGGCCCGTTCCACCGCAGGGAACCCCACTAGCTCGACCCGGTCGAGAGACTCGGCTAGGTAGGTGCGGTACTGCTTCTCGGCGGCGTCGGAGTTGTCCCGGGGCCGGGCCGGTAGCCGGGTCAAGAGATCATGCAGCGTCTCCTCGAGCCGGCTGTCGCGTCGGAGTAGGTGGAACAGGCTGCGCCCTTCGCTCGGCGGCACGGTGGAAACGACCGCGACGAAGACCGCAGCCGTTGCGTCGATCATCGATCGGTACATGCTGCGCGTGGCCGGCGACAAGTCGTCCGGTGTCCTGCGGGTGCGCTGCTGCACTAGCGTGGCCACGGCGGCCGGGTCGAAGGCGACGCGGCGAAGGTCATCCTCAGTTAGCTCGGCGTCCTCGAAGGCGTTCACCACCGCACGGATCGCCGCCTCGCGGTCGTCCTCAGTCACGGGGGCATCGTCGGCGTCGGCGTCGGCGTCGGCGTCGGCGACGAGGCGAGCGAGGACGGCATCTTCGATGCCGGAGAGCTGGCGCAGCACCCGGCTGCTATCCAGCGGGCCTGCGACCTGGTTTTCGATCAGCTCCCGCGTGGTCTCACCCGGCCGGGCTTGGAGGCCCAGCCAGACAGTCACCGCCTGCCGGACGACATTCGAACCGAGCAGCGCGACAAGCGCTTCAAGATTCGCTCCCATGGCGCATTCCCCCCTCTCCGTGCCCCACCATCTTGCCGCCCTGCTTCGCCCTTGCCGGGGCTGCGCCTCGCTGGCGAAAGCGGCGGTCGGCCGCCCTCGCCCTACGGCGTAGAGCAGGATCGATGCCGCGCGCCGATCCGGCCCCGAGCGCCGCCGCCCGAATGAGCGCCCGCCGCATCGGACTCCTGCGCGGCACCGTATCCGCCTCAGCCAACAGAGCGGTGACGAGTTCGGCGGCGACCTCGTCTGGCCGGAGGCGGCCAATCGCCGCAGCGACTAAACCCGCACGCTCGATCGAGTGAGCCTCCCGCAATAAGGCACCGAAGTATGACTTCGCGGCCAGCCCAGCACCGGCGAGTTGGTCGCGCAGGGCCGGTGCGATGAAGCTGAGCTGGTCGCCGTGGGAACGCAGGATCGAGTGGTAGTTGACCACCTCGTCGATGCTCGGCCGACCGTCCGGGGCGAAGTCGTCGAAGAACGATGCGAGAAGCCTGCGGGGAAACGGCTCGCCGTTGTCCGACGCCCAGATGGCGACCTCCCGGTGAGCACGCCGGACCTCGTCTGCGCTCGGCTGCGGCTCGGGGCAGGATCGCGCGTCGCGGTCGGCGAGGCGGACGAGTACACCATCGATGAGCGGGACAATGTCGTCCGGTAATTGGTGACCGCAGGACAGGAACTCCTCGCAAACTAAGGCGGCCAGCAGCGGGGTGCACATCAAGCCCGTGAGCTCGGGTACGACGGCGAGGCTGGCCGCGAACTCGGCGCCACGGTCCACCACGTATGCCATCTGGTCGACGGCGGACATCTCTCCCGCCATCGCGTCAAACCATCGCTGGGAGGCCAGCGCGGCTTGGGCAGCCGTCAAGGGCTCCAGCCGTACGGTGGTGAAGCCGTTACAGGCAGGCCAGGCCGCATCGAAGGTATCTTCACGAGCGGTCATGACCACGATGGACTGGCCTGCCGCGCTGACAATGTCTCTGAGCGCCTCGATGTGGAATGCGGCCTCGCCGTGCTGGCAGAGCAGCGACTCGAGGCAGTCGATGAGGATGGCCGCGTCGCCAGCGGCCGCGAGTTGGTCAGGCCAGCCGGGCGGACTCGGTGCCATCGACGGGTTCATCCGCGCGGGCACCGTGTCGAGAGACGGAAAGCCGTTCTCGCCCTGAAGATCGAGAAACAGTGGCACCGGAGAACCCCAACCCGGCACTGCACCATCGGCAGTCACCGGCAGCGCATCGAGCAGTAATTTCCGCAGCGATGTCGTCTTCCCGCTGCCCGGCGGACCCGTCAACAGGATCCGCCGGTGCCCGGCCAGCGCCTGCCGCAGGGGCAGCACCTGGTCCTCGACCCGGGCGCTTGGCTCGACATAGGCCGCCGCAAGGCTCATCCGGTAGACCGTCGGTGCGGCAGGCAGGGGTGGGGCCGCAAACCGAATCCAGCCCAGCCTCAAACCAGCACGATCGCGGAAGATCGGACGGTACTGCTGGCCGCTGACGTCGGCGAGGTTCGTGGCGAGGCGCACCGGGCGGTCGATTTCGGCGGTGAGCTCCCGGAGTTGCTCGAACAAGTCGGCGATCGCAAGGCCCTGTGCCGCGTCTGAATGCCGCAGCACCTCGATGAACTGGCGACTCATCGAGCGCAGCATCTGCTCATACGCCGACGCCGCATCACCAAGATCAGCAGTGCGATCAGGGTCTCCGGCCCGCCATAGGTCATAGAGCCTGTCGGCCGAGAACGAGCTTCTCTTGATCACGTCCGAATCGACCGGCACGACATCGAGGGTCAGCCCGACCGCGGTGACCGCCCCAGCGAGATCCTCGTCCCGGATAGCGGTGAACTCGTGCGGCTGCAACACGTTCGTCGTGATGTTGTCAGCAATGTCTTCGAGCTGTCGCTGGAGCCGCCTCGCTGGCGGGTCGGGTCTGCGCCGGGACATGATGAACTCGCCAGCACTCTCGCCGATCGGTGTGCCCACCGGCCCCAGGAAGGCGGCTAGCGACTTGGCCACAATAGCCATGACCTTCAGCGTCGCCTCATCAGTCGCTCGCCGTAGCGCCACGGGCAATGTCCTAACAGGAGTAGAACCGACAGGCTACGTACCGCCCACGACCGGCCACAAGTAGCCTAACGGCCCGTCGTACAGCGCTCACGGTTCCCTCTCGTTCAGCCCTCCATCAGGACTCCCAGGTAAGTACAGCAACGACCGCTACTCCTGATTACGCCGCACGCCGTCGGTCTGCTGGTCGCCCGTCCGGCCGGGCGACCAGCAGACTGCAAGTCAGACGCGTGGAAATCCCGGCCGTCACCGCCAATGCTCGCCCGGCCGACGTCCCGACTCCCGCTTGTCACCCTGCGCCAGCCCAAGGTCAACGACGGCCGACCGCCCGAGCACCCATCCGCAGCAAGAAAAAATCTCGCGAGGCGTGCCGCCACCGTTGACATCGCATCCGGTGGGGGCGCCTACTGGCTTCGGCTGCACGCGCGCGGACGCGACGACGCCCGAGACGACCCCAAGGGCGAAGACGACGAGCCGGTCGAGGAACACCTGATCGTGGTCTGGCCTGCCGAAAGGATCCCAGGCGTTCCGCACGCCGTCGTGCACAAGGCCACCGACCGGGTCGGGGCTACCACCGACACGAGGAAGCTCGGTGAGGTAGCTCAATCTCATCCACTGTAGAACTTCGTACCTCACCAGCACGGTGGTCCATCCCTGACTGGGTACGGTGGCCAGACGAGCCCGGCGTACAGGTGCCGGTAGACCAGGCCGTCCTTCGCTCGGCCCGTCTCGACTTGACCGTGACCGCGGTGACCGTGTACCGGACGGCGTGCCTGATTCTCCTCAACGTCCATGCGCGGCGGTCAGATCTGGACCTGCCCGGATGGACGAGGTTCAGCGATGTAGCACAGCACGGGTTCAGCTTCCCCGGACACTCCGTTCGCCGCCCACTTCACCCCGATGCGCTCCGGCTGAGCATCGCCTGGCCGGGCCAGCCACCAGTGATCTCGGCGAAGGCCAGGGATACCGACAACCAGCGACCCGACGGGCCAACTCTCGTGGGCTACTGGCACGGCGCCACCGTCATGGGGGACTTCGTGGTCGCCGACCACCGGGCGTGGCTGTGGCCGCGACCACCCGCGCACTCGCTGCAGCTTACGGTGCAGTGGCCAGGCCTGGGCGTACCACCGACAACGGTCACGCTCGACGGTGGTCGAATCGCCGCCGCGCACCGGCCCGGCGCTGACCACTGAGCACCGGCAGCGGCTAACGAGCCACCGGTGGCGGCGTGGAGTCCAATCACGTCGGGTGGTGAGAATCGCCTCCCGCCCGCCGCGAGCGGCTCCGGCGCCGCGCGATGGTGGGGCGGCCGGCCGAATACTGCGGAGCGCTAGTGAGCGGCGGCGCTGCACTCATGCGTCGGGACGGCTACGCGCCAGCCAGGTAGTGAGCATCCGGCTGGTGTCCTCGCCGAATGCCGCCGCCGCTTGTGCCGCCAACACGGCCAGCTCGCCGTGCTGCGCGGCGGTGACCGGCAGCTCGGGTGGTGGAGTGCGACGCCAGGTGCTCCGTGCGCCGTCCCGGGCGAGGCGGGTCACGTCGGCCTTGCCACGTTCGGCCAGGCGAGGGTCCGGGTCGAGGGTGAGCATCAGGGCAGCACGCAACTGGACGTCGACGCCGTGGCCGCACAGGAGGCGGTAGCCGGCCCGACGCAACTCCACTCGGGCGTCCCCGAGTAGCTGCCACGGGAGGCCTGGCGGCAGGGCACCGGTCAAGGGCCGCAGGGCGGTGGTCACCTCTCGGACCACCGCCGGCGACGAGTCCCGTAGCAGCGGAAGCACCTCGTGCACGACAACCGCCTCGAGCAGGTGCAGGCCTCGTACCGCGTGGGCACGGACCCTGGCTTGCGAGTGGGTAAGCAGCGGCCGCAGCAGCGGGACATCCACTGCCGAGCCGGTCTCGGCAAGCCCAGCGATCGCACCCAGTGCCGGTTCTCCGGCGCCGGTCGCGGTCCGGTAATGCTTCCGGGCGTCGATGCCGAGCCGGCGGGCCGCGTCCCGGGCCACCGCCCGGACCAGCGGCGCGTCATCGTCCAGGTATGCGGCAACGTCGCTGTCCTGACCGACCCGGACCAGGCCGGTCAACGCCATCACCCGCACCTCAGCACGAAGCGACCGGGCCAGGCGACGCAGAACGTCATGCCGGCGGGTCCAGACCGCCTCACGGCAGGCCGCGTCCGCCGCCCGGACCCGAATCCCCACATCCGAGTCGGTCTCGGCGCAGGTCACGTAGTCGGGCAGACGCAGCCAGCCCTTGGGCCAGGACTATGTCGAACACGAACCTCCGCTGCCGGCGGCCACCTGCTCCCAGCAGCCCGCGCCACACCTCCGCTGGCGCCGACAGCAACGCCGCCCGTATCTGGGTGACGGCGAAGCCGCCTCGCCGGCGCGCGTCGAGGCGCAACGCCATCGGCAGCACCGCCGGCAGATAGCCACCCGGATCGTCGGCGAGCAACAACGCCAGCCCGGCCCGTGCCCGATCCCGTACCGGCTTGACCCAATCACCGGTACGCAGCACCAGGAACGGCATCACCTCAGGGCATGGCCGATCGACCATCGCCGCGACCGCGCGTTCCCGGATCCGCCCGTCACCGTGCATGCTCGCCAGCGCCATCGCGACAGGCCCCGACGCCGCCACCGAGAAACGTGTCCCGACCCGCCGCAATGCGGACTCCTGGTACGGGCCATACCACGGTGCCTGCCGCGCGTGCCGGTCCAGCCGGGCCACCAAACCCGCAACGCCGGCCACCAGCGTCAACGCCGATCGCGCCGCCACCTCGTCACCGGCAGCATCGGCCTCGATCAGCACCTCGACCAGATGGTTCAACGCCTCCCACCGGCCCCCAGCGGCACCGTCCACCGCGACCCGCACCGCCCCGAGCGGCCCCACCTCCGCAACCCCCGACCGCTGAACCCCGCTGCCCCGTCTCCCCCAGATCACCCCGCCATCCTGCCCGAGCCCACAAAGCCGATCGAACTCAATTCGGCCCAGTCCTCGGCCCCGCAATCCAGCGCAGGCCGGACATGAACCAGAGCCGCTCGATGTACTCGCGGTACTGCTCTTACCTGCGGCGCCCAGAACATGCTCCGTGCGCAAGTTCGACGGCCGGTCGAGCACCGACCAATGCGGCTTGCCTGACCACTTCAGCACCGCCGAAGAGGTTGCCGGCCAGGAAGCCCTGGTCAGAGGACCGCCGGTGGGATTCGAGTCTCAGCTGCCGGAATCCCTACCGACTCCGCCATGGCGGACCCAAAGCCACACGTCGATGCAGCACGGTCCCGGTGGACGGCTTCAGTGGGCTCAGGACGAGAAGCCGCACCAGTCAGGTGGGGAGCAACCAACGCTGACCACTTCGGTCTTCTCTGGGAGGTCAGGCCGGACCGCTCGCCTACATCGCCGCAGGTTAAAGCATCGGCTATGTCCAGAGTCGGTGAGCACTTCGGCCGCGGTGACCGCTTCGCCAACCTGCACCCAATCTGCTCCCACTTGCAAGGGCGGGCCATCAAACAGCTCCTTACTGCATTGACCTGCACATACTCCCCCGCCAGCGAACATAGAGGGCGATCGACTGCTGCCCAAAATCGTGGAGCACTCCGTGTGAAGCAGGACGCTGCACCGATCCTGACCTGCACAAACGCAGAACAGCAGGTGGGCGCGGGTGCCGTTGAGGGTCGCTGCGTGCGGTTGGGCGCAGTTCAACGCCGTTCAGGACACCCGGCTGCTCCCACCCCGCTCCCTGATCCCCCGACCCCCGCGGCCCACGCCCGCGGGGCTTGTCGGCGTGCCACCCCGCAACATCAGGGGTGCACCCACTCCCTTGTCGAGCCGGGAGGGCAACGCTACTTTGAGCCGAGCAAACCCCTCTTGAGCCTCTCCCCGCCCTGGGGCGACGCCCGGGCCGCGCAGGCCAAATGAGAGCCACACGACCAGCATGGGCAGCCGAAATGAGAGCGACAGCCCGGGCGCCTCGACCGAAGCCTGGCCGGGCCCCGGTCGCACGTCAATGAAACAAGTAGCCGAGATCAGTGCGTCAAAACAGCCCTGCGGAACTTCTCGGCGAAGTCGCGATACCCATTCGAGTAGGCGTCCTGCTCGCCTGCCGTGCGTTCGCGTTCCTGTCGGATCAGCCGGTCCGCAAGCTCGTAGTTGCCGTTGACTGCGGCTACGGCCGGCAACATGACGAAGCGGACGTTGTCAAGGAGGAGATCAGAGCTGGCGATCTCACGGGAGAACGTGTTCCAGTCCGACCAGTGGTCGATGAAGGGCTGGCCGTAGGTCGCGACTGCATCAGCAAGGTCCTCCGCTACCGCCGCCAGATCGCCAGTCGCGGAGAAGTCCCACTGGACGAAGGTGTTCTGCGGCATCAGGTAGCCCAGGGGCCTGCTGACCGACGCTACGGGTGCCGGCCAACCGGCAGTGGGAACCAGGATGGCTTCTAGGGAGTCGTGCCTGGCGCCGACTACGGGGTTGATATGCAGGACCTGAGGTAGCGACCACGTGGCGAGATTGAGTCCCAGCCATCCCGACGCTGCTCTGGAACCACTCGTCTGAAGCAGAAGACCTCTGCGCTTGGCGGCGAATCCGTAGCGGAGAAGCGCCGCAGCGCATGCGTCCTGACTCGCCCTTGCCAAGCTGGTCAACGTCCTCGTCCCAGTCTCTCGCCTTCGTCTGGGCCGAGGCCGCCCGGCGGCGCGCCGAGGCCACCGCCGACGCTCCCCCGGTGTCCGTAGGTCGGTGACCTGGGGATTTCTGCTTTCTGCCTGTGTGTGCCGGTCGCTTCGCGGCCTTGCTGCGATCGCTTGCCGAAGATCAACTGAAGTGCTAACTGACAGCCGATCGAGGGTCGGGGCAGCCCTTCAGGCCTCGGGCGCCTTGGCTGCCCGGTCGACCAGGGCTTGGGCCACATCGCGGACCTTGCGGTTGGAGTCCTGTGACACCTTGGAGAGAATCTTGAACGCCTCGTCGGGGGTGCAGCGGCGTTCGGCCATGATGATGCCCTTGGCCTGCTCGATGGCCGCGCGGCCGGCCATCGCCTCCTGCATCTGCCGGGCGAGGGTGGCGGTGCTGTCGTAGAGGTGCGCGTTGGCCAGGGCGACGGCGGCGTACGCAGCGAAGGTTTGCAGCACGCTCAGGGTGTCGTCGTCGTCGAGGGCGTGCGGGGTGCGGGCGTAGACGTTGAGCGCACCGACGATCGCGTCCTGGATGGGCAGACCGATTGACATCGAGCTGCCCACTCCCGCCTTCGTCCCGCGTTCGGCCCAGTCCGGCCAGCGGTCCTCGGCGGCGAGGTCGGGTATGGAAACGACGCCGCCGCTGGTGGAGGCGTCCAGGCAGGGGCCGCGTCCCTGGGTGTACTGCCGCTCGTCCATGTCGCGGGCCAGGTCGTCGGTGAACGCCGCGGTGTGCGCGGTGCCGTCGCGGACGAGCGTGACGGATACCTCCACCGGCGTGGGCAGGACGCGTTTGGTCAGTTCGGCGACGCGTTGCAGGACGTCATCGACGTTGGTCTCGCCGGGCTTGATGCGGCCGAGTTCGGCGAAGGCGTCAGCGGCATCCGTGGGCAGATGGCTCATGGTGTCAGGTCCTCACGACCGGCACGCCCACAGAACCAGCACCAGAACCGGGTGAGGCGGGGCGTGCGGATGGCAGCCCACGCGCCGCGGGCTGCTGCACGGACCCACCGCAGGCGGAGCCGGGACCAACGTCTTTCGCTCGACGCCGATTCGCCACATCCCTGGCATCGGGAGGTGGACTACATGCTTCTCATCGTACTCCCCGTGACTCGCCGTGGCTGGGCGGAGTCCCGTGGGCCGAAACGGTCGAAATGTCGAGGCGGATCGATGGTGGGGAGCGCCAGCAGGACGTGCTCGGTCCCGACGTAGTTGTGGCCCAGTCGCAGCGCCTCGCGGAAGGTGAGCTCCAGGACCTTCTTGGCCCGCGCGTCGTAGGGGATGAGGTCCGGAACGTGGTCGGCCGCGCTCCGGTCGGCGAACCGATCATGACGGTGACGCTGGGGGGTGCGGGACCGGCACCGCTGATCACCGTCTGCGGCGAGGTCTACATGAGCACCGCGCACCTCATCTACGAGCTGGCCGAACATGCGGTCGCTCAGCGCATGGTCGCCTATGGCCGGGAAGGACCCGGATCCCGAGCATCAGGCGTTGACCACGTGTGCATCGGCGAGTTTGGTACGCCCGTTCAACAGCGCGCGGGACTGGGTTGGACAACGACAACATCAGAGGTCGTGGGTTCAGTGCGCGGGTGAGGGCTTCTCGGGCGGGCGTCCAGCGGCGTTCCGGGCGTCGGCGACAGCGACGCCGAGCAGGACGAACGCGGCGGCGACGGAAGCGGCCAGTGGCGGGGCGCGGTGCAGCGGTACGGCGGCGGCCGCGAGGGCGGCGATGGCGACGACCCGGCGGATCGACAGCCGGTCGAACACGACCCGTTCCAGGCGGATGCGGCCGTAGAGGAACAGTGCGGGACCGCCGAGGATCACGGCGAGCCACACGGGTTCGGGTCGGCCGGCGGGGTGTTCGAGCGCGATCTCGTAGCCGACGGCGGTGGTGACGATGCCGATGACCATGACGACGTGGGCGATGCCGGTGGCGCGTCCGGCGGCCAGTCGGTCTCCGGCGGTGGCGACCGCTTCGGCGAGGACCTGGCCGGAGCGGTAGAAGTAGATGCGCCAGAGCAACACCGTCGACAGGTACGCCACCACCAGCGCCGCCCACGTGGCCGTGGTGTCCGGCAGGTCGGTGAAGGTGAGGCCGACGGCCAGGACGGTCTCGCCGAGGGCGATCATCAGCAGCTGCTGGTAGCGCTCGGGCAGGTGGTGACCGCTGTCCATCGCCCACGGGCTGACCGGGAGGCGGGGCCGGCCGGATACCGGCCAGCGTAGTTGGGCGGCGACGATGTCGACCGTGACGGCGAGTCCCCAGAGGGCGGCTCGCGCGTCACCGCCGACGAGCGCGCCGCCCACCCAGATGCCCGCCCCGACCGCGCACCAGGGGATCGACCGGATGTAGAGGTCGCGCAGGGCGTGCCCGCGCAGGCTGGGCAGCAGGATCAGCGGACGGGCGCAGTGCAGGACCACGTACGGCAGCGCGAAGGACCAGCCCTTCCCGGTGAACGCGTACGGCAGGGACGAGGCCATGATCAGCATGCCGAACGCGCTGGCGAGCACGATCCACTGGACCTTGCGGCGGCGGGGGTCGAACCAGCTGGTGATGTGCGCGGTGGTGATCCACAACCAGATCAGCGGCAGGGACAGCACCAGCAGGTACGCCAGCGACCGCCACTGCACCACCGGGTCCTCTGCGGTGGCGTCCCGTAGCACCCGGCTGACGACTCGGGAGAGGGCGAAGACGAGCACGAGGTCGACGAAGAGTTCCAGGAAGTTCGCCTGCCGGACGTCCTCGCGACGTTGCAGCAGGTCCCGCCCGCCGCCTCCCCGAAGCCCCATGCCACCCATGCTCACCCCCGCATCACCTTCCTGACCTGCGATTGGAGGCCCTCCACTCGGAGGACACCCCGTCATTGGTCACCGGGTGTACGGGAGCCGCTCCGTCGACAAGCGATTGGAAGGCGGTAGGGAGATCCGAGCGCGGCGGCGAGAGGTTGCGGCATGCCACGGAGACAGCGCGTGAAGGCGGTGTGCCCGGAGCGACCCGGGGTAGCGGAAGAGGAGGTCGTTGTTGCTGAGGAGGACGAGATGACCGAGCCCAGATACGTAGCGATCGGGTTGGCCGCCGCTGGGCGGTTGACCGAGGACGACGGCGATGGGGCCACCTCCGGCGGGGAGGTCGTCGGCGCGGACGACGCGGCGGCGGACGCCGCCCGGGCCGGTGCCGACGTGGATCTGTCCGGGGCCACCCGCGACGGCGACGGCACTCCGGTCGGGACGGCGGACGCCGAGGCCGACCGCGATCGTGCCACCCGCGACGGGTGACCCAAGAGGTCTCAGCCGCCCGCCGTCCTTGAGGCGGCGGGCGGTTTTGCTACGGGACGCATCAGTCGGATGTCGCGATCTCCGCCACGCGCAGCAGCAGACCCGGCAGGTGCCCCAGGGCGCCGACATCGCCCGGCACAGGAGGGTTCAGCGGCCCCGCGCAGACGATGACGATCCTGGGTCGGGCCATGGCGGGTCCCCTCAACGGTTGGCGGTCGTTCCTCGTCCCGTTCGGGTGGTAACCCCACGTATCCCGCGGAAACCTGGGCGGCGGTATTGGCGGTTTCGTCGGATGACACCGGGTAGGTCAGTGGGGAAGCCGACGAAGGGACATCCGATGAAGGCCGTCACGTGGCACGGCGTCGGGGACATCCGGTTCTCCGACGTACCCGACCCGAAGATCCAGGATCCGGCCGACGCGATCGTGAAGATCACCACCAGCGCGATCTGCGGTACGGACCTGCACATGGTCCGGGGCACGATGCCCGGGCTGCGTCCCGGCGTCGTCCTCGGGCACGAGGCCGTCGGGGAGGTCGTCGAGGTCGGCCCCGGGGTCCGCAATCTGTCCCCGGGGGACCGGGTGATCGTCCCGTCGACCATCGCCTGCGGCTATTGCTCGTACTGCCGGGCCGGGTACTTCGCCCAGTGCGACAACGCCAACCCCGGTGGCAAGCGCGCCGGCACCGCCTTCTTCGGCGGCCCGGAGGCGGCCGGCGGGTTCGACGGCCTGCAGGCCGAGTACGCCCGGGTGCCGTTCGCGAACGTCGGCCTGGTGCCGATCCCCGACGAGGTCGGCGACGAGCAGGCGATCATGCTGTCGGACATCTGGCCCACCGCCTGGTTCGGCGCCCGCCTGGCCGATGTCCGGCCGGGCGAGACCGTGGCCGTGTTCGGCGCGGGACCGGTCGGGCAGCTCGCCGTCCTGTCGGCCTACCTGCAGGGCGCCGGCCGGGTGATCGCCGTGGACGGGCTGGAGGACCGGCTGGCCATGGCCCGCGCGCAGCACGCCGAGGTGGTGAACTTCAACGCCGAGGATCCGGTGCAGGCCATCGTCGAGATGACCGGCGGCATCGGTGTCGACAAGGTCATCGACGCCGTCGGCGTGGACGCCGAACGGCCCGCCGAAGGCCCCGCCACCGAACAGGCCGACCAGCAGGCGCAGCAGTTCGACCAGGAGGTCCAACAGGTCGCCCCGGAGACGGACCCGGCCTGGGCTCCGGGTGACGCACCCAGCCTCGCCGCCCAGTGGGCCGTGCAGGCCGTGGCCAAGGCCGGCACCCTCGGGGTCATCGGCGTTTACCCGCAGAACGTCACCACCTGGCCGTTCGGCGAGGCGATGATGAAGAACCTCACCGTCCGCAGCGGCAACTGCCACCACCGCAGGTACATCCCGGAGCTGCTGCGCCTGGTCACCAACGGCACCGTCGACCCGGCGAAGCTGCTCACCGAGCACGAGCCGATGGGTGACGTGCTCGAGGCGTACCGCCAGTTCCAGGACCGCGAACCGGGCTGGCTGAAGGTCGCCCTCACCACCTGAACCACCGACCACCTCGCGCGCGGCGCCGGCCCCGGTCGGCGCCGCGCCCTCACCACCGACAGAGGAGACGACATGGCGCGCCCTGAGGTGGCCCCCGGAACCATCGTCATCTACACCGACGTGGCGTGCGGCTGGTCCACGATCGCGATCGTGCGGCTGCTGCGCGCCCGCGCCGAGGCCGGCCTCGACGACCGGGTTCACCTCGACCACCGGCTGTTCCTGCTGGAGGACCTCAACCGGTTCCCGATCCCCAAGCGGTACCTGGAAGCCGAGGTGCCCGTGCTCGGCGCGCTCGAACCCGACCTCAAGTTCAAACCCTGGCAGGCCGACCCCGCGACGTGGCCGGTCACCACCCTGCTGCCCAACGAGGCCGTGCATGCCGCCAAGGAACAGTCCCCAGCCGCCGCCGAGGACCTCGACCTCGCGCTGCGGATGGCGTTCTTCCGCGACAGCCGCTGCATCTCCCTGCGCCACGAGATCCTCGACATCGCCGACGGCTGCCCCAGCCTCGACACCTCCCGGCTCGCCGACGCCCTCGACACCGGCCGGGCCAGGCACGCGATGATGCGCGACTACCAGCGGCACCGCGACGACGTGCAGGGCAGCCCACACCTGTTCTTCGCCGACGGCCACCAGGTCCACAACCCCGGCATCACCATGCACTGGGTAGGTGAGCCCGGTACCGGGTTCCCCGTCGTCGACGCCGACGAGCCGGCGGTCTTCGCCGACCTCGTCGCCCGCGCCGCCGCCACCGCCGGATAGGCCCGTCGGCCCGCCGTACCACTTTTCGCGGGCCCAGGCGGTGGCGCGGACGTTGGCCTTCCCGATCGTCCGTACCTCGTCGTCCCCGCTCGCGTTCTCGGGCCGGTCAACGCCGATCCTGCGGGCGACGTATGACGCGCCGCCGGGACGGGACACCGGCTGTACCCCGTTTGCGTCCGCCGCCGCACGGGAAGGCGGCGGACGACAGGGGCGTGGAAACGCCAGCGCCGTCGCATCCACGGGGAGGACGACATGGGTGATCGGGAACGCCTGCACGATCTTCGGCAGCAGGCCCACGACGCGGGTATCGAGGGCAACTCCAAGATGACCGAGGAGCAGCTGCGCGCCGCGCTGCGCAAGGTCGGCAAGGGCGAACGACCCCAGATGGCCAAGCACGAGGCCAAGCGATAACGGACGCGAGCGGTGCCGGCACCTCTCAGGATGTCGGCACCGCTCACGTGGTCAGCCGATCGTGGCCAGCAGATCCCGGCAGGCCCGCTCGCAGGCGCGGCAGGCGTCGGCGCAGACGCGGCAGTGCTCGTGCTTGTCGGCGTGGCCGGCGCATTCGTCGCCGCAGGACTTGCAGGCGGTGGCGCACGCCTGCAGCAGGGTGCGGCTGATGTTCGCGTCGTAGCCGGTGTGCCGGGACAGTACCCGGGCCGTGGTCGCGCAGATGTCGGCGCAGTCCAGGTTCGTCCGGACACACTTGGTCAGCTCGGCGACCATGTCCTCGCTCAGGCAGGCGTCCGCGCAGGCGGTGCACGCCTGGGCGCAGTCGTTGAGGGCGTCGATCGCCGCCGCGAGCTTCGCCCGGTCCAGGTTGATCGACTTCGGGTACGTCTCCAGCATCGGCATCGTGGTGCTCGGCATCAGGCTGTCCTCTCCCTTGGTTCCCTCCGCCGTACCCGAGGAGCCCCGGCACACACCGGGGCGACGGCGGCGGTGTGACCGGCGGGCCAGCGGGTACCGGGTTGCCCATGCCGAGCCGACCCGAAGCATCCGGGCTGGCGTGAGCCGCCGGGCCGGACGATGACCGACCACACCCGCCCAGAGGCGAGTGGGCCTCGGGCACGGCAGGCCGAGGACGACGCCCGGCTCAACGGTCTCGCCCGCCGGCTGGACAAGCCGATGGGCGTCCTCGGCCTGCTGTTCCTGCTGCTGGTGCTCGGTCAGGCCCTCACCCGCGACGGACCCCTCGCCACCGTGCTCACCGTCGCCAGTTGGGTGCTGTGGGCGGTCTTCGTCGCCGAGTTCGCGTTGCGCGGCTGGCTGGCCCGCCGCTGCGCCCGGGAGTTCTGGAAGCGCAACTGGTGGCAGGTGATCTTCCTGGCCGTACCCTTCCTGCGGTTCGCCCGGGCCGCCACCGCGCTGCGGGCCGCGCGCGGCACCGGCGTGGTCGCCGCTGCTGTCCGCGGCTCCCGCTCGGCGGGCCGGCTGCTGACGGACCGGTTGGCCTGGCTCGCGGTGGTCACCATGCGATCATCCTCGCCGCCGGGCAACTGCTGGTCGTCAGTGGCTCCTACCCGGGGTATGGGCGGGCCCTGCACGACGTCGCCCTGACCACCATCACCGGTGAGCCGCTCGCCGCCACCGACACCTTCTCCCAGGTCCTGGAGTTGGTCCTAGCCGCGTACTCCGTGGTGGTCTTCGGCACCCTCGCCGGCGCGCTCGGCGCGTTCTTCCTCAGCCGCCAACGCGACGAGGAGCAGGCACGGCGGTCTGCTGACGACGCGAAGCCGTGACCTCGGCTCAGCGGGGAGGCGAAGGACAGGGGGCCTCCTGATCGACCGAGCGCGGAGGCGGTCGGCGAGGTGTCGCGGTAGGAGTCGAGGAAGCCGTCGGGGTCGGGACCGGCGTTCTGCAGCACGAGGGGTCGTAGCCCGTCAGTTCGTACCTGATCCGTATGAGCAGTCTCCTCACTGTTGTGAGCGGTGTCCTGCTGCCGCCCTTGCCCTCGCGAGCCGCAGAAGCGCGAAGGGGAGCCGCAGCCCCTGACCCGCCGAAAGGGTGTTTGGTGTGGTGACCGCGCGGGCACGTCATCGACAGGCCGACGGGAGGGAGAGTGACGATGCCGGCACGCAAGGACATGCCCAGCACCCTGAGGCGTTCGCCGAGGAAGGCGCAGGACACCTATGCCAAGGCGCACGACTCGGCGGTCGACTCGTACGGCGAGGGTGAGCGCGCTCACCGGACGGCGTTCGCGGCCGTCAAGCACTCCTTCGAGAAGGTGGGCGACCACTGGGAGGCCAAGGGCAGGAAGGGACCGAGCGACAAGAAGGCCGCCGGCGGCCGCGGATCCTCCGGCAGGACCGCCGGTGGGGTCGACGCCAACGCCAGCAAGGAACACCTGATGGACCTGGCGAGGAAGCTCGACATCCGTGGCCGGTCCCGGATGAACAAGGCCGCCCTCGTCGACGCCATCCGCAAGGCCAACAACGGCAGCACCCGCAAGGCCCGCGGCACCTAGTCGGAACCAGGAGGGCGTCCCCGCCGAGGACCACCGCCGCCGGTAGACACAGGCTCGGCCGGAGCGGCGGGGCCGGCGATCCCCTACCGACGGCGTCTCCCGCACCGGCCGGCAGACCGGAACGTTGAGGTTGCACCGTGCCGGGCTGCGCGTCCAGCAGCCACGGCAGCAGACGGCTCGCCAGGTCGGCGGTCGACCAGTGCCGAAACTGTTCGTCGACCGTCTCCAGCACGGCCCTCGCGGCGCCGCCGCTGCCCTCGCTCGCCGCCGCTGCGGACAGCATGTTCAGCGACACCGCCAAAGCGCGGGTCGCCGTTGTTCGCCGCGGTCGGCGCCGCGCCCACCGTCCCGGGTGCAGGATCGCTTGACGGCGTTCGCGCTCTGGTTGGTGCCGGAGAGCACCACGTCCGGTGGTGGACCGGACACCCCGAGCGCGGCGACCGCGTAGGCGGGGCACCTCGGGCAGCCCGGCGAGTTCGGAGGCGGTCACCCGTCCGCACGGCACTCACCTCGGTACGCCCTGCCCTGGTGACGTTGCCGGTGCGGGGCCGGTGGCCTCGGGTCGACAGCGGGTCGAACCCGATGCTTAAAGCGCACCACCGGAACGTCAACCGGCTCAGGACAGAGTGCTCAGCCGCGAAGAGTGCCTGGTCGAGATCCGCCGCCGCCGTCACTGCGGCCACGTGCCGTGGTGCGAACCGGGACGGTGCGCACGGCTTGTGATGACTGCGGGCGGACGCGGGTGTCATCGTCGCCCGGTGGGGTAGCAGACGTGGATGACGCCGACCAGTAGAGCCTTGATCGCCGGCGCGGCCGGTGCGTCCGCGTTGAACGCCGTCACCTACCTGGACATGGCGGTGCGGGCCCGGCCGGCCAGCAGCGCCGGGGAGGACAGCGTCGGCCGGTTGGCCGACCTGGCCCATGTCGACCTTGGCAACCAGCAGACCGTTGAGACCCGCAAGTCCGGACTCGGACCGCTGCTCGGCTACGCGACCTCCGTGGCCGCCGCCGCAATCTTCACTGCGGCCGGTGGCCGGCGGCTGTCGACTCCGGTGTCGGCGCTGGCGTTGACCGGGCTGGCGATGCTCGCCTCCAACGCTCCCATGACCGCGCTGAAGGTCACCGACCCGCGGTCGTGGTCGGCTGCCGACTGGGTGACCGACCTCGTCCCGCACCTGGCCTACGGCGCGGTCACCGCCGTCGCCCTGAAGGCCCTGCGGTGACCGGCCCGGTGGGCGACGAGCCGGTCGGCGAGTTGGAGGTGGTGCACACCTTCACCGGGCCGATGCCCACCGGTGTGAGCGTCTCCCACACCGGCCGGATCTTCGTGAACTTCCCGAAGTGGGGCGACGAGGTGCCCGCCACCGTGGTCGAGCTGCGCGACGGCGCCGAGGTGCCGTTTCCCGACCAGGCGTGGAACAGCCCGTCGGCCGACGACGACGCACATGCCTTCGTGTCGGTGCAGAGCATCGTGGTCGACCCCGCCGACCGGCTGTGGGTGCTCGACACCGGCAGCCCGATGTTCCAGCCCACGAAGCCGGGCGGACCGAAGCTCGTCCGCGTCGACCTGGACACCGACACCGTCGCCCAGGTGATCACCTTCCCGACCGACGTGGCGCTGTCCAGCACCTATCTCAACGACGTCCGCTTCGACCTGCGCCGCGGTGAGGCCGGCGTCGCCTACATCACCGACTCCTCCGACTCCGGCCCGAACGGGATCATCGTGGTGGACCTGGCCACCGGGGAGTCGTGGCGGCGGCTGCACGAGCACCCGTCGACGAAGGCGGAGCCGCTGGAGACGTTCCGGCCGGTGGTCGAGGGCCGGCCGTTCCTCGAACGGCCCGCCGACGGCGATCCGATACCGGTGAGTATGGGCTGTGACGGCATCGCCATCGCCGCCGATGGCGCCCGCGTCTACTACTGCCCGCTGGCGTCGCGCCGCTGGTACAGCGTCGCCACCGACGCCCTGGCCGACCGCACGGTCGGCGACGACGAGGTCGCCGCGACGGTACGCGACGAGGGCGACAAGGGAGGCGGCTCCGACGGCCTGGAGACCGACGACACCGGCCGGCTCTACCTCACCTCCTACGAGCACGACGCGGTGTTGCGCCGCCGCAGTGACCGCGAGTACGAGACGCTGGTCCACGACCCGCGGCTGCTGTGGCCGGACACCATGTCGGTGGCCACCGACGGGCACCTGTACGTCACCGCCAACCAACTGCACCGCCAGGCGAAGTACCAGCGCGGGCAGGACCTGCGGCGCAAGCCGTACGTGCTGTTCCGGATCCGGATCGACGCGGGCCCGGTCCTGCTGCGCTGACCGGGCCCGCCTCCCTCTGTCAGTCGGCGACGACGAGCGCCTGGGGTGCGGCGGCCTTCATCCGGGTGCGCAGCCACTTGAGCTGGATCGCCGTCTCACCCTCGCAGCGCCGCACGACGGCGAGCAGGTCCTCGTCGCGGGCGCCGTAGGCGGCCTGGCCGACGACGGTCCAGGCGATGTCGCACTCGGCGGCCATCAGGTAGAGGTCGTGCAGGTCACGGAGGAGACCGATGCCGCCGGTGCGGGTGCCGGTGAACAGTTGCGAGTGCAGCCGGTCCGGTTCGGTGGGGGCGTCCTCGGAGTAGCGGGCGGCGAACGGGTGCAGCTGCTCGGCGTGGTTGTCACAGCGCTCGGCCTGCTGCTGGCAGAGGTGCTGGATGTCGGGTTCCTCGGCGTG
This sequence comes from Micromonospora sp. CNZ303, assembly GCF_004345505.1. Classification (NCBI taxonomy): domain Bacteria; kingdom Bacillati; phylum Actinomycetota; class Actinomycetes; order Micromonosporales; family Micromonosporaceae; genus Micromonospora; species Micromonospora sp. CNZ303. The sequence continues at coordinate 1,128 of NZ_SLVT01000008.1, read as the reverse complement.
GGCGTCGGCGACCTGCCGGAAGGCGCCGGCGAGGTTGACCTGCGTGCGGTGCAGCAGACCGAGGTAGTGGGCGAGGTGCACGGCTCACTCCTTCCCGCTGGTGGCCTGGGCGGCCGGCCCGCCGACCGTGGGGGGCACGGCGGTTTCCGGGGGTGGCGCGCTGCCGCCGACCGTCGGTGCCGGTGCGAATACACCGCCGCTGTCGGCGAGTTTCGCCACCGCGACGGCGGCGACCTTGAAGAGGGGCTGCTTGGAGGCCGGGTCCCAGGCGGTGATGGTCAGCTCGTTCGCGGCGCGGGGAGTCCGGTCGGTCGGGTCCTGGTCGAACCAGCCGTAGTGGAACGGCACGAAGACGACCCCCGGGCGGATGCCGCTGATCCGGGCGCGGGCCTGGATGGCGCCGCGTGGGGACGAGATGCCGACCAGGTCGCCCTCGGCGATGCCGAGCCGGGCCGCGTCGTCGGGGTTGAGTTCCACCCACACGTCCGGGGCCGCCTGGTTGAGTTGCGGGGCGCGGCCGGTCTTGGTGCGGGTGTGGAACTGGTAGACGGTGCGGCCGGTGGTGAGCAGCAGCGGATGCTCGTCGTCGGTCACCTCGGGCGAGGGCCGGTAGTCGACGGTGTGCAGGAACGCCCGTCCGCGTGGCTCCTTCGCCCGGTACTCCGGCTCGGTGAATTCCGCCCCCGTCGCGAGGTCGTGGCCGTACGTCTCGCAGTAGTCCGGGTCCGTGTGGAAGCGCCCGTCGCTGTAGAGGCGCTCGGTGCCGTCGGGGTGCTCGTCGGTGCAGGGCCACTGGACGCCGGAGCCGCCGCGCAGCTTGGCGTAGGTGATGCCGGTGTAGTCGCACGGCCGCCCCCGCGAGCACTCCTTCCACGCCTCGAACACCTCCTCCGGCCCGGTCCACCGGATCAGCGGTTGCCCGTCGCGGTCGCGGAAGTCCATCCGCCGGGCGTAGTCGAGGAAGATGTCCAGGTCGGGCTTCGCCTCGCCCGGTGGGTCGACGGCCTTGTCGGAGATGTGCACGGTGCGGTCGACGCTGGTGAACGTGCCGGTCTTCTCGCCCCAGGTGGCACCGGGCAGCACCACGTCGGCCAGTTCGGCGGTCTCGGTCAGGAACAGGTCCTGCAC